>CAZKWK010000085.1:3287-8427 GCA_964556335.1 uncultured Bordetella sp. | reverse complement strand
TGCTCGACCGTTCCTCGACATGGAAGACGTGGTGCGACGTGTGCCGCGGGTGCAGCTGAACCGTCTGCACGGTGGGCTACGGTAATTGTCTGGTCAGGCAGTTTTTTACCAGGGTTCAGCGCGGCGATCTTGGGGTCATTCCAATTCACGATCCAGCCCATGAACATTTCCGCCAAGACCTCACCAGTCACACGCAGCTCACCGGGCTTGAAGCCCTCGAGGTTAAACACGGGAACGACGCCACCAAGAATGACGGGGAACTGCACCATACCGTCTTTATCCAGATCGGCACCGCCCACGGGCGCATCGGTGGCCCCAAATGTGACGGTTTTGGCGCGAATCTGACGAACACCGCCGGACGACCCGATGGACTGATAATTCAGCCCGACTCCAGTAGCCTTTTTATAGTCTTCGGCCCATTTCGCGAAAATGGGATAAGGGAAGGTAGCGCCAGCACCAGTAATATCGGCAGCTGTGGCGGCATTCAGACCGAAGGCCAAAGCGGCGCCACCGATCAGGGATTTGATAAACGATCTTCTCATGACAATACGCCTCATCGAGAGTGGTTGGAGGAAACTGCCTTATACGAAACCCAAGCGTTTACTGAATGACTTGATACACGTTTCACCCGGGACTCTACTTAGGAAAGATTACGGTTTGATGACAGTTCTTCAGTCGCCCGCGCAGGCATAGCCAGAGTAAAGAGCAGGCAGATGAAGAGCATGACGGCTGACCCAATCAGGCAGGCCTCAAGCCCGCCCCAGCCATAGAGCAATCCGGACAGCAACGTGCCCAGAAACCGCCCCGCGGCATTTGCCGCGTAGTAGAAGCCGACGTCTTCGGCCGCCTTCTCCGAGCCCGCATAGGCAAGCACCAGATAAGAATGCACCGAAGAGTTGACCGCAAAGAGAAATCCAAAGACACCTAGGCCCAACACAAGCCAGATATCCACCGGCGCCCAGGCCTTCCAGACCACAAGTGCCAATGCGAGCGGCACCAGGGTTAACAGGCCCGCCCAGAGTCGAGCCGCAGGCACCTCACGTGACAGGCCATCGGTACTGCGCCCCACAAGACTCGGCGCAATCGCCTGTACCAGGCCGTAGCCAATCGTCCAGACCGCCATGAAGCCCCCCACCATGGTGAAGGTCCAGCCATGGGCGTACAGAAACACAGGAACCCCGACCACAAACCAGACATCCCGTGCACCGAAGAGCGCCATACGACCAGCGGATAAGAGATTGAGTGCCCTTGACTTGGAGAGAAACTCTTTTGCAGACTTCGAGGCCTTCGCCTTTCCGAACTCAAAGGGAAGAAAGACCAATACCGCGATAAGAACCGCAGCCAACGCGCTGGCCATAAGCCAAAGCGCCGACTGAAAACCTACCGCCTGAAGCAAGAACCCGCCCAAGAAGAATCCCACACCTTTCATGGCGTTCTTACTTCCGGTAAACCAGGCTACCCATTTGAACAACCGCGACGATCCTTCACCCGCTGAGACCTTGATAGCCGACTTGCTGGCGGTTTTCGTGAGGTCTTTGGCGATACCACAGACACCCTGAGCCATGACGACCCAGGCGACCGATAGGGTGGCAGACCAGTCGGGGGAGACTGCCGACAAGAGTAGGAATCCGAGGATCTGGGTAGAAAGCCCCACCACCAGCATGCGGGGAATGCCGAACCGGGTGGCTAACCAACCCCCGATGAGATTAGCCACAATGCCAGCAGCCTCGTAGAGTAAAAAAAGGAAAGCCAGCGTGAAGGGCGAATAGCCAAGTTTAAAAAAGTGGAGCAGAACCAACATACGCAAGGCGCCGTCGGTCAGTGTAAAACCCCAATAGGCAGCCGTAACAGACAGATACCACCGTAGGCCTACATTGGCCTGTGGGTTGGCTGCGTCAGACACGTATCAAAAACCCGCCGTGTCCATATGGCAGGCGAGATCTACCATTCGACAGGCATAGCCCATTTCGTTGTCATACCAGGCATAGACCTTTAGGAGTGTGCCGTCGGTCACCATGGTGGAAGGCGCATCCACAATACTGCTGCGGGTATCGCGGGCATAGTCGGCACTGACCAGAGGCAAGGTTTCGTAACCGAGAATACCAGCGAGCGCACCGCGTGCCGCCTGCGCAAAAAGGGCGTTGACTTCTTCCACGCTGGTGGCCTTCTGTAACTCAAAGACACAGTCGGTGAGCGAGGCATTGAGGTTGGGGGCACGCACCGCATGGCCATTGAGCTTGCCCTTAAGCTCGGGGTAGATCAGCGCAATCGCGGTGGCACTGCCCGTCGTCGTGGGCGCAAGGCTAAGCATGGCGCTACGCGCACGACGCAGGTCTTTGTGGGGGGCATCGACCACCAGATTGGTGTTAGTGGGATTATGAATCGTCGTAATCTGCCCGTGGCGAATACCAAGATTCTCGTGCACCACTTTCACGACCGGGGCCAGGCAGTTGGTCGTGCAGGAAGCCGCGGTGACAATGCGATGGCGCGAGGGGTCGTAAAGTGATTCGTTGACACCCACCACCACATTTAAGACCGCATCAAACTTTACGGGCGCCGAGACAATCACCCGTTTTGCTCCGCGATCGAAGTGCCCCTGTAGTGACTCTGGCGAGAGAAACTTGCCTGTGCACTCGAGAACCACCTCTACCCCAAGGTCGCCCCAGGGAACATCACCCGGCTGCCCTGCACTGGAGAAGGTGACCTTCTTGCCGTGGACATGAATGGTCTGGTCCTCTTCATGGGCCTGAATGTCTGCCTTCCAGCGCCCTTGGACGCTATCAAAGGCCAAGAGGTGGGCGGTAGCCGCCACGCCGCCCTTGAGTTCGTTGATGTGTGCAATATCGAGCCGATTGCCCGCACGGGGGTCATCGTCTGGCCGGTCTGCAGCCCCCATAGCTGCCCGCATGGCCAGTCGGCCAATACGGCCCATACCATTGATACCTACGCGCATGGACAGTCCTTTCTACAGAAACAGCGAACAATGCCAGCGAAATATGACAAATCGATGACGAAGATGACGGCCTTTTGCATCTCCCGTCTACCAGGCGTCAAGGACTTCTTCCGCAATGGCAAAGGCAGTGCTCGCCCCCGTGCCACTAGTCACACTGACAACCCGCATCATGGGGTCGGGAGCGAGGATCAGCGCATCGGATGGACCACCCAAGGGGTACCAACCCAGCCACTGGTCTTTGAGCCGATACCCCTGAAGCGCGATCGTCTCCTCGAGTGCATCCAGAATGAGACGGTCAATGACCGGGCGTGAGAAAGGCAGAACCTGGTCAGCCGGGTGATGGGAATCCCCCACGACAAGGCTGCCGTCGGTGCTTTGTACCGCAATGAGGTGCACCCCTGCGTCAAGCGCCTCAGGCTGCTCGGCGGCGAGTCGGTCGAGCAGTGGCTGATGCACCCCTAGCCCTGTGTAACCCGCATACCGCACAAGGCTGAGGTCAGACATGACCGCCGCCGGCAGCGTAATAGAGGACTGCGGCACCAGCCGCAGCATCTGTAGCTGTGTCAGGCCCAGCCGAAAGGGCCGCAGATAGGGCTCTGCCACACCAGTCAGCTCGGTGCCTGGGCAGAGTACCACCCGGTCCGCGGTAAGGCGTTGCTGGGGGGTAATGACCAGAGGCAGATCCACCGCCAGTACCTCCTGGCCGAAGAAAAAGACCACGCCAAAGGCCTCCTGAAGCCATTGCGCCAGCTGTCCGACCGCGTCTTTCGACTCCACCCGAAGTTCATGGGGGCTGTAGAGCGCACCCCAGGCCCCTTGGCTGCGCAGCAAAGGGGCCTCATCCGGTAGGCGCGAGGCAGAGACAAGCCGACACTCGGCCCCCATATCTGTCTGGGAGAACGCCTCCAAAACGGCCCCTGCCTCGGGCCGTCGCCCCAGGACCCAGAGCCCTTGATGACAGATGGAAATACCCGCCTGTGGTGCCACCTCGGCCCATATGTCTCGACTTCTGCGGGCCCTGCGCCAGGTGTCCCCCGCCCGCTGACCGGTTACCGTAACGAAACCAAAATTGCGAATCGATGCCCCAGTGCAGCGACTACCGCGTTCGACCACCGCAACCCGCAGCCCCTTGCGTGCGGATGCAAGTGCGTGCGCAAGGCCCACGATACCCGCCCCTACGACCAACAAATCGAATACCTGTCGCGTCATCGTTGTCTCCATTGCTGTGTGCGCGAAAGAATAAAATGACTAAAGAGTCCAAAGAGCAGACGCCCCGCTGCAGCGGTAAAGAAAATCAGAACGGCCATAGCCGCCGCCGGGGCCACATCGCCGGCATCGTCCATGTTAAGAACGGCCACTGACGCCAGCTGCGTCTCAGGCGCATAGAGAAAGACCACAGCCGAGACTGTGGTCAACGCGTTCACAAAGAAGTAGCCAGCCACCTCAAGAATGGCGGGCAGACTCATGGGAATCGTGACCGAGAAAAGGGTCCGGAGGAAGGAGTGGCCAAGCGTCTCTGAGACATGCTCGAACTCCCTGTCCAGTTGCTTGAGGCTTGCCAACATCGTCAGGTGGGCAGTGGAGAAAAAATGTACTACCGTACAAAGCACTAGTATCGAAAGACTGCCATAGAGAAACTGCAGAGGCTGATACGGCCAGTTAAAGAAGAGAATGTAGCCAAGCCCCAGCGCAAGCCCCGGAATCGCCATGGGTAGCGTGGCCATAAGATTCAGCGACTCTCGCATCCCCTGCCCAATGCGCGACTTCTCCACCACCCAGGCGGAAAAGAATGCCGCTACCGCGCCAATCATCGCGGCACCGCCAGCCATCTGAAGGGAATTCCAGTAAGTCTGCCAGCCTCCGCCATCCATGTCATCGAACTGGAAATGCTTCAGAGTAGGGCTCAGGTTGTACGGCCAGAACGACACAAACGCGGCAACGATTGCCATACCAATCATGGCGATAAACACCAGGCCTAGAACGCTGCAGAATAACGTGGCGATCAACGCAAGCATGCGACTCTCTGAGGGCTGCGCGATGACCGCACGGGCCGTGAGCGCGGCGGACTGCCGGGCCCGAAAGTACCGCTCTAGAAAGAACGCGCCGAAGGCAGGCAGCAAGAGAAAGACGCCAACCACCGCCCCCCACCGAGAGGTCCTGCGGCCCAACCCCCGGCGACAAGGAACC
>CAZKWK010000085.1:0-3277 GCA_964556335.1 uncultured Bordetella sp. | reverse complement strand
TCGAGAAGTTCTGCTGGCCAATCACCTGTCGATAGAGATCCGTGGCCAAGACATTGGCCTGCCCACCGATGACTTTGGCTACCCCAAAGTCGGTGATCACCAGCACGAATACCAGGACAAAAGACATGAGCAGACCGTAGCGACACTGGGGTAGCGTGATCGTGAGAAAGATGCGCCAAGGCCCTGCACCGAGGGTGCGTGCCGCCTCTGCCAGCCGACCATCCTGGGTGGCCAGGCTGGTCATAAGAATCATCAGGGCATGGGGGAATGTCCAGAGAATAGAACCCAAGACAATCCCTAACTCGCCATAGATCGTGCCCGTTTCCATCCATGACTTTAATGCGCCCTGGTTACCAAACCAATAGACCAGGCTGATGGCCATCAGCAACGATGGCGACATCAATGGAATCAGGGCAACCCCGCGAAAGAGGCGCTTACCCGGCATGGCCGTCATACAGAGACTAAAGGCAAAACCGAAGGCAAGAAGACTAGTGATGAATGCCGCAACAGCCGACAGACGCAGGCTGCGCGCCAACGAGTCTTGCAGACTGGGAGTATCGAGATACATTGCAAACTGGGCTAGGCCAACAAACTCGCCCTCCGGACTATAGACACTACGCACCAAGAGCCACGCCAGCGGTGCAAAGACAAAGAGTAGGCCGAGGCCGAGCAGGAGTGCTGCGACCAGCCACTGCCCCTGTCGATCAAACGCGGATAAGGTAAAGCCTGCAGGAGATCTCACAACGAGGCACTTGCTGGGACTGGCAGCAAGGCAGCATGCGGGATCGCTAAGAGTACCCGGGAGTCGGTACCCCAGGGCGCGGTGGCCTGGCCAATATTCATCTGCTCGACCCGAAGCACCTGATTCAGCGCCTCGCACTGGACTTCGAGGCCCCAAGACGCACCGGCAAAGCGCACGTGGGTCACGCGACCAGGCAAGACCACTGCATCATCCGCGATATCTAACAACGGGAGACTCGAGCCCTCTGGAAAAATGGAAATCTGCTGCGGTCGGACCGCCAAGGTCACGGAGGCTCCCACATCACAAGGCGCTGACCAGCAGGGATGGGCCGGCCAAAGGGTGGGGCCGATACGCAGGCCCTCCTCTTCGATGACGGCTGATAGGAGATTCACCCGCCCCACAAATCCCGCGGAGAATCGACTGGTCGGCGCACGATAAAGATTCAAGGGGGAGTCCTCTTGGGCAATCTCCCCGTTATCCATCAGGACCACGCGATCGGCCATTTCCAAGGCTTCCTCTTGATCATGGGTGACCATGATGGTTGGAATACCAAGGCGACGTTGAATCGCCACGATTTCGTGCCGCAGGCCCTCGCGTACCTTGGCATCAAGGGCGGATAGCGGCTCGTCTAAGAGAAGGAGTGCAGGCTGCGGCGCGAGCGCGCGGGCAAGCGCGACCCGCTGCTGCTGCCCACCGGAGAGTTGGGCAGGAAACCGTTCTCCATAGGCCTCGAGCCCTACCAACGCAAGCATTTCTTGGGCACGCTCTCGTTGTTGTGGGCCCTTTAGGCTCTGCAGGCCATAGCGCACGTTCTGCTCTGCGGTGAGATTGGGGAACAACGCATACGACTGAAACACCACCCCGAACCTACGGCGCTGAGGCGGCAGGTGGGTGATCTCAGATCCATCAAAAAAAAGATGACCCTGGGAGGGGCGATCGATACCGCAGATAATCCGCAGTAGCGTCGTCTTACCGCATCCCGAGGGCCCTAGGAGACAAACGAACTCCCCCTCGTCCACCGAGAGGGACATATTTTTAAGCACCCAGACTCCACGGGAGGCCCTGGCCAGCCCCTGTACCTCTAACTGCGCCATGGCAACGGCAGCTGACCGATTCAACTCAAAGACAAGGCTTACTTAGGCTCTGCCTTACTCTCGTAGCGACGACTCCACTCGGCTAAGACCTTTCACGATTGGCCGCAGCCATCGCGAAATCATTCTTAATCAGCATCTTCTCAATATCGCCCTGAATGAACTCGAGCTTTTGCTGAATGCCGGGAATGGCAACGACTGCAAAGTTCTGTGCATAGAGCTGATTGGCCTCTTGAGAGACAGACCAGTCGGCCAGCGCACGTGCCGCCGCCATCTTCTTGGTCGACTTCATGATGCCGGTGGCCTCCATATCCCAGCCCAGCCCTTCTTTGGGCAGAACGATATCAATCGGCGCACCATCTTTTTTGGTCTTGTTCGCACGGTACTCAAAGCTCAGACCCACGGCATACTCGCCGGCACCCGCCTGACGGCAGGGCTTACTACCGGAATGCGTGTAGACGCCAATGTTTTGATGCAGGGCATCCATGTAGGCCCAACCCTTCTGCTCACCCATGAGTTGCAGCCAGGCAGAGACCATCAGGTAGCCTGTTCCGGAACTTGCAGGATGGGGCATGGTGATCTGACCCTTGTACACAGGGTTCGTAAGGTCCTGCCAGGAGGTGGGCTTGGGGAGATTCTTTTTTCCAGCCTCTGCTGTGTTGAAGCAGATGGCCGACGACCAGACATCCATCCCGACCCAAGACGGGGTTGTGCGAGGGTCACGCATCGAGGCCTTCACTTTCTCTAGGCCTTTGGGCGCGTACGGAGCGAGCATGCCCTCTTTGTCGAGAAGCATGAGGGAGGTTGCTGCCAGGCCCCAGACGATATCCGCCTGTGGATTGGACTTCTCGGCTAAGAGCTTGGCCGTGATGATGCCGGTAGAGTCGCGGACAATTTTGAGCTCAATGGTCGGATTCTGGGCCTCAAAAGACTTCTTGTAGGCCTGAATCTGATCGGCCTCAAGAGCGGTGTAAACCAGCAACTCAGTCTTAGATTGCGCAGAGACCGCCAGGGCTGCCGATACCAGCGGCAGGGCGACGCAGGCGCTTAAGAGACCGCGGCGTAGGGAAGAGAAGGACATCGCAAGACACTCCCAAAAAAAGAGGGTTCAGAGGAGTGGTCATGATCTCGGCGAATTCTTACAAGACAAGGACTGTTTTATGACAAGACGATGACAGTCTGCGATTGCGGCCTTCCCACGAGGTCGTGGACACAAAAACACCCAGATTGCCCCGCACAATACGGGCCTCGTCTCACACCACGAACATGCTTAGGGAGATTTCTATGCAGAAGGTAAAAGCCGTCATCTTTGACTGGGCTGGAACAACGATCGACTTCGGATCATTCGCCCCTATGGGCGCCTTCGTTGAGGCATTCGCACAGTTCGACATCCCCGTAACGGTGGCACAGGCCAGGGTGCCCATGGGGCGTCCCAAGCGAGACC
>CAZKWK010000084.1:0-8456 GCA_964556335.1 uncultured Bordetella sp. | reverse complement strand
GAATGCGCGACTACCCTTTGCATGGACTTCAGTCTTTTGGTGGTTCATAGATCAGCGATCCACGCAATAATGTTGTCTCTTTCATTACGTGCAAATGATGCCTGTTTTCTAATGGATATTCGAACGCTCTACCTGGTGGTCGGAATCGTCTACCTGGTTGTGCCCTTTAGCCTCTATCTGTCGACGCGAAAGACGACTGATCTGCAGATTGGCTTGTGGAATCTTGCATGGGTCAGTATGGGGTTGGGCGCGTTGCTTGTGGGCTTACGCGATGCGGTCCCGCCATGGATGAGTTTCATGGTGTCGCATATGCTCTTCATGTTGGCCTATCTCTGTCGCGTCGCGGTATTGATGGTGGAACGCGAGTTTTCCGCAGAACGCATGCGCCGGAGCTTGCTGTTACGCCACGGGCCTATCGCTGCAGCCTACCTGGGGATTTTCTGGGCGATGTGGATACTCGACGTGGACCCCGTACGCCGAATGATCTTTGTGAACGCGGTGCATGTCTTCTTCTTTGTGGAATTTTCACTTCAGTCGTTACGCATCCACCGTGAGACCCGCAGGGGTGGCGCCCTCTTGCTGTCGGTCATGGGGGCTCTGATTGCGTTAGGTTTCCTCATTCGTGCAGTGGGCCTTTTTCTTGGTACCGAGGCCAGACAAGATACGTTCTATCCCAGTGTTGATCAGGCCGCGATTCTGCTCCTTGCTCTGATTGGCTTCGTGATTGGCCAGTTTGGTTTTGTGCAGTTGCGGCTGGAACGGCTGTCTTCTCAGAAGCAGCGGGTGGTTGCGCAGCTCATGGACGCTGAGACCACGAATCAACGGTTGCGGCAGGTGATTCAGGAAAAAAACGAGAACCTCAAGCGTGCCTCGGTGATGACTAATGTGGCGGGACTAGGGATGATGGCGGGTAGCCTCACCCATGAGCTCAGCCAGCCCCTTACCGCCATACGGCTCAATCTTGGCTTTGTCGAGCGGCTGGTACGCGAGCGGCCAGATCTCGAGCCAGCGAGAGAGGCACTGCATGAGGTGGTCTCGGAGTCTGAACGCCTCTACTCGATTGTCACGCGGCTACGGGCCTTGTTTCAGAAAGGCACAGCGCAGCACAGCGCGGTATGCCTCGCCGATGTGGTGGGTGGCGTACTCAAGACGGTGGAGGGTTACTGTGCAGAGGCGAAGGTACAGGTTCGCGCCTCTATCGATCCCTCTGTTCAGGTTCTTGGCGATGCGGTGCAGCTGCAGACGCTCGTTTTTAATCTGATGAATAACGCAATTGAGGCGATTCGACAGAGCCATCCCGACGGCAATCTCTGGGTCAGTCTGCAACGAGAGGGTCGCCTAGCCGTCTGTCTGGTGCGCGATGATGGCCCGGGATTCCCTAAGTCGGTAAATTTCAAGGACATGGAGGTATTTGTGAGCTCCAAGCCAGGGGGCTCGGGAATCGGACTCTGGCTCTCGCAGACAATTGCGGAGAGCCACGGGGGACGCATTGCATGGCAGAACGACCCCGAGACTGGCGGGGCCTGGGTACGGGTTGAACTGCCGCTGGCCTAATCGAACATATCAGGCTGGGTGGCTGCGATCTGCTCATAGAGCACCTGGAAATGTAGCCAGCCGATGTATTCGCTTCCTACATGTTCGCGACTGTAACGCGCCATCTCTGGCGGCACGAGTGTGGGCGTGCGGCCTGTGGCCTCTACCAGCAGTTGTTGCTGGCAGACCCGCTCTAGGCCAATAAACCAGAAGGCTGCCGCGTCGATGCTGTGGCGACTGGCGGTAAAGAGCCCGTGGTTCTGGTGAATCGCGGCCTTGACGCCTTTGAAGTAGGGGGCCACCGAATGCCCTGCCTTTTCACTGACAGCCACCTTCCCGCTTTCGGACTGGATCACCACATGGTCTTCAAAGAAGACGGCCGCGTCTTGAGAGATTGGCACGATGGGGCAGCCGAGGGATGCGAAAGCGGTTCCGTAGACCGTATGAGCATGGCACATGGCAACGATATCGGGGTGCGCTTCATGCACCGCCGCGTGCAATACGAAGCCCGCCCGGTTCACGCCATGACGGCCTTCCACCACTTCGCCTTGGTGGTTCACGAGAATGAGGTTGGAGAGCTTTACCTGGGAGAAATGCACCGCCATGGGGTTGGTCCAATAGAGGTCGGGAAACTCCGGGTCGCGGATGGTGAGATGACCAGCAAAGCCATAGTCCAGATGGTGCTGCGCGAAGGCCCGGCAGGCCGCCACGAGATGGGTCTTTCGGTACTGACGCTCTGAGGCATGGTCTTTGAACACGGGCCGCTGGGGGAAGATACGCCCCGGTTGATCGGGCTCATAGACAGACCGATTTCGGTTTTCTTCTGCCTGCGTGGCCAAGAGTTCGGCGGTCATTTCAACGGGCTTATTCATAGCAATCTGTCTCCTTTGTTCTGTGGCCTGGGTGTCTGGAATTGGAATCTCGTGAGTCAAAAGTGTACGAGGTTTTCCCTGGATTTAGGTGATACTCACGGCCATGGAACTCTCCGATAGCGACCGCGCGGGATTGCACGCTGCCCTCGATCGCATGGGCCTAGGCGGGCCGTCTGCTGGCCGTGTCTTCACACCCTTGGTGGGCGGTGTCTCGTCGTTGATCGTTCGGGTTGATACGGCAGAGGGCACCTTCTGCATCAAGCAGGCCTTGTCGCAACTTCGGGTTGCGGCGGTGTGGCATGCCCCGGTAGCCAGAAACGCGGCCGAAGTGGATTGGATTCGGCTCGTATCGGGGCTTGATCTGGCATGGGTGCCAGAAGTCTTGGGCCACGATCTTGTTTCTCAGAGCTTTGCGATGCAGTACCTGCCGCACGATCAATATCCGGTCTGGAAGGGGCAATTACGCGATGGAAAGGTTGACCCGTCCGTTGCGGAGGCGGTCGGAAGCCGTCTCGGCCAGATCCACGCTGCCACCGCCAACCGCCCGGCGCTCGCTGAGCAGTTCGCACATCAAGACCAGTTCTATGCCTTGCGGCTTGAGCCCTACTTTGTCGAAGCCGGTCGTAGGCATCGGCAGCTTGAGCCTGCACTGAACGCGTTGGTCGAACGTACCTACGGCATGCGTCGTGCGCTTGTGCATGGCGATGTGAGCCCCAAGAATATTCTGGTGGGGCCCCGCGGCCCCGTCTTTCTGGATGCGGAGTGCGCTGTCTATGGAGACCCCGCATTCGATGTCGCGTTCTGTTTGAATCACCTGCTTCTCAAATGCGTCTGGCGCCCCGCCTTTCGTTCTCACTATCTCAAGAGCTTCACCCATCTTCTCGATGCCTACGCGCCATGGGTATCCTGGGAGCCGCCTGCTGATCTTTCTGCCCGTGTGGCGGAGCTGCTCGCGGCGATGCTGCTTGCGCGTGTGGATGGAAAGTCGCCCGTGGAGTATCTGACGGCGTCAGAGGACCAGGAGCGGGTGCGTCGCTTTGCGGTTTCCCATATTGAGCAGCCCTGCAGTTCCCCCCAAGATCTTCTCGATGATTGGAGTCGTACCGTATGCCTTCCCTAATTCAGTCTGTCCAGGCCCGGCGTATCTGGGATTCTCGCGGGCGTCCGACCGTCGAGGTGGAGGTGGGGCTCTCCAGTGGTGTGATGGGCCGTGGGATTGCACCGGCGGGTGCCTCGCGGGGAAGTCGAGAGGCCGTAGACCTTCGCGATGGCGGCCCCCTGCTGGGAGGCTTTGATGTTCAGAGGGCGATTGGTCATGTTCGCGATCGCATACGCCCCACGATTCTTGGGTTGCCTGTAGAGGATCTGCTGTCAATCGATCAACGACTCATGGCCCTGGATGCCTCGGCCACGCGGGCCGAGATCGGTGGCAACGCCCTCATTGCGACCTCCTTTGCCGTGCTTCATGCGGCCGCCCGAGACGTGCGCCTACCGGTATGGCAGTACCTGGCGCAGGGTCGGTCGGTGCGGCTTCCCCTGCCGGAGATCCAGATCTTTGGTGGGGGTGCCCATGCAGGCCGTCGGGTCGATATTCAGGATTTTCTGGTAATGCCCGTGGGGGCGGAATCTTTCGATGAGGCTATGGTGATGACTGCAGAGGTCTATCGGGCTGCGGGCGAGATCATGCAAGACCGTGGGCGTCGGGCCGGTGTGGCCGATGAGGGGGGATGGTGGCCCGACTTTGCCTCAAATGAGGAGGCCTTAGAGACCCTCACACGGGCCATTGACCGGGCAGGCTACCGATACGATCAGGTGGCAATCTCTCTGGATATCGCAGCCTCGGAGTTTCGGCGTAATGGGGTCTATCAACTCGGGCTGGAGGGGCGACGCTACACCACCGAAGAGTGGATCGCGGTCTTGTCAGGCTGGATAGAGCGCTACCCGATTCTCTCGATTGAAGACCCGGTGGCCGAGGACGATGAGGCGGGGATGCGGCAGTTCACCGCGCGCTGGGGACATCGCATTCAGATTGTCGGAGACGACTATCTTGTCACCCGTGCCGACCTGGTAGAGGCGGCTGCAGGGCAGGGGGCCTGCAATGCGGTCTTGCTCAAACCGAACCAGGTGGGCACCGTTTCAGAGACGGCCGCTGCGATGCATGCTGCCGACCGTCATGGATGGGGACAGGTTGTCTCTGCCCGCTCTGGGGAAACCGAAGACGTCATGATCGTGCACCTGGCGGTGGGATGGAATACTGGCCAGCTTAAGGTGGGTTCTTTTGCCCGGTCGGAGCGCATGGCGAAATGGAATGAGGCGCTTCGCATCGAAGAGTCGCTCGGCTCGCAGGCCCACTATGCCGGGCGCGCTGCACTTCCGGCCTGCCTGCGTCTTTGAAGGTCGCTCCTATTGTGATCTTCAATCCGATCCAAGCGACCACCGCGAACGCCAGTCTTTCGGGCACAAGGCCGCGGGGTGCCCCTCACGCGTAGCGTTCGAGTATTCGGGTAGACCGCTCGAGTTCTTTGAGTCGGTCGACTTCGCAGACGCCAGCCGCCTCCATGACGCTGCAGGTCATCATGCGGTAGAAGGCCTTGTCCATCGCCTTGCGTACGGCGGACATCTGCTGGGCAATGTCTTCGCACGAGCGGTCGGATTCGATCATCTCAAGAATCGCCCCCACCTGACCCTGGATGCGCCTCAGGCGATTGGTGACGTCTTTCTGGTACTCGGACCGATAGGCATGTTGTTCTTCTGGGGAGCGGGGTAGCGACGCGAGGACAGCGGCATCTTGGGGCTTTGTACGAACGGTCTTCTTTGTGCCTTGCACCATAGCGATCAAGCCTCCTGGGGAAGAGTTGAGGGCGAAGGAATCAAATCGAGTATGCCAGCAATCGTTATGGCGCTTTGGGAGTACCCCCCAATTGACAAGCAGCAAACAGATCGCATACCTTACCCCCTAGGGTATGTGTAGAAGTCATAGTCTGTCTAGCAAAACACAGCCCCGCAATGACGATGCATAACAACGCATGACAAGAAAAACGACGAGGAGACATCTATGCGGTTTATTCGAACAATCACCCTAGCTTCCATGGCGGTTGCGGTACTCGGTCTGTCAGGATGCGCCACGATTTCCACACTGGGAAAACTGGAAGACGGCGCCGGCGCCGAGGCCCTGAAGCTCTGGGATCGGTGGATTGAAGGGGAAGGGGATATCGCGGTCGCCACCACCTGGGAGCGCAAGGTAAAGCCGGGTGTCACCGTTGAAGAGGTCGAGCAGATTCTCAAGATCGTTGCCACTGAGAAGAACATGCGTGACGTCGGCACACTGCCGCTGTCTCGTGAGATTGAGGCCCGCACGGGTCGTAAAGAAAAGATTCTGACGATCTATAACTTTTGCAGCCCCATGATCGCGCGTCGCATGGCCGACTTCAGCCCTCATATGGCCGCCTACATGCCGTGTCGGGTCACGCTCTTGGAAAAGGATGATGGGCTCTGGCTCTACACCCTCAACATGGACATGATGGTGAAGATGGGCCGCAAGCTGCCCTCGCCGCTGAAGGAGGAGGCCTGGCATGTCCGGCAGACCATGTACGAAATGATGGAGCGGGCCTCCAAGGGCGAGTTCTAGTTTCATAGGCGCGGACCCTGCCAAGGCGGGGACCGCCATAAAAAATATTCTGCGGGGCGGATGGGCGCCTGACTTGCAGGGTAGATAAAAAGCGCCCTCTATAAGAACGATTTATAAACGAGGAGACAGACTATGAAGCTTCATCAACTTCCCCGCCTCACCGCGGTCGCCCTGGGCTTGGCCCTTGCAGCCTCAGGCGCGCAGGCTACCAATGGGTACTTCGCACACGGTTATGGCATTAAGGCAAAGGGTATGGGCGGCGCGGCGGTGGCGATGACCCACGATGCGTTCGCAGGCGCAAACAACCCGGCGGCGGCGGCCTTTGCCGGTAATCGCTGGGATCTGGGTGTCGATGTTTTTAGCCCGAAGCGGTCGGCGACTAGGGTTGGCAGTCAGGCGCCGCAACCAGGCGCCGCTGATGCCTCGGTGGAGAGTGACAAAAATTTCTTTCTGGTCCCGGAGTTTGGTTACAACATGGCCTATTCTGACAAGATCGGCTTGAACCTCACCGTCTATGGCAATGGGGGCATGAACACGGAGTATCCGACGCCAGCTGGTTGGGGGTCTTCGAATTTATTGGGTGGTCAGGGTAAGCTGGGGGTCGACCTCATGCAACTCATCGTTGCGCCCACCGTTGCATACAAATTCACCGATCGGGTAGCGGTTGGTGTGTCGCCTTTGCTCGTTTATCAGCAGTTTGAGGCCTATGGATTGCAAGGCTTCGGCATTCAAAATACGGCGGGGGGGAACATCGGAACCGACAGCAGCTCGGGTTTCGGAGTTCGCATTGGGTATCTCAACAAAGTTAGTGACTTCACTTCTATCGGTGCCAGCTATTCGCCGAAGGTTAATATGGAGCGGTTTAAGAAGTACGCTGCACTTTTCGCCGAGGGGGGAGACTTTGATATTCCTGCTAACTACGTAATAGGTGTTGCCCTTCAGGCGGCCCCCAGTATTCAAATCGCACTGGACTATCAGCGTATTGAATATTCTGGTGTCGCGTCTGTGGCGAATCCTAGTACCAACCAGGCACCACTAGGATCGGTCCAGGGTCCCGGTTTCGGCTGGCGGGATGTCAACGTGGTGAAGCTTGGTGTGCAGTGGGAGATAAGCCCCACTCTAACACTACGCGCAGGGTACAACCGGGGGGATAACCCCATCCAGAGTCGAGATGTGACTTTCAATATTCTCGCGCCGGGCGTGATGGAGCAACACTTCACCCTCGGGGGCACGATCAAGCTTTCTAAGTCAGATGAACTCAGCGGATTCTTCATGCATGCAAAGAAGAATTCGGTTACTGGTCCCGCAATGCCTCCTCCGATGGGCCCCGGTGGAACCGAAACCATCGAAATGTCCCAAAACTCTCTGGGCCTTCAGTACAGCAAAAAGTTCTAAGCGGCATTGTGTGTCTGTAACCCGGCCTGCCAGGGGCCGGGGCTCGTAAATCCTGGATTTGAAGCTGCCATCTCGATGGCAGCTTTTTTTGGTCCTGCGCGAGCCGTCCGCCACGCGCTTATCTGCTACCCATACTCCGCCGCGACAGGCGTGTCACGCCCACAAGAAAACTCGTAACAGAGCTTTACGGTGGTGAAATGTGCGGCCACCGTATCGTCTATGGGCCGGGCATAGCCCCCTGCCATGGCGACAGCAACCGGAAGGCCCAGTGCTTCCGCAAAAGCCAAGACCCGCTGGTCGCGTTGCTGCAGTCCCTCGGGGGTGAGTGCCAATCGACCGAGGCGATCAGAAGCGAGCGGGTCTGCACCCGCGAGATAGATCAGAAGATCGGGTGAAAACTGGCGCTTGGTTTCTTCAAGTACCTCTTCAAGGCAGGCCAGATAGTTAGCATCCCCTGTGCCGTTGGGCAGGCCGCGGTCGATATCGGAGATCTCTTTCTGAAAAGGATAGTTGTCTTCCCCGTGGAGCGAGACGGTAAAGACGCTGGGGTCGTGTTGGAAGATCACGGCAGTGCCATTGCCCTGATGGACATCAAGGTCGAGAATCAAGACCCGGTGGGCGAGTCCTTCGGCCTGCATGGCCCGTGCGGCGACCGCAGCATCGTTAAAACAACAAAAACCTTCGCCACGGTCTGGGTAGGCATGATGGGTGCCTCCTGCGAGGTTCACTGCAATGCTCTGTGTGGCAAGTGCCGCCCTGCAGGCGGCGAGGGTCGCACCGGCTGAGCGGCGTGACCGCTCGACCATGGCCTCTGACCAGGGAAACCCAATCTTCTGCTGCTCGGTCTTTGTCAGGTGTCCGCCTGCGAGACGGGCGATGTACGCAGGGTCATGTGCCCGGGCGAGGTCTACATCCCCCGCTGGTGGTGGCTCGGTGAGAATAACGCCGGGTAACGCTGTGGCCACCCGTTCTCGCAGCAGTCGGTACTTCTCCATGGGGAAACGATGCCCCGCCGGCAGGGGCAGCAC
>CAZKWK010000083.1:0-8505 GCA_964556335.1 uncultured Bordetella sp. | reverse complement strand
CTGCGCTTAAGGTTCCAGGCAATCGGCTAAGACATAGGTCGCCAAGAGACTCGGGCGGCAGCTTTGGTGTCAAGCAGGCCATGCTCCCTTATCTGGTCATGGCCGCGCTGGCGTCCCGTAAGGCGGGTGGCCCCGTGAAGTTTATTGAAGACCGACTCGAGCACCTCACCGCTTTAACCTCTGCCACGGCAAGGTCCACACGTCTCAAGGCGGCTATTCGTCGAGACGGAAAGATCTTGGCACTGGACTTTGACCAGATCGAAGACTGTGGGGCATTTCTACGGGCGCCCGAGCCCGCCACACTCTACCGGATGCACGGCTGCATGACAGGTGCCTACGCCATCGAATCACTGCGTATTCGGAACCGCGTCGTCATGATCAATAAGACACCGACCGGTCTGGTACGCGGGTTTGGAGGCCCACAGGTCTACTTCGCCCTAGAGGGGCTGGTCCGCAGAATCGCAGAGAGGATTGGCAAAACTGTTCCAGAGGTTATGGCGGTGAACTTTATACAGCCCACGTCCTTTCCGTACCGCGCGGCTGCAGGCGCCCTCTATGACTCGGGGAACTATCCCGCGGCACTTGCTGCCCTGTTGACCCATCCGATCTATCAACGTATGCGCGAGAAGAAGCAGCGCTGCACAGAAGAGGGGCGGCTCTACGGTATTGGCTATGCAGCCATCGTGGAGCCCAGCATCTCGAATATGGGCTATATCACTACGGTACTCACCGCTGACCAGCGGGCAAAGGCGGGCCCCAAAAACGGAGCCCTCGCCACGGCGACTGTCTCGATTGATCCCTCGGGCGCAGTCACGGTAATACTGGCGTCTGCGCCTGCGGGTCAAGGCCATCAGACCGTGACCGCCGAGGTGGTCGCGCGGGTCTTTGGGATCCCCGCCCACGCGGTGGTGGTGAACACCGAATTGGATACCCAGAAGGATGCCTGGTCGGCAGGCTCAGGGAACTACTCGAGCCGCTTTGCTGGTGCTGTGGCGGGCTGTGCGCAGATTGCCGCGATCCGACTCAAGGCAAAGCTTTCTGTCTACGCCGCCGAACTCTGGCACTGCAAACCAGACGAGATCGCTTTCGAAAACGGGCAGGTGAAATCAACCAAGGACCCCGGCCAGTCGATGGGCTTTGGTCGGCTGGCGGGCACCTTCCATTGGTCACCAGCACTCACCCAGGAAGCCCTCGGGACAGAACAGGGACTCGGCCTTCGGGAGACGGCCTTCTTCTCACCGGAGACGCTCTCCGCACCGGATGCCCAAGACCGGGTGAACACGTCTGCCGCCTATGGCTTTGTGCTCGATGTCTGTGGGGTGGAGATCGATACCGATACCTGTCAGGTTCGGGTGGATGAGTACCTGACGATCCATGATGCCGGCACCATACTCAACCCATCGCTGGCAGATGGCCAGATCTATGGCGCCTTTGCCCAGGGTATCGGGGCCGCCCTCTATGAGGAGTTCCTCTACGACGCCGAAGGTAACTTTCAGAGTGGGACTTTTGCCGACTACCGACTGCCCACGGCGATGGAGGTACCGCGCCCCACGATCGTCCACCAGTGCACCCCAAGCCCCTTCACCCCCTTGGGCGCCAAAGGCCTAGGAGAAGGCAACAACATGAGTACACCCATCTGCATCGCAAATGCGGTGGGAGACGCCTTAAAGCGAAGCGAAATCACCCTTCCCGCCTCGCCCCCTCGGATACATCGCTGGCTCTGCGAAGCCGGTGCAATTCCGCAGATTACGCCCGACCAGCAGGGCGATGCGGTTTCCAACCCCTCCACGGAAGGTCCCTTAAAAGCGTCTGGCCGCTTTGTCTTTCCGGTGTCTCCAGAGGCCCTCTTTGCTGTACTGCTCGATGAGAACCGTATCGAACGCATTATTCCCGGCTGTGAGTCGATACGTGTACGCCGCTCCGAAGGGGCGGTGCACTATGACTGCACGGCGGTGATTCGTATCGGACTTGTGAAGGCCCGGTTTGATGCGAGCATGGGCCTGACCGACATCATTGAACCCGAAAGCCTACGGCTGTCTGGCGCGGGCCAGAGTAGTCTTGGGTTTGCACGGGGTGCTGGCCTCGTGCGACTCATCAGACAGGGTAGTCAGACTGCGTTGCATTATGAGTACCAGGCATCGGTCTCCGGAAAGCTTGCGGCGATAGGATCGCGCCTCTTGGAGGGCGCGACACGCCTCGTCCTTGCTGAACTCTTTCGGTCCCTCGCTCGCGAGGCGCTCCGTGGTGTAGACGGAGGAAAACTGACCACAGCCCACGCCTCGTGGTGGCATCGACTCTTATATGCCCTAGGCCTACGCCGATGAAGCCGGCTCCCTTCGACCTTCATTTTCCTAAGACAGTGGCTGAGGCCTGTGCAGTGCTTCGAGAGAAGAGAGGCGACGCACGACTCCTCGCCGGTGGGCAGACCCTCCTGCCCTCAATGGGTATGCGGGTTTCCGAACCCACATCGTTGATTGCGCTCTCCGATATCAAAGAACTATCGCTTCTATGTCAGACGGGGAAAGCGGTGCAGGTAGGCGCTATGGTACGGCAGGCTGCACTCGAAGATGCACTCAAGGCCAAGACAGTTACGCATCCGGTTCTTGAGATGATCCTGCCATGGGTTGCACACCGGCCCATTCGCCAGCGCGGAACCGTCTGTGGATCACTGGCCCATGCAGACCCGAGTGCGGAACTACCGCTGGCGCTTCTTGCGCTGGAGGGGAGTGTGACCGCAGCCTCTGCGAACGGAAAGCGGGAAATTGCGGCACGCGAACTCTTTACCGGCCCGGTTCAAACCAGCCTGCGAGACGACGAGATGATCGTTGCGGCCCAATTCCCAGTCCTTAAGGCTACCGATCGAATCGGCTTCGCAGAGTTCGGCTATCGACACGGAGACTTTGCGGTGGTCTCCGTGCTGGTGATCGCCCGCGAGACATCAACCATCTTTGCTTTCGGTGGAATCGACGATACCCCGGTACGGCTTGAGATACCGACCGCGCTAGCGGACTGTGATCTTCAGACACAACTCACCACATTGGCCACTCAACAGACAGTGCGAACGGATCCCACCGCAAATGCCGACTTTCGACGTCATCTCATGACCAGACTCGGAAAACACGCATGCCTGCAGGCCCTCGGCCAGGCCCCATTTCACCATGAAGCCAGACAATCGCTATGAGAACAATTAGCCATCAGAAACCGGAGACGCTCAAGCTCATCATTAATCGCAGGATCATTGAGGCAACCTGCACACCCCGTACCAGCCTCTTGGATTTTGTGCGCCAAGAGGCGCAGCTCACGGGCACCCACGCAGGCTGCGAGCATGGAGTCTGCGGCGCCTGTACGGTACACATGGACGGGGTTGCCGTCCGCGCCTGCCTGACGCTTGCCCACGATGCCCAGGGTGCCTCGATTACCACCATAGAGGGCCTCTCCGCATCCGGCTCCCTGTACGATCTGCAACAGGCATTCTCCCGCCACCACGCCTTACAGTGCGGCTTCTGTACCCCAGGATTCCTCATGGTTGCCGAGGATCTGCTTCGGACCACACCGCACCCCACAGAGGAGGAGATTCGGATTGCCGTCTCCGCAAACCTCTGCCGATGTACCGGGTATGTGGGGATTATCCAAGCGATCACTGAGGTCGCTCAGCAGCGCGCAGAGGATTTGGCACGCCAGGAGACGCATCATGCTTGACCTGGGACGCAGCTTTTTACAGGCCGTCGAGCGTGCCCCAGACCTGATTGGGCTCGCCACAGATACCACACAGATTAGCTATGAGCAGTGGGCGCTGGAGATCGGAGCGCTGCAGCGGTACCTAAAGGATAAGGGGCTGCGACGCGGAGACCGAGTGCTCACCATCCTGCAAAATCGCGCAGAGGCAGCAACCCTGCACTGGGCATGTCAGGCCAGTGGCATCACGATCGTCCCCGTGAACTGGCGCTCAAAGCCCGACGAAATTGATTTTTTCGTAGAGAATGCGGAGCCCACACTGAGCGTTGTGGAATCGGTCTCTTGGGAGAACTGGAAGACCTGTCAGAGTGCGCAGCGCCTGCCGGTACTCCACTGCGGCTCCGTGGCATTCGATGGCCAGGCCGATAGCTATGAGGCGATTCGTGGTCAGTTCGCGATGCCACAGGCCAACGGCTCGCCAGACGACTGGTCTGTGATGCTCTATACCTCGGGTACCACCGGCCGACCGAAGGGCGTGCCACGTCGACAGCATGCGGAGCGGGCTGCGGCTATTGCCCATGTGGCCCAAAACCAGTACCGCATGCACGAGACAACGATCGGGGTGATGCCGCTTTATCACACCATGGGGGTCCGCACCCTCCTGGCCATGGGGATTACCAACGGCACCTATGTCGCCTTCCCACGATGGAATCCGGAGGCCTTCATCACGGCCATTCACGACCATCGAGCAACCCATCTCTATCTCGTTCCCACCCTCTATCACGACATGCTGAACGCGCCGGGCTTTCGACCGGAACAAGTTGCCTCGGTACGTAAGCTCGGGTTCGCGGGTGCCCCGATGCACGATGCACTGCTGCTCCGTCTTGCGGAGACCTTCTCTCCAGAGCTTTTTGTCAACCACTATGGCTCCAGCGAAATCTATACCTATGCCATCAACCAACAAGCAGTAAAGAAGCCTGGAAGTGCCGGACGCCAGGGACTGAATGCACGTTTGCGTGTCGTCCCATTTGACTCTGGGGACGCGGCGACAGACCCCGCACAGACCTGTATGCCGCGGCAGGAGGGCCAGATTATCTGCGACCTGCAGAGCGATGAGGCTTTTGAAGGCTACTGGAAGCGCCCAGAGGTCAATGCGCGATCCATCCGTGACGGATGGTTCTTTACCGGCGACACCGGCTACTTTGACGAGGACGGGGAGCTCTATGTGACCGGGCGCGTTGACGACATGATCATCTCCGCAGGGGAAAACATATCGCCGGTTGAGATCGAATCGGTGCTCTCACTGCACGAGCGAATAGACGAGGTCGCAGTGGTGGGCCTGAAAGACGAACGGCTTGGGCAGAAGGTCGTGGCCTTCATCAAGCCTGTAAAAGATCGGGTAGATGCCGAGGAACTTGACGCGCACTGCCGAGACTCTGACCTCATGAACTTCAAGCGGCCCCGTGAATACATCTTTGTGAAAAACATTCCGAAATCCCCTGTCGGAAAGATTCTTCGCAGGCTCCTGGTGGACGGCGATTTTGAACCCCTTTGAATGGAGCGCATGACCCCCATGACCGACCTCAAACATCCCCTTAACGATCTGCTGGAGAGCCTCGACGGGTTTCGCGTAGAAATCGACGCAGATCGAAAACGCGCCGACATTGTGCTTTCCCGGCCTCCTTTCAACATCATCGTGATGGCCCAGCGAGACCAACTGCGGGCCACCTTCGAGGCGCTCGACGCCGATGATCGCGTGCGCGTGATTGTATTGCGGGCCGATGGAGAGCATTTTTCCAGCGGGGGAGATATCAAGGGGTTCCTGCAGGCTTCACCCGAGCATGTGTCACGACTGGCATGGAACATTGCGGCTCCCGCTCGGTGCACAAAGCCAGTGATCGCAGCCAACCAGGGGTACTGCTTCGGTGTGGGATTCGAGATCTCTCTGGCCTGTGACTTCCGCATTGTCACCGAGACCACCTTATATGCCCTGCCGGAGCAGAAACTTGGGCAGATTCCCGGCTCGGGGGGTTCGGCCCGGCTGCAAAAGATTATCGGCATAGCACGTACCAAAGACATCGTAATGCGCTCTCGGCGCATCTCTGGGCAGCAGGCCTACGACTGGGGTGTTGCAACGGAGTGTGTATCAAACCAGAGCCTCGGTACCGCCACCGATACCTTGGTGAACGAACTCATTGGGTTCTCACCGATCGCACAGCGCACTGCGAAGCGCCTTCTTAATGAAACAGAAGATGCATTGCTGAGCACAGCAATTGAGATCGAAGGGCACTGCTACGGGCAGCTGCGGACCTCAGAAGACTTCAAAGAAGGGGTAGAGGCATTTCATGCAAAGCGTCAACCCCAATTTGTAGGGAAGTAGTTCATTTACTGACACCAAGGAGACAGAATGAAGATGATCAAAGCACTGACGCTGACGGCCTGTATGTTAGCGATGACGCCGAGCCTACAGGCCCAGCAGGGACCGATCAAGATCGGGGTGGTTACCCCCTTGTCGGGTACGTACACCGGCATCGGTCAGCAGGTTCGGTGGGGGCTTGAGCTGGCCGTAAAAGAGATCAACGGCTCGGGCGGGGTCATGGGCCGCCAGATTGAACTCCTGTTTGAGGACAGTGAGGCGAACCCGGCCGTCGCGACTCAGAAGGCAGAGAAGCTCTTTCAGGTCGCAAAGGTAGACTTTCTCACCGGCACAGTGAACTCAGGCGCCACACTGGCCGTGGGACAGATTGCAGAACGTAACGATCGGCTGATGGCGACCACGGTCTCGTTTGCAGACTCCATCACGGGCGACCGTTGTTCTCCCAATGTCTTTCGCGTAAATGCCCGGGCGGGAATGCAGTCTGCAGCACTCGCAGCCTGGATGGTAAAAGAGAAGCCAAACGCCAACGTCTTCTTCTTAGGTCCAGATTATGAGATGGGCCGCAGCACCGTGGCAGCATTCAAGGCGGCAGCCACAGCAAAGGGTGCGCGCGCCGTAGGCGAAGTATTTGCCCCGCTCGATAACAAAGACTACTCACCCTACTTTGGGCAGATACGATCAGCAAAGCCTGAGGTGATCTACACTTCGGTGGCGGGCAACGACACGGTGCGTTTCTTTGGCCAGATGGCGGAATATGGGGTCAATCGTAATGTCATCCTGGTCGGAGCCTCCGGCACTGTCACCTCACAGAATCTTCCGGCCATTGGTAAGGCTGCTGAAGGCTTTGTAACTGGCGTAGGCTATTCGCCAAAGATCGATAACCCGGCCAACAAGAAGTTTGTCGCCTCCTTCCAGGCCGCCTACAAGACACTTCCCGATCTCTATGGCGCGGACTCTTATGGGCTTGTCTACTTCTACAAAGCGGCTGCCGAAAAGGCGAAGTCCATAGAAACCGCCAAGCTACGCGACGCCATGCGTGGGCTGTCTTGGGACACACCTCAGGGTAAGAAGACCATGCGGGCCGGAGATCATCAGGCCATGCAAGAAATGCTCGCCGTGCGGATTGAAAATGGCGAGTTCAACATCATCGGCCGGGTGACGCCAGACGACGCCATCGG
Organism: uncultured Bordetella sp.; assembly: GCA_964556335.1. Lineage (GTDB taxonomy): Bacteria > Pseudomonadota > Gammaproteobacteria > Burkholderiales > Burkholderiaceae_A > Hahnella. The sequence continues at coordinate 1,275 of CAZKWK010000083.1, read as the reverse complement.
CGCCGACATCTGCACCCGTTTCTAAAACTCTGTTGATCACATCCGGTGGGCCCCCCTGTGGGGCTTGCTGGATTTCTGTGCGGACCCTTCTATGATCGAAGCCCTGCAATTCGTCTACGCGCCCCAGATTATCAATGGACTGTCCATTGGCATCGCCGTCATACTCATGGCCTTGGGACTCACCATCATCTTTGGCCTGCTTGATGTCATCAATATGTCCCATGGGGAGTTCTACGCCGCGGGCGCTTTCATTGGCCTCACGCTGCTGGGCCTCGGGGTACCGTTCTGGATCTGCATCGCGATTATTCCGCTCCTCATGTTCCCGATCGGTATGGCTACCGAGCGATTACTGATACAGAGGGTCTTCAACTCCAAAGACCGCCACATTCTTACGCTGCTGCTGACCTTCGGGATTGCCATTGTTCTTGAGGATGTTTACACGATCGTGTGGGGTGCAAACCCCCTACGCATAGAGGTACCAATTTCAGGCGCTACGGAAGTATTGGGCGTCTTCTTCCCCAACTACCGCATCTTTCTGATGGGCTTTGGCGCACTCATTATCTTCTCGGTCTGGGCGCTCATCTACAAAACGTCGCTGGGATCGGTTATTCGCGCCTCTGCCTTCGATCGGCACATGACGGCGTCGTTGGGAGTTCCTGTCACCCGCATATACGCGATTACCTTTGGCCTGGGGGTTTCCCTCGCAGCGCTATCTGGGCTTTTGCTGGCACCTATCTACTCCGTCTTTCCCACGATGGGACGTGACTTCATCCTGCTGGCCTTCACTGTCGTGATCGTTGGTGGCCTAGGAAGTATTAAGGGGGCTGTTGTGGCAGGTATTGTCCTGACCCAACTCCAGGCGCTCTCGGCACTCTACATTTCGCCGGTCTGGTCCGACCCACTGGTCTTTACCGTGATGGTTATCGTTTTAATGTTCAAGCCCTCGGGCCTGTATGGGGGGCTGAAAAATGGATAACGCAGTACGACGGGCGATTCGAATCACCGAGATCAGCCTCCTCCTCTCTGCCCTGGCACTCTTTATCGTTGGAACCATTTCTGGAGACACCTTCTATCTGCGACTGGCCACGGAGGCACTGATATTTGGTGGGCTGGCGCTCTCTGTAGACCTTCTGCTTGGTATTGTTGGCCTTCTTTCGCTTGGGCAGGCACTCTACTTCGGTTTTGGGGCGTATTTGTCTGCGGTTATCTTGAAAGAGGTTTCTCCTTCCCTGGCCTTAAGTCTCGTGATCGTGGCCTTGGCCAGTGCCGCCCTGG
>CAZKWK010000082.1:0-8565 GCA_964556335.1 uncultured Bordetella sp. | reverse complement strand
CCGTACCCAATCGCGTTACCTTCCAGCCGCATTAGGGGTTATGCTTTTGCGTGCAGATAAATTCGCTTCCATTAGATTTTCGTGCGCTGGTCATAGGCAGTAGCGGCACGATCGGCAGCGCATTTTCACAGATACTTTCGAATGCGCCTCGCTGTGCGGGGGTGGTGGGGTTAAGCCGGCGGGGTCACCCAGCGCTCGTGCTTGAAGACGATGCAACGGTCGCAGCCTGCGCACAGTGGGCTGCGCCTCAAGGACCCTTTCATATCATTGTTGACGCCACAGGGGCGTTGACCATCGACGGGCAGGGGCCTGAGAAGCGTCTCGCCCAGGTCTCCGCAACTGGGTTGCGCCGCGCCTTTGAGGTCAATGCCATCGGGCGTGCACTGGTTCTCCGGCATTTCGTACCGCTGCTCGCGATGAAAGATCGGGCGATCTTTGCAGTTCTCTCCGCGCGGGTGGGTAGTATTGAAGACAATCGGCTTGGGGGCTGGTATGGCTACCGGGCCGCAAAGGCGGCGGGCAATATGTTGCTCCAGACTGCCGCAATTGAATCGCACCGCACTCGGCCCTTAGCGGTATTCGCTGCCCTGCAGCCGGGTACTGTGGCGTCTGCCTTGTCTGCCCCTTTTCAGGCTGGTCATCAGACCATTACCGCAGAGACCTCGGTCACCGGCATGCTTGCGGCGCTTGATGGTCTCGAAGCGCGACCGCAGGCTTGGTTTGTAGACTACCGAGGGGATTTGATTCCTTGGTAATGACCCCTCTTTGTATCCGATTAGCCTCTCAGATTACTGGGTTGGTGCTTGGGCTCTGTGGGACCTCCCTGTCCTTCGCACAAGCTGTCCCTGGTGAGGCGAGCGATATGCGCGGTCAGCCTATGGAAGAGGTTGAGGTACGTGCGCAGCGGCTCAATGATCTCGAGCAGCGGCGCTATGCGAATTCTGTCAAGACCGTCGTGGGACGTGACGAGATCCAGAAGTATGGAGACACGAGCCTTGAGGATGTTCTGCGGCGTCAGCCCGGGGTGAGTATTTCAGCCGGTGGGGGGAGCCCGCGTCTACGAGGTATGCAAGAGGCCTATACCCAGATACTCATCGATGGTCAGCCCGCAGGGCGCGGATTTACGGTGGATTCGATTGCGCCCGACCAGGTGGAACGCATCGAGATTTTGCGGGCGGCCACAGCCGAAACAGGGGCGCAGGCGGTTGCGGGCAGTGTCAACATTGTGACGCGAGAGGGCCTTGCCCGGGGTCGTCGTGACCTAGGTGCGGGCGTGTCCTTAGGGGAGGGCGACCTCCAGGGCTTTCGGGTGGGCCTTACCCAACAAGGCGGATGGGTCGGTGAAGAGTCGATGGTCTCACTCACGGTGTTTGGTCAGACGCAGCGCAATGCCGTGGATCAGTCTCTCGCGTTTCTTCCTGTCGCAACGTCAGGTGTCCGCACCGGCCAGACCAGCACCGTGCGCTCCCAGTCGGACCGACTGGGGCTAAGTCTTCGGGGGCAGACCACGAAATCGCTGACAGATGCAGGCAGCCTCTCCATTCGGCCACTGCTCTTTGCCGTGCAAGGCGAGACTCGGAGCCACACAGAGAGTGCGCCGTGGCAGGGGGAAGATCTTCTAGGCTTTGCCTCACCCTTCAGCGCCGAAGACGCCACGCAGACGTCAGACTATACCTTTGGGCGAATAGTATTTCTGCACAAGTGGCCGCTGCTGCCTCACCTTCTTTTAGAGACATCGCTGACGCCCTCTGTCTACGTGCTTCAGCGGCGCACATACAGTATCGCGCAACGAATTGATGTGATGAATTCAAGTCAACGCCGTGACACAGACTCAGAGACCGACGAACAGAGCCTCTTAGCAAGCGTAAAGATGAAGCGGTTTACAGACGCCGATGAACAGACGCTTGGACTGGAAATCGAAACCGCGCGGCAAGAGGAGAGCGAGTCGGCGCGGATTGATGGACGCAGTACCGAGACGGGCTGGGGTGGCTATATTGATCAGCGCCGCACCCGGTGGGCAGTCTATGGTCAGTGGGATGTGAATTCCAAGGGCCCCTGGGCGATGCTTGCTGGGCTGCGGCATGAAGAGATCCAGACGCTACTAAAAACTTTTGGCGGTCTTCGACGCGATGAGAATCGCAGCGCACAGAGCTCGCCGTCGATGACGCTGGTCTACCGCCCCACCGATGCGCAAAACCTCTTGTATCGCTGGAGTCTGAGTCACACATACAAGCCTGCGCGTTCTAGCGATCTGCTATCGTCCCCGCGTATTTCGTCGCGCTATCCGGTGGGCCAATCCAACACTCTGGAATCGCCTGACTTCGTGGGGAACACGCGGCTCCAACCTGAGCAGTCGTGGGGCCTCGACTTTAGCTTTGAGAATTCGCCGACAGCCAATAGCCTCTTGTCTGCCGGACTCTTCTGGAAGCGTATTGAGGATCTGCAGCGGCGTATCACGCAGAGCGAGAGGGTGGTATGGTCGACCGCGGAACGCTGGGTAAGTCGCCCGCGTAACCTTGGTGAGGCCGATCTGATGGGTCTGGAGTTCGAGGCGCGGGGGCCTGCAAAGATGTGGGCGCAGTGGCTGGGCCCCTGGGTAGCCTCTCAACCTGGCGTGGAGCATCCTGGAGTCGATATTGGTCGCAGGTGCACGACCTACCGGGCCCCGATAACCGGCTGCCGGGTCAGCCGCTGTGGGAGGCGAAGCTGGGCATGGATGCGCGGCCCGCGAAGTCTGCCTTTCGATTCGGTACCAGTCTGAGTTTTACAAAGACAGGCCGATATCAGACCGAGCCGCAGGCTTGGGCGGATGACGGTGACCGCCTCTCGCTTGAAGCCTATGGGGTCTATAGCCTTGATCCGCGTCGTCGCCTTCGGCTGAGCCTACAAGACATCGCCCGATCGGAGGCGGAGAGTACAGGCCTGCGGCGCTTTGATGAAGGGGATCGCATCGATACAGAGCGGCGTGCTGGTAGGCTACGACTTTCGCTGCGGTATGAACATACTTTGTAGGAGTTTTCTAAGATGACGCCGATTCTTCCCAAGACGATTTCTCAGCCGAACGGTACCTACGTGCATGGGCTTGCCGTGCCTGCAGGCGCGCAGCTTCTCTTCGTATCAGGTCAGATACCCGTCCATCGGGACGGTACGATTCCGAAAGAATTTAAGGACCAGGCCGCTTTGGTTTTTCATAACATTGCGGAAATTCTGCGTGAGGCCGGTTCGGGGATAGAGCACATTGTGAAGCTCACCTCGTTTCTTACAGAGGTCTCATCAATTCCAGAGTTTGCTGCGGTCCGCGCGGCTTTCTTAAAAGACCATCGGCCCACCTCTACGTTGTTGGTTGTATCGGCACTTGCAAAGCCAGAGCTTCTGGTCGAGGTGGAAGCCATTGCGATAATTCCTGAGGGATCAAAAAGCTAACGAAAGCCGCAGTCCTTAACCCGATGCGCCGAACCCAAGGCCGATATCGAAGTCTTACATGGGGCCTGTATGGCGCGTTGCTCGCCGTGTTGGTGGGCGGTTCGGGTTGTTCGCTGAAAGTCACGTCTGCGGATGCTCGTCAGCACCGTGCCCATCAACCAGAAGGTGCCTCTGGCCTTGTCTCAAAGCCAGGCTGGGTCTACCAGAGGCAGGCAGTAGCCGCCGCACATCCGCTGGCGGCGGAGGCCGGGCACGCAATGCTTCGGGCCGGTGGGTCTGCGGTCGATGCCGCGATTGCGGTGCAGATGGTTCTGAGCCTTGTTGAACCACAGTCCAGTGGCATTGGTGGGGGTGCATTTTTAATGCATTTCGACGGCACTGAGGTGACTGCGTGGGATGGCCGTGAGACAGCGCCCGCGGCTGCGCGCGCCGACATGTTTGTAGGGCCGAGTGGCAGTCCCTTGCCTTTCTTGGAGGCGGTTCGCCGCCCGCAGGCAGTCGGTGTACCCGGGGTGGTGGCAATGCTCGAGCAGGCGCACCAGCGTTATGGTCGGCTGCCATGGGCATCGCTGTTTGCGCCAGCGATTGCCTTGTCAGAACAGGGTTTTCCCGTTTCACCACGCCTACACACACTGTTGCAGTCCGACCCCTTGCTGCGCACCGATGCGGTTGCAGCCGCCTACTTCTACGACCCGCAAGGTGAACCCTGGCCGGTGGGCCACCGGCTGAAGAATCCAGCGTTGGCGCATGTCTTGCGTCGAATCGCGCAGGGTGGTGCGCGCACGTTCTACGAGGGTCCGGTTGCGCAGGCGGTGATTACTTCAGTGGGCGTGGGGTCTGATGGTCGTCAGGTGATGTCACGGGCGGATCTCGCGGACTATCAGCCAGTGCAGCGATCCCCACTTTGTTTTCTCTATCCAACGGGTGACACCGTGCGCTCGCCGTCCGTGGCGGCCCAGGCTGGGCGGGCGTTACGGGTCTGTGGATTTCCGCCTCCTGGATCTGGGGCAATCGCGGTGGGCCAAATTCTTGGCATGCTTACGCATACCGTCGCCGATCGCATCCCCCGTATCGACAAGACTGATCCTGACCCGGTCGGTGTGCGTGGGGAGCCAGGCTCTGAATGGCTTTTTCTTTATGCGGAGGCGGCTCGTTTGGCCTTTGCGGATCGCGCGCTCTATGTGGCAGACCCCGCTTTTATCGCCCCTCCAGCGGGGGACTGGTTGTCATTGGTCGATCCTGCCTACCTGCGCTTTCGCGCCTCGCTGATCGGGTCGCAGAGCATGAAAGAGGCGCCAGCAGGGGATCCCGCTGCCTTTTGGAAGTCGGCGTCGGGGTTGGGCGGGTTAGGGTGGCCCTATGCTGCGATGGCCGAGCAGCCAGAGTATGGAACCAGTCACATCAGCATCATGGATGGCTACGGTCAGGCAGTGGCCATGACAAGCTCTATTGAGGCGGCTTTCGGCGCGCGACGCATGGTGACCACCGACCCAACGCGCCCCGGTGGCTTCTTGCTCAATAACCAACTTACCGATTTCAGTTTTATGCCTGTCGATGCAGTAGGCAAGCCGGTTGCCAATCGGGTCGAGCCCGGAAAACGACCCCGCTCCTCGATGTCCCCGTTGCTGGTGCTGGATGCGCAGACCGGTGCCGTAGTGATGAGTCTGGGCAGTCCGGGTGGGGTGCAGATTATTCACTATGTCGCAAAGACACTCTACGGCATGGTGCACTGGGGGTTGTCGCCACAGCAGGCGATCGATCTGCCGAATATCGGCTTCGTGAACGGACCGTTGTTGCTCGAGCAGGGGCAGTTTGCGCCTCCGGTCATTGCAGCGCTGCGTCGGCGCGGCCTCGAAGTGCGCGAGGTTGCACTGACCAGTGGGATACATGCGCTTCGGAGGTCGTTGCAGGGCATAGAGGGGGGCGCAGACCCGAGGCGAGAGGGCGTAGTGGTCGGAGACTAGTGCATCGGTGAGAACGATGAAAATAAAGGCTTGGTAAAGATGAATCTACTTCTGCTGTCCAACTCTCGAATGCCGGATACGGGCTATCTCGCGCATGCGATGGAGGCCGTTGCTGAACTCGCCGCTGGATGCCAGCGGGTGGTATTTTTTCCGTTTGCGGGGGTCACCATAGGCTGGGACGACTATACGCAGACCGTGCGTGAGGCTTTTGCGCCAATTGGCTTGTCTGTGGTGGGTGCCCATACGCGAGAGGGCAGCGACATCGTTTTCCGCAAATCTGACCTGATCTTTGTGGGCGGAGGAAACACCTTTCGGTTGCTGGCAGAGTGCCGGCAGCGCGGGTGGCTCAACAAGATACGGATGGCGGTTGCGGACGGCAGTGCCTATATGGGGTCGAGTGCAGGCTCGGTGCTCGCCTGCCCTACGATTCGCACGACCAACGACATGCCCATCGTCGACCCGAAAGGGCTCGAAGCCTTGGGTCTTGTTCCCTTTCAGTTGAACTGTCATTTCACGGACTACATGCCACCGGGCCACCAGGGTGAGACGCGGCGGCAGAGAATCTCTGAGTTCTTAACGCTCAGCCCATCGGAGCGGGTGATTGGTCTTCCAGAGGGCGACTGGATTCGGGTACGCGGTGCCGAGTACCGACTTGGCGGCCCACTTCCAGCCTGGGAATTTCGCCATGGGTACGATCCGGTCTCCCATCAAGCAGGCGTAATTCTTTAGAGGGGCCGCCGCTCATGTAAAGAGGTATGGTGGGTTTCTTAGTAGCGCAGTGAAAGGAATGATGATGAAGGCCATGGTCGTAGAGCAGTGGGGAACAGCGTCGGTACTAAAGAACGTACCTCACCCGGCGCCCCGAGCGCGAGAGGCGGTGATGCGGGTGCGGGCGGCGGGGGTAGGGCTCACGCTCCTTAATATGCGGACCGGTAGCTTTGGGGGCCAGGCGCCCCGCATCATGGGCCACGAATTGGCGGGCGATATCGTGGACGTTGGCTCGGATGTCACAGAGGTCAAGGCGGGAGACCGTTGTGCTGTGTACTTCTATCTCACCTGCCACCGCTGCCGCTGGTGCCGTGGGGGTAGGGAGACACTCTGTGAGGCGTTTCAGGGGTACGTGGGCGTACATCGCGATGGCGGTTTTGCAGAGTATGTGTCGTTACCGGTTGAAAACTTTCTGCCCATTCCCGATGGGCTCGGTTATGAGGCCGCCGCCATGGCCACCGATGCGGTCAACACAAATTGGCACTGCATGAAGGAACGGGCCCAGGTGAACCCCCATGACACCGTTCTGCTGATTGGTGCTGGTGGCGGTGTGGGAATTCACGGGGTCCAGGTGGCAAAGCTCTTTGGTGCCCGCGTCATCGCTGCCGATGTGTCGGAGGAAAAGCTCGCCCTGGCGCGTACCTGGGGGGCCGATGAAGTAGTGAATGTACGAACGGAATCCGATCCCCTGAAACGTGTCCGTGACCTGACCCATGGGGCAGGTGTGGATGCCGCGATCGACTATGTAGGCCATGGCCAGACCTTTCAGTTTGCCTTTGATAGCCTGGGGGTCTCTGGTCGTGCGGTAGCGATTGGGGTTGGCGCGGGAGAGATTCGTATTGCACCGCGGCCACTCATGTTGGCTGAGCGGGTGGTGACTGGGTCCCGCCACTCCACCCGCACGGAACTCATCGAGACCATGGAGATCATGGCGCGCGGCGTGGTCAAGCCGGTGGTCGGTATGCGTACCCACTTTACGGAAGTGGAGACGATCTTCGAAGCTATCCTCAAGGAGAAGCTCTTAGGACGTGGCGCATTGACCTACGACTAGGGATTTTCCCAGGGATGGCTTCGGGTGCGCGGTTTTGGCTATACAGTCTGGTTGTTTCGTCGTTCAGCAGGGGGGTCTATTCCTGCTCCCGACACATTCAAAAACGCTTATCTGCAGGGGGGTTTCATGAAACCAGTGTCGTATGTCGTTGCGGCGGTCGTCTCTACAGTTCTTCTGTCTGGTCCCGTTGAGGCCAAGACGTTTAAGTGGTCTTTTGCGAGCGATATTCCAACGCTCGATATCCATTCTCAGAACAATGCGCTCTCCAACGGGATTCATTCGGCTATTTACGAGACGTTGGTCACGTATAACAGCACCACCTTTGTTCCAGAACCCCTGCTGGCAACCTCCTGGACGGAGATCAGTCCCCGCCAGATGCGCTTTAATCTGCGCTCCGGGGTGAAGTTTAGCGATGGGTCGTCGATGACGGCAGACGATGTGGTGTTCTCGTTGAACCGGGCGATGTCGAAGGCGTCAAATTTTCACCCATACACCCAAGGCATTGATAAGGTTGTAAAGGTCAACAATCTCACGGTCGACATTCTGCTGTCCGCGCCCAACCCGGTGCTGATTCGGCAGCTGACCGAGCTTCGGATTATGAGTAAAGCCTGGGCAGAGAAGAACAACTCGCAAGAGCCCAAGGACATGAAGACCAAAGACGAGTCGTTTGCCCATCGCAATGCCTTGGGAACAGGGCCCTTTATGGTCAAGTCGTGGCAGCCGGATCAGCGTCTCGTGTTGGTGAGAAACCCAAACTGGTGGGGGAAGGGTAAGTTTCCCACCAACGTGGAAGAGGTCATCTATCAGCCTATTAAAGCCGATGCGACACGCATGGCTGCCCTGTTGTCAGGGGAGATTGATTTTGTCTTAGATCCCACCCCGCAAGACCTTCCCAGGCTTCGTGCGAACAACAACCTACAGGTGATCGACGGGGTGGAAAACCGTACGATCTTTCTTGGCATGGACCAGTTTCGGGATGAACTCCCTGGCAGTAACGTGAAGGGAAAGAATCCCCTGAAAGATGTCAATGTACGCAAGGCCCTCTATCAGGCTATTGATATCGAGAATATTCATAAGGTCGTGATGCGCGGTCAGTCTCAGGTCACCGGGGCGCTCGTATCGCCGCAGGTGGATGGATGGAGTGATGCGGTTCACAAGCGATTCCCGTATAGCCCCGAGGAGGCCAAGCGTCTTCTCACCCAGGCTGGCTATCCGGAGGGGTTTGAAGTCGATTTCGCCTGTCCCAATAACCGGTACGTCAACGATGAGCAGATCTGTCAGGCGATTACGGCGATGTGGGCGAAGGTGGGGGTCCGTGCAAAGCTACGCACCATGCCGCTTGTGAACTACTTTCCCATG
>CAZKWK010000081.1:0-8651 GCA_964556335.1 uncultured Bordetella sp. | reverse complement strand
CGAGGTAATGACCAGCCCCGCCTGTACCAGTTCAGCGTCGTGGTAGTCACCAAAGACGGCCTGTAGCGACTGCCATCCTTCAGGCGCATAGCCCAGGTGATATCGGGCCGCACTCTCCCCAGAGATTCCACGGTTCTTTAGATAAGCAATCGCATGGGGGGCGTCTTTGAGCCTTCGCTGATAGAACTTCGCAGCGTCGAGGAGGCGGGCCTCAAGCCGCGCCTTTAGGTCGGCCTGCGTCTTACGGTGGGACTGGGCATCGGCCGATGTCTCCTGGGTCTGGGGAACCTCCATGCCGTGACGACGGGCAAGCTCCTCGACGGCCTGCGGAAAACTCAGCCCCAGGTGTTCAATTAAAAACCCAATCGCCGTGCCATGGGCACCGCAGCCAAAGCAGTGGTAAAACTGCTTGGCGGGGCTGACCGAAAACGAGGGGGATTTCTCCGTATGAAAAGGGCAGAGCCCGCTGTAGTTCGTGCCCGCCTTTTTCAGGGGCACATGCTGTCCTACCAGATCGACAATGTCGACCCGTCGGAGTAGATCGTCAATGAATGACTGGGGAATCACAGCAGGCGCTGACCGTCTGCTTACCGGCTCGTTAAGGCCTCTTTGATGAGCCGCGAAACCACTCCCATATCGGCCCGCCCTGCCAGGCGAGGCTTGAGTTGCGCCATGACCTTGCCCATGAGGGCGGGAGAGACTGCCTCTCCGGCTGCGAGCAGCGCATCAAGCCCGACACGCACCTCTGCACGAATCTCTTCCTCGGAGAGTTGCGCGGGCAGGTAAGACTGCAGAAGCGCAAGCTCGGCAGATTCTTTGTCTACGAGATCCTGACGGCCACCGGCCTGAAACTGTGCGATGGAATCCTTGCGTTGTTTCACCATTTTCTCAATGACCGACAACACCTGCGGATCGTCGAGGCTCACCCGCTCATCCACCTCTTTTTGTTTGATCGCCGCGGTAATGAGCCGTAGGGTCGTAAGTTGATCTGCGGCCTTGGCCCGCATCGCTGCCTTGATGTCTTCTTGTAGCCGATCTTTCAGGGACATGGCTATGGGTCTCCAGTAAAAAACAAAAGGCCCGCAAGATGCGAGCCCAGGGCCCCTGCACCCTTCGGTGGGCGCAGGCAAATCGGTGCGTTAAGGCGCCGTTAGTACTTGCGCACCGGCAGCATCTGGCTACGCACCCGCTTGTAATGACGCTTTACAGCGGCCGCCTTCTTGCGCTTGCGCTCAGCCGTGGGCTTTTCATAGAACTCACGCGCACGCAGCTCGGTGAGTAGACCGATCTTCTCGATCGTACGCTTGAAGCGCCGCATCGCGGCTTCGAAAGGCTCGTTTTCTTTAACTCGTACAAGAGGCATAAAAAATTAGGCTCAAAGAAAGATTGCGCAATAAGACAAACGGTAATCCATAAGTATGCGCCATTTAGACGATCTACGCAAGGATCGGATCGGAACCCAACGTCTCCAGAGGCCATCGTGGCCGCACTGCAAACGCGCCTGCGGCCCGCCCCGGATCACTACGTAGCCCCCGAAGGCCTGCCGCCCAGGCGATCATGACCCCGTTGTCGGTACATAGAGAGACCGGGGGGTAGTAGACCGAAGCCCCCAAGGCTTGGGCCCGTGCGCTGAGCTGAAGCCGCAAAAGTTTGTTTGCACTCACCCCACCTGCTATGACCAGGCGTTGGTGTCCCGTTGCAGAGAGGGCATCTGCGGCCTTCGCGACCAGCACATCCACAATCGCCTGCTGCGTTTCAGCCGCCAGATCTGCACGGTCTTGCGCATCGAGGGCACTGAGCCCACCGGCCTTCTTCACGTGGGTAAGTACGGCCGTCTTTAAACCTGCAAAACTAAAATCCAGAGTCTTTCGGTTCAAAAGCGGGCGCGGCAGCGGGAATCGACCCAGACGCCCCGCCTCCGCCAGTCGCGCGATTTCTGGCCCACCGGGGTAACCCAGGCCGAGGAGTTGAGCCGACTTATCGAAAGCCTCGCCACAGGCGTCGTCGATGGTTTCTCCGAGAAGCGTGTACTCACCTATATCAATCACCTCCAGCAGTTGGGTGTGTCCTCCCGAGACCAGAAGCGCGACAAACGGGAAGCCCAGCCCGGGCGCCTCAAGCAAAGGCGACAGCAGGTGCCCCTCAAGATGATGCACCGGCATGACCGGCCGTTTCAGGGCCGCAGCCAGTCCGTACGCAAAGCCCGTACCCACGAGAAGCGCTCCGGCCAGACCCGGCCCCTGGGTGACCGCCACGCGGTCAATCTCCTCGGGCCGACACCCTGCCTCATGCAACGTCTGCTCCAGCAGCGGCAACAAACGCAGCAGGTGATCGCGCGATGCCAACTCGGGTACCACGCCGCCATAGAGTCGATGCAGATCCACCTGGGAATGCAAGGCCTGACCCCGAATGATGCCGCGAGGGAGTTCTTGGGGAGATGCCCCCGACACGACCTCCAACAATGCGACCCCGGTTTCATCGCAAGAGGTCTCCACACCGAGGACTAACACGGTGGCTTATCAGCGGGCGTAGTCGGCGCGCGACCCATCGGCTTTTCTCGCCCCGAAAGCAGTCCTCGAATATTGCTGTGGTGACGGGCCAGTAGCAGAAGCGTCATGAGGAGAATGGCCCACCAGACGGGGTCATAGAGCACCGATGTCACCGCGGTAGGGTCGGCCTGCAGAGGGCTACCAGAGCCCACCCAGCCAAGCGCGGCGAGCATCGGGGCAGATACCGCTGCGCCGAGTGCCGACAGGGAGGAGATACGGGTCAGGGCGAAGATCGCAATCCAGACCGCCAAGACCGCCAGGCCCAAAACAGGCGAGAGGCCCAGCAGCGCTCCGAGCGCGGTGGCCACCCCCTTTCCCCCCTGAAACCCGAAGAAAAGCGGAAAAAGATGACCCAAAAAAACACCCAGAGCGGAGGCTGCAAGCCAGCCAGCGGCTTGGCCGGAATCGACGGCCAGCGGCAACAGGAGGATCTTTATAAGCACCACGGCCACCACGCCCTTGAGCGCGTCGCCCAGCAATGTGAGGGCAGCGGCCCAACGGTCGCCACTACGCAGCATATTGGTGGCACCCGGATTACCAGACCCGTAGCTGCGGGGATCGGCAAGGCCGCGAAAGCGGCTCACGAGGATCGCAAACGAGACCGATCCGATGAGATAACTGAGAAGAAGTGCGACAAGAAGACCAATCATGGGCCGAATTATGCGCCCGAGGCGCGCGGATGATGCTGCTGAACCAACTCCCTGAGACGCGCCTGGGCGACATGGGTGTAGATCTGGGTGGTGGAGATATCCGCGTGCCCGAGAAGCATCTGCACCGCACGCAGGTCGGCGCCATGGTCCAGCAGATGCGTCGCAAAAGCGTGGCGCAGCCCGTGGGGCGACAAGGTAAGACTCAGCCCAGCCCGGGCGGCATAGCGCTTAATGAGCATCCAGAAGTATTGCCGGGTCATCGGGCCGCCCCGATCGGTAACAAAGACGGCCTCAGACAGTCGAGGGCCAAGAATAATCGGGCGCGACTGCCCCAGATAACGACCGAGCCAGTCTGCCGCCTCGGCCCCGTACGGCACCAGGCGCTCTTTATTGCCCTTCCCCACCACGCGTACCACCCCCTCCGAGAGGCCCAGAGACTGCATCGGCAGACCGACAAGCTCGGTTACCCGAAGCCCCGTGGCATAGAGCAACTCCAACATTGCCCGGTCACGCAGGCCGTAGGGAGTCGCCAGGTCTGGGGCCGAAAGCAGGGCCTCCACCTGGCCTTCGGCAGGCGCCTTGGGAAAGCGGGCAGGCTGCCGGGCCGCCTGCAGCGACTGGGTCGGGTCGTCGGGGCGCATCCCCTGGCGGACCAGCCAGGCATAAAACCGCCGCAAACAAGACAACCGTCGATTCATGGTGGAGGGGCGTTGGACAGCGTATGTCTGCGCCAGATAGGCCAGCAGATCCGCAGGGGCGAGCGCGTCAATTGACTTGAAGGCAGCCGCCTTTAACGAAGGGGCCTCTTGTGCGGTGGTGACCCAGCGCTGCAGGTGCCTGAGGTCGCGTCGATAGGCCTGCTGGGTATTGGGTGACAACCCATCTTCGAGCCAGAGGGCCTGGCAGAAAGACTCGATGAGGCCGCCTCCCGGAGCGGCAGATTCGTTCACGCCACAGACCCCTGGGTGAGGGCCCAGGCCACATGGCGGGCCACCAGGCCATCGGCAGTATCTGCACGGGTAAGAAGCGCGGCGCGAATCTCCGCTGCCTGTGCGCGACTGCCACTACGGCAGGCGGCAGCAAGCGCATTGCCTAGCCCCACCGCGAGGTTTCTGAGCCAGCGGCTGTAGCCAATGCGCAGAATGGCGCTGCCACGATGGCGCGTAGAGAACTCTTCTTCCGTCCAGGCAAAAAGGGCGATGAGTCCTGCACGGTCTAGCCCGTGACGCACATCAAAATCAGGCAGTGTCGCCCGCTTCGCATAGCGGTTCCATGGACAGACCCGCTGGCAGTCATCACAGCCATAGACGCGGTTGCCGATGCCGGGCCGCAGAGACTCTGGAATATCGCCGGGATGCTCGATGGTGAGATACGAAATGCATCTCCGCGCATCGAGCCGATACGGGCCGACAAAGGCCTGTGTGGGACAGAGATCGAGACAGGCGGTACAACTCCCACAGTGGCGCGATCCTTCGACCGAGACAGACGGAAAGGCCAAATCTGTGAGCAGGGCGCCAAGAAAGAACATCGAACCTTCCGTCTGATTCAGAAGCAGCGTGTTTTTGCCGCGCCATCCCAGCCCGGCCTGCTCGGCATAGTCCACCTCCCGGAGTGGAGCGGAATCGACGCAGGCGCGAAACCGGGCCGGGCCGTAGGCACGCGCAAGCTGCTCCGCGAGACGCACCAGTCGCTGCCGCAGCACCTTGTGGTAATCGCGGCCCCGAGCATAGACCGAGACGACGGCACGAGCGGGCTCAAGCGTTGCGCGCGCCTCCTGTTCTCTCCAGTCTGTCGGGCTATCTGCGGGAAGATAAGGCATGGTGACCATCAAGACCGACCGCGCCCCAGGCAAGAGTGCCTCGGGCTGAGCGCGGATCTCGAGATGACGATGCAGATAGTCCATATCCCCTGCATACCCTTGGGCCAGCCAGTCGCGATACCCCTCCATGGCGGCGGTGCTGTCGGTGGCAGGAAGAGGAACTACCGAAAGGCCTGAGAATCCCAAAGCCTGAGCCCAAGACCGGGCCTGATCCAGGCTCGGGGTAGGATGTTGCAAATCAACTGCGTGGCCTGTGAGAGACATTTCGTGATTGTTGACCGACACCGCCAAGACTTCAATTCGGTGACCGAAGACCAGATGGTTGGGATGGGGTTCGCCCTGGCCCAGCTCGCCCGAGAAGGGGCGTGGTCGCGGCTGTATCTCCGCGGAGGGCTGGGCGCGGGCAAGACCACCTTGGTGCGCAGCATTCTGCGTGCGCTGGGCGTAGAAGGTCGCATTAAGAGCCCGAGTTTTGCTGTGGCGGAGACCTATCTGGTCGGGCAACTGCAGTGTGCGCACCTAGACCTCTTCCGGCAGACGGACCCCACGGCCTGGCGCGTATCAGGGCTTCGCGAGATATTTGCGGAGACCGACCTCGTACTTGTGGAATGGCCCGAAAAAGCGGAAGGGCTTCCTGCAGCCGATGTCGAGATCGCGCTGGACTGGGCTGACCCGCTCGTGCCCGAAGGGCCGCGGCACCTGAGTATTCACTCGGCGAACGACGAACTGCAGGCCAGGTTGCGCGCAGCGCTCTCTGAGTTCGGGAATGCGCCCGCGGACGTGCACGGAAAACCATCGGGCACTGTGACAGTAGACCCTCTGCGGCGCAGCCTCACGCTGGCCCCCATGGCGCTGGTGGCCGCGCTGGGACTACCACCCCCGGCGCGTGCCGTCGAAGTGGTGGCCGTGCGCGTCTGGCCGGCACCCAATTACACCCGCGTGGCAATCGAGCATGACACGTCACGACTCGTCTATTCCACCACCCGACTCACCCGGCCCGAGCGCCTCGTGGTCGACATCCAGAATCTCCAACTCGGCTATGGCCTGCGGCAGATTCTCGCTGGCATACAGTCCAATGACCCCTTCATTGCCCAGGTGCGCGTGGGTCAATTCAAGCCGCATATCGTGCGCATGGTCTTTGATCTGAAGCAGGCGATTCGGCCACAGGTCTTCACCTTACCCCCGATTGCCCAGTATCAACATCGCCTAGTAATTGACCTCTACCCCGAAGTAGAGGCTGATCCCCTCTTGGCCTTCCTCAGGGAGTATGAGGCGTCGCGCACAACAGGCGCTGGAACGGATCAGGCCCCCGCCCCGCAGACGCAAGCGCAGGCACCGGTTGCACCCATAACGCCACAGGCGCAGACGGGGGGCCCAGGCCGCCCCTCGGCAGTGCCCCCTCAAAGCGCGCCAAACCCACCAACGGCCGGAACATCCCGCGACATTCCAAGTAAAGAGGCGCCACGCGCTAGCGCGTCCCGAGGGAGTTTCATCACGATTGCCATCGATCCGGGCCATGGCGGGGAGGACCCCGGCGCGATTGGTCGCGGTGGCACCCGCGAGAAAGATGTGGTGCTGCGGATCGCGCGCGAACTCAAACGTCAGATTGATGCCCAGCCTGCGATGCGGGCATTCCTCACCCGTGACGGCGATTTTTTTGTCCCCCTGGCCCGGCGCGTCGCACTCTCGCGACAGGTGAATGCAGACCTCTTTGTATCAGTGCATGCGGACGCCTGGGTGTCGCCGACGGCACAAGGCGCCTCGGTCTTTGCCTTATCCGACAAGGGCGCCACCAGCGCTGCCGCCCGATGGATGGCCAACAAAGAAAATGAGTCGGATTCTATTGGCGGGGTGAAGCTTGGCCAGGCCGATGACCTGCTGACCCAGACCCTGCTCGATATGTCCACCACGGCCCAGATCAAGTACTCACTGAAATTGGGGCAGTCGGTCTTGCGAGAAATCGGCCGGGTCAATCGTCTGCACAAACCCCAGGTAGAACAGGCGGGATTTGCCGTGCTGCGGGCCCCCGATATTCCTTCCATTCTTGTAGAGACGGCCTTTATCAGCAACCCCGACGAGGAACGGCGATTGCGGGATGCGGCCTATCAGCGGGAAGTGGCGGTTGCGATGCGACGTGGCATTGAGGATTACCTCGCCCAGAATCCTCCCTTGGCAAAGAAGTCCAGGGCCTAAGCAGCATCCGCGCCGCCCACTACCTATGCCCGCGATTGCCCTCCTTCCGGACAGACTGATTAGCCAGATTGCTGCGGGCGAGGTGATTGAGCGGCCCGCCTCTGTGGTGAAGGAACTATTGGACAATGCGATGGATGCGCAGGCACGACACATTGCGCTGAGCCTAGAGGAAGGCGGGATTCGCAGCATTCGGGTACGAGACGATGGTGCGGGTATCGCGGCAGACGAGCTCGTCCTGGCTGTGCAGCGCCATGCAACGAGCAAGATTCGCAGCCTCGAAGATCTTGAGCAGGTGGCAAGCCATGGGTTTCGCGGCGAGGCTCTAGCGGCTATCGCCTCCGTGGCGCAGCTTGCGATTACGAGCCGAACCGCGCAGAGCCCACACGCCCAGTGCCTACGTCAGGAGCAGGGGCGATGGCAGACGGTACCCGCCTCCGGGGGGCAGGGCACCCTGGTAGAGGTGGTGGGACTCTTTCATGCCGTACCGGCCCGGCGACGCTTCCTCAAAAGCCCCGCCACGGAGTTTGGCCACGCGCGCGAGGCCTGGACCCGGGCTGCCTTGTCTCGTCCCGACTGCGCCTGGGAGCTTTCCCACAATGGCCGGGTGGTGGCCGCGCTCTCAATAGAGCCGATGGATCGGCGGGTGAGCCGCTTGTTGGATGTGCCGATGGAGCAGCTACGGGTGGCATCTGCGGAGGTGGGGCCGCTGCGCATCGACGCCTGGTTACAGACCCCTACTGCAGCCGAAGGACGCGGCACCGATCGTCAGTACTTCTTCGTCAATGGCCGGTGCATTCGAGACCGGACACTCGCCCATGCGCTGCGGTCGGCCTATGCCGATGTATTGCATGGGGACCGACAGCCGCGATTTGCGGTTTTCCTGCAGATCACGCCCGATGCAGTGGACGTAAATGTGCATCCGGCCAAGGCCGAAGTGCGGTTTCGCGAGGGTCAGGCGGTCTATCAGGCCGTGCTCAAGGCCTGCCGCGAGGCCCTGTCGCAGGCGGTCGCTGTCTCGCGCGGAGACCTAGGGGCGGTGCCACAGGCGGCGGGGTCCTCGGGGCAAGAAGTGATGGGGCGGTCAGCCCTTTCTATGCCCACAATACCGGCGCCGCATCCCACACTCCCGCTCTACACCGACTGGTCTTCCGCAGCCACCCCTCGGCTGCGCGAGCCGCTCCCTTCAGGAGTGGGGTCTCTGGGGGCTACGTCTCTGGGATCTGCAGTGCGAGAGGCCTGGGGCAGCGGCAACGACGAACACCCACTTGGCTTTGCGTTGGCCCAGCTGCATGGCATCTACATTCTTGCCCAGAACCGTCAGGGCCTCATTCTTGTAGATATGCACGCTGCCCATGAGCGCATCTTGTACGAGCGGCTGAAGTCGCTGCCGCGCGGTCAGATGCAGCAGTTACTGTCTCCTCTGGCATTGTCGGCGAGCCC
>CAZKWK010000080.1:0-8759 GCA_964556335.1 uncultured Bordetella sp. | reverse complement strand
GTAAAGGCAGAATCACATGGCAGCAGAGAAAGTCGCGCAAGCAACCGGCCTGTTGGGATGGGTGGACCGTCGTTTCCCCCTGATTTCGCTCTATAAGGCGCACCTCTCGGAGTACTACGCGCCGAAGAACTTTAACTTCTGGTATTTCTTTGGAAGTCTGGCGATGCTGGTGCTGGTCATTCAGATCGTTACGGGCATTTTTCTGGTGATGCACTACAAGCCCGATGCCTCGCTCAATGCGGCTGGGATTCCGGTGGCCTTTGCCAGCGTGGAATACATCATGCGGGAGGTGCCCTTTGGCTGGCTGATCCGCTATATCCACTCCACAGGCGCCTCGGCCTTTTTTGTGGTGGTCTATCTGCACATGTTCCGCGGGCTTATTTATGGCTCGTACCGCGAGCCGCGCGAACTCATCTGGATCTTTGGCTGCCTGATCTTCTTGTGCCTGATGGCAGAGGCCTTCTTTGGCTACCTACTTCCCTGGGGGCAGATGTCGTACTGGGGGGCGCAGGTGATCGTGAACCTCTTTTCTGCCGTACCCCTCATTGGGCCTGATCTGGCGGTCTGGATCCGGGGCGACTTTGTGGTGGGCGATGCCACCTTAAACCGCTTCTTTGCCTTTCACGTGATCGCCATCCCGCTGGTCTTGGTGGGCCTCGTGGCGGCCCACATCATTGCGCTGCATGAGGTGGGCTCGAACAACCCCGATGGGGTGGAGATCAAGGCGAAGAAAGACGCCAATGGCATTCCCTTAGACGGGATTCCCTTTCACCCCTACTACACGGTGCACGATGTGGTGGGCTTTGCAGGGTTTGCCTTCCTCTTTGCGGTGGTGGTCTTCTTTGCACCGGAGTTTGGGGGCTACTTCCTGGAGTACAACAACTTTATTCCGGCAGACCCGCTGGTTACGCCGCCGCACATTGCGCCGGTCTGGTACTTCACGCCCTACTACTCGATGCTGCGCGCAGTCACCGATGTCTTTACCTGGGTCTTTGTGGCGGCCGCGGGCCTTGGGGCCTATGGCTTTCTGCGGATGCAGTCCGGTGGGATGCTGAAGATTGTGGGGCTGGTGGCGATGGTGGGCCTGGCCATTATCTTTCGGGTCTTTGATGCGAAGTTCTGGGGCGTGGTGGTGATGGGGGGCGCGGTGATCATCATGTTCTTTCTGCCCTGGCTGGATCACTCGCCGGTGAAATCGATTCGGTACCGTCCGAGCTGGCAGAAGTGGCTCTATGGCATCTTTGTGGTCAATTTCTTTGTGCTGGGCTACCTTGGGGTGCTACCGCCCTCGCCGGTGGGGCAGGTGGTCTCGCAACTGGGCACGATCTTCTACTTTGGCTTCTTCGCGCTGATGCCCTGGTGGTCACGCTGGGGGGAGTTCAAGCCCGTACCCAATCGCGTTACCTTCCAGCCGCATTGATAGATGGGCCTTTAAGCGAGATACGTCTCTCCACGATTACTGATTACGAGTACATGCCATGACTTTCCTTCGCCTCTGTCGGCCCGCGGTTTCCCGTTTTGTGATGGTTCTTGCAGCCCTTGTCGGGATGGCGGGCACGCCTGCATTTGCCGCTGGGCCTGCCACCCCGCTCGATCAGTTTCCCACCAACAAACTGACCGATAAGGCGGCGCTACAGAACGGGGCAAAGCTCTTTATGAATTACTGCCTGGGCTGCCACGGTCTCTCGCAGGTTCGCTACAACCGGCTCGCAGATCTCGGGCTTACAGAAGACCAGATCAAGGCGAACCTGATTCTTACGGACGCAAAGGTGGGTGATTTGATAAAGACCACCATGCCACTGAAAGAGTCGGCCGCCTGGTTTGGTAAGGCGCCCCCCGACCTTTCCTTGACTGCTCGTTCCCGCTCTTCAAAGGCCGGAACAGGCGCTGATTGGATCTACACCTATATGCGCACCTACTATGTCGATCCCAGCCGGCCCACGGGCTGGAATAACCTGGTCTATCCGGCAGTGGGCATGCCCCATGTGCTCTGGGAACTTCAAGGCCAGAATGTGGCTGAGTTCAAGACGGTGACAAAGGGCGGCGAAGAGCAGAAGGTCTTTGATCGTTTTGTGTCTCAGACTGCTGGCAAAGTCTCGGCCTCAGACTACGACAATCTTGTGGCCGATCTCACCGCATTTCTCGCTTGGGCGGCTGAGCCGGTGGCCCAGACCCGCAAGCAGGTCGGCGTCTGGGTGCTTCTCTTTTTGGCACTCTTCTTTGTCTTTGCTTGGCGTATGAACGCCGCTTTCTGGAAAGACATTCGATAAGAAAAAAGGCGCCGAGGCCCCGAGAGGGCTCAGGGTCTAGACCCCTCGGCTGCGCCAGAGTGAAGATTCGCCAAGCTCGGCCGGGCTTTGGGGGTCTGCACCTGCTGTATGCCACTCGATTACTAAGACTGAGGAGTATCACGTCATGATGGTTTTGTATTCCGGTACCACCTGCCCCTTTAGTCAGAGGTGCCGGTTTGTTCTGTTCGAAAAAGGGCTGATGGACTCCGATATGGCCCGCGTCCGCGATGTCGATTTGTTTAATAAGCCCGAAGACATCTCGATCATGAATCCCTATGGTCAGGTACCCGTTCTGGTGGAGCGCGACCTCATTCTCTATGAGTCCAACATCATCAACGAGTACATTGATGAGCGCTTCCCGCACCCCCAACTCATGCCTGCAGATCCCGTGCAGCGGGCCCGGGCCCGCTTGATGCTCTTGAACTTTGAGCGCGAGCTCTTTGTGCATGTGGAGACGCTTGAGAAGCAAGACACCAAAAAAATAGACAAGGCCCGCGCGGCGATTCGTGACAGCCTGTCGCAGTTGGCCCCGGTGGTGGCCAAGTCGAAGTACATGTTTGGCGAAGAGTTCTCGATGATCGATGTGGCGCTCGTGCCGCTGCTCTGGCGTCTTGAGCACTATGGCATCGAACTTCCTAAGGCGGCCGCGCCCGTGCTGAAGTATGCCGAGCGGATCTTTTCGCGCCCCGCCTTCTTTGATGCCCTGACGCCTTCTGAAAAGGTCATGCGCCGCTAGGCAGGCGTGGCTGTCGGTTTCTCAATCGTTCTCGTGCCTTCCTATGCCCTCGATTGAGCCGCCCCCCGAAGTCAGCTCCACCAAACCCTATTTGGTGCGGGCCATCTATGAATGGTGCTCGGACAACGGGTTTACGCCCTACCTTGCGGTGGCGGTCAACGAACAGACGCGTGTGCCGATGGCCCATGTCCGCAATGGCGAAATTGTGCTCAATGTGAGCGCGCTGGCCACCCACCGTCTGCAGATGACCAATACCGAAGTGAGTTTTACCGCGCGATTCTCGGGCGTGGCCGAAGACATTTGGGTGCCCATCGATCAGATTGTGGCCATCTACGCGAAGGAGACGGGCCATGGGATGGCCTTCGACGTGCCTAAGCCGATGGGTGAGCCCGAAGCCACAGAGGACGCCTCCCCTTTGAATGTGGTGGGCAAACCAAAGACGGGAAAGTCTTCTGGCCCTACGCGACTGAAGACCGCAGGTAGAGTTGGCCTTGGCCCAGTCTCTGCACCTCCTTCGACTGGGGATGAGACGGGCGACAAACCAGAACCCCCACCGCCAGGATCTGGCCCTGCACCCGGCAGACCATCGCTGCGTCGGGTCAAGTAATCCACGAAGAAAAACTTCTGAGAAAACGATTTAGAATCTGCAGTATGCCGCGTTAGCTCAGTTGGCAGAGCAACTGATTTGTAATCAGTAGGTCGTCAGTTCGAATCCGACACGCGGCACCATTATTTATCCACACTCGAACGCCTAGGCTGTGCTGCCCACACCCCACTGGGCCCGATAGGCGGCTACGGCTTCTCGGTATTGCTGTAATGCGGGATCGTTGGATTTCTCTAAAAAGTGCAGAAGGTCTTCGAGGGTCACAATGGCCTTGACAGGCAGGCCGTACTGTTCTGCCACCTCTTGTACTGCAGACCGGTCTGTGGGGAGCTGCGCGGTGCCTCCCCGCTCCATACGATCAAGCGCAATCAACACGCCCACTGGCGTTGCGCCCGCCGCACGGATGAGTTCCACCGACTCTCGAACCGATGTGCCCGCGGAAATGACATCGTCCACAATCACGATGCGCCCGACTAGCGACGCACCCACCACCAGCCCGCCCTCGCCGTGGTCCTTGGCCTCTTTTCGGTTGAAGGAAAACCCAATGTCACGCCCCGAACGGGCGAGCGCCACGGCGGTTGCGCTCGCCAGGGGGATGCCCTTGTAGGCGGGCCCATAGAGGCCATCGGCAGACCAGAGCCCAGCGGTCTCTGCGGCCAGAAAAGCCTGGGCATAGAAGTCCGAGAGAGACCCGAGCAGCCCCCCGTGGTGAAAGAGCCCCGCGTTAAAGAAATACGGAGACGTTCGCCCGGCCTTCGTGATGAATGTTCCAAACCGCAGCACGCCAGCGTCGATGGCAAAGCGCAAAAAAGCCTCCTCTCGAGGAGACGATGCGGAAGAGTAGGTCGAGGCGGCCATTCGTGAAAGAATACACCCATGCGTGTCATCAGCTTGAATGTCAACGGGCTCCGCTCCGCAGCCCGCAAAGGCGCCCTGGAGTGGCTTGCCGAGAGCGGCGCCGATGTGGCGTGTGTTCAGGAATTGAAGGCCCAGCCGCAAGACTTAGAAGCGCCCCTTCGGTCCCTGACTGGCACTCTGGGGCAGATGGGGTCTGTCGTGCACTGTGCAGAGCAGCGGGGATACAGTGGGGTGGGCATCTATTCCTACGTGGCACCGAGTCGCACCGAGGCCGGCATGGGTGTGGCGGAGTTTGATCGCGAGGGCCGCATTCTGCGGGCCGATTTTGATACAGGCCTTTCCACTGGTGGGGCGCCTGTCACGGTAGTGAGTCTGTACGCCCCCTCGGGGTCCGCCTCGGAGGATCGGCAGGCCTCGAAGTTTCGGTTCCTCGCCGCGTTTCTGCCCTTGCTGCGTAGATGGTTTGCGGAGTACAGACAGTCTGGCCGCGAATTTCTCATCTGTGGTGATTGGAACATTGCCCATACGGAGCGCGACCTCAAAAACTGGAAAGGCAATCTCAAGAACTCGGGCTTTCTGCCCGAAGAGCGGGCCTGGATGACCGAGGTCTTCTCTGAGGTTGGTTGGGTGGATGTCTATCGACGCCTCTATCCGACCGAAGAGGCCGCCGCCTATACCTGGTGGTCTAACCGCGGCCAGGCCCGCGCCAACAATGTTGGCTGGCGTATTGACTATCAGGTTGCCACGCCCGGCCTTGCCGCCCGCGCCCAGAAGGCCTTTGTCTTTCGCGACCAGTCGTTCTCCGATCATGCGCCTCTGGTGGTGGATTACCAGTGACCACCATCGCAGAGCGTCTCGCCGACGCGGTGTCCGAAGGGCGCCTGACCACTGTCTATCAGCCGCAGGTAGCCATCGAGACTGGCCAGATCGTCTCGATGGAAGCCTTGTGCCGATGGACGGACGCCGTGCTGGGGCCGGTGCCACCCGACCGGTTCATACCGGTTGCAGAGGAGACGGGCCTGATCGTGGCTGTGGGCCGACAGATGTTTCGGCAGGTACTGCACGACCTACCGAGCCTGCTGCGTATCTGGCCCGATCTGCGGGTGGGTATTAACTTCTCGGTACGCGAACTCTCTGAGCCCGATTTTCCTACCTGGATCGCGCAGACGCTGTCTCAGCAGCCGTCTCCGATGGGCAGGCACCTTGAGATCGAAGTCACGGAGACCATCTTTCAGCAGGACACCCAGGCGGTCTCAGAGCGGCTAGAGACGCTGCGTCGTATGGGCTTCTCAATTGCCATTGATGATTTTGGTACAGGCCAATCGTCTCTGTCGCGGCTGCATACCCTGCCCTTTGACAAGATCAAGCTCGATCGTCAGTTTGTTCTGGGGCTGGAAAAGCCCATGGTGGTTGAGATTGTGCGGGCGGTGGCCGGGCTCACTCGCCGGATCGGCTTGGCTCTGGTGGTTGAGGGGGTGGAGACTGAGACGCAGCGGGCAGCCCTGCAGGCCTTAGGCTGCCCCACCTTTCAGGGTTATCTTGCCTATCGACCGGCGCCCTTAGAGTCCTGGTTATCGATGAAGGGTGCAGCCCAAGCGACCGGTTATCATTAGCAGGGCCCTCTAGAGGGACGAGGTCACTGCCTGCCACACGAACCCTTGATCGAGGGTGGAGACACGGTTTCTTCCGGCCTTCTTGGCCTCATACATCGCCTCATCGGCGCGCTGTTGAATCGCCTTCATGGTGGGTTGTTGGCGATCGCGACTTGCCACGCCAATGCTTGCCGTGATTTGCAGCGTGGCGTCTTGCAGATGAATCTCGCAGGCCTGTACTGCAACCCGCAGCGCCTCGGCCACCTGTAGCGCACCCGGGAGGTCTGTTCCGGGTAAGAAGACCGAAAACTCTTCCCCCCCGATCCGCCCGAGCAGGTCGCTCTGACGCAGATGTTCTCGAATGACTCGGGCCACCGTGCGCAGAACCTCATCGCCTGCAGCATGACCAAAGCTGTCGTTGATCTTCTTAAAGTGATCAAGATCGATAAAGAGCACCGAGAAGTGCTGTTCCGTCCGCTGACTGATGCGAATCTGTTGGTCGCAGGCTTCGTAGTATGCCCGGGCGTTGAGCACGCCCGTCAGGGGGTCGTGGGTGGCCAGATCTTTGAGTCGATTGTTGTAGTCGCGCATGCGCTTGAAATACGAGTAAGACCGATTGACATAGGCATGAAAGAAAATGCCCAGGTAAAGCAGACACATCTGGGCGGTGATCATCGCCGGCAGTGAATACGGACGCTCGAGGTAAAGATTACCGACGCCAAGCCCCACCATCGTGAGAATCGTCACCATCCATCCGGGCCGGACACCTAAGAGAATGAAAACACCCGGTACGTTGGTGAAGAACCAGAGTAGTCGCAATTCATCGAATGACACGTAGATCAGCGCGGAGCTTGCCTCAATGAGGGTGAGCGCTTCATAGCTCCACGCCGCACGCTTGAATCGCTTGGGATTACCCCGCAGCCAGACCCATAGGGCCAAGGTACTGAGAGTAAAGAAAACCATGGTGCGGGGATGCCCCTCGCCCAAGAGGTTCACCTGACTGATCACGCCAAGAATAAAAACGCCGGTGACCAAGGCGGCAGAGACCATCAAGACGATCAGAAGCTTGTAGCGGAACTCTTGGTACTCTTCACTCTCGGCGAACGTGATGTCGCCAAACAAGAGACGTTTGAGTCCACCGTAGATTGAGCGGTCTTGCGGGGGTGTGAGGGCAGATGTCATGGGCTTTTCACATTTATCGCTTATCGCG
The DNA here is from genome assembly GCA_964556335.1 of uncultured Bordetella sp. Taxonomy (GTDB): domain Bacteria; phylum Pseudomonadota; class Gammaproteobacteria; order Burkholderiales; family Burkholderiaceae_A; genus Hahnella. Next base: position 1,468 of record CAZKWK010000080.1, on the reverse strand, counting down.
ATCATAATAAAGCTCCCGTTTGAAAGTCCCCTCTATGTCCCAAGACAGCATGAGCCAGACCAAGCAGGCCCGTTTCTCTGACATGGACCTTCGTATCGGTCAGACGGTGCAGATGATTCTCCGTGGCCCGGTGGAACATAAATACTTCACGCGGCTCATCGGCTATGTGGAGCCGGAATTCATGATGTTGCAGGTACCGACCGACCACGGCTGGCTGGCCTCAGTGCGGGAGGGCCAGTCACTCGCGGTGCGCCTCTTCTCGGGTGTCTCGCTCTTTGAGTTTGATACCCACATCACAGCCTTGCTGCTCAATCCGCGCAACTATCTGCTGCTGGCATTCCCGAAAGAGGTGCGGGAGACACGTATTCGGGCCCATGAGCGGGTCGCCGTGCGACTCCCTATTGACATCATCAGTGCCCCCGTGGGGAAGGCAGTTGCAGGGGCCCGGCTGAAAGATCTCAGCGGGGGCGGGGCGGCGGTCTGGGCGTCGATGGCCTTGGGGGAGGCGGGGCAGCGGCTATTACTCGGACTGAACTTCGATCTCAAAGCCACGGGCAGTCATGAGCGTGTGCAGATGGCCGGCACACTGAAGTCGGTGCAGGCGCAGGCCGAGGAGACCACGAAGTCTCCGGGCTTCTTGCACGGCGTACAGTTTGACTCGGTGGAGCCGCGCATTCTGCTTCTGACGAACGAACTGCCCCGTGGCCGATCGGGCTAGCGGGGAAACCTACTCCACCGTGACGCTCTTTGCGAGATTGCGTGGCTTGTCGACATCGTGCCCCCGGGCCAGGGCCACATGGTAGGCCAGCAGCTGTAGGGGCACCACATGCAGAATCGGGGAGAGCAACCCCGCATGGTCTCCGAGCGTGATGACATGGACACCCTCTGAGGCTTGAAACCCAGATCCCTGGTCGGCAATCACATAGAGTTCTCCGCCGCGGGCGCGCACTTCTTCAAGATTGCTCTTGAGCTTTTCAAGAAGCTGATCGTTTGGGGCCACGGCCACCACGGGCATCTCCGCGTCCACCAAGGCCAGGGGGCCATGTTTGAGTTCCCCCGCCGCATAGGCCTCGGCATGAATGTAGCTAATCTCTTTAAGCTTGAGTGCACCCTCTAACGCAATGGGATAGTGGATACCGCGCCCGAGAAAGAGGGCATGTGATTTGTGTACGAATCGCTTCGCCCAGGATTGAAATGTGGGCTCGGCGGCAAGCACGGCGCTCAGCGCCGAAGGCAGATGCCGAAGCTGGGCAAGATAGCGCGCTTCATCGACTGGGCTCAGGCGCCCCTGAACCTTCCCAAGGACCAGAGTGAGCAGGAAGAGGGCGGCGAGTTGGGTGGTGAAGGCTTTGGTGGAGGCCACGCCTATCTCTGGGCCGGCGCGGGTGAGAAAGCGCAGCGTAGAGGCCCGAGTCCTTCATGTTTGTTGCTTCAACAACGTACCAAACACTATTCAATACTTCCCTAT
>CAZKWK010000079.1:0-8876 GCA_964556335.1 uncultured Bordetella sp. | reverse complement strand
CTCATGATCGACAACTACGACTCCTTCACCTACAACCTGGTGCAGTACTTTGGAGAACTCGGCGCAGACGTTGTTACCCTGCGTAATGACGAGGTGTCGGTAGAAGCTGCATTGGCGCTCAACCCGCAGGCCATTGTTATTTCCCCCGGGCCATGCAGCCCCGCAGAAGCAGGAATATCCGTGCCGCTGATCCAGGCGGTCGCCGCCATGGCGCAGCCACTGCCGCTTTTGGGGGTCTGCCTGGGCCATCAATCGATAGGGGCCGCTTTGGGCGGGCAGGTGGTGCGGGCCAAGACCCTCATGCACGGCAAGACCTCGTTGGTCACGCATCAGGGTGAAAGCGTCTTTGTGGGGCTCAACAACCCGCTGACGGTCACGCGGTACCATTCTCTTGCGGTGTCTCGAGAGGGGCTGCCCGAAGACCTTAGGGTGACGGCCTGGACCGACGATGGCGAGATTATGGGTCTGGCCCACAAGCGCCTGCCGGTGCATGGGGTGCAGTTTCATCCGGAGTCGGTCTTGTCCGAACAGGGCCATGCCTTACTACAGAATTTTTTAGATCAGGTGCCTGCGGTCGTGTCCGCAGGGGCTTAGTGCGTGTCACGGAGGAGCTATGGGGTTTTCCATTCCGCAGGCCTTAAACCGGTGTGTCGACCGGCAAGACCTCACCCACGAAGAGATGCTCGACATCATGCGGCAGATGATGTCGGGGGCAGTCTCCACAGTGCAGATGGCCGCACTCTTGGCCGCGTTGCGGGTGAAGGTCGAGACCACCACCGAGCTCGCTGCCGCCGCCCAGGTGATGCGCGAATTTGCCACCCAGGTGAAGACCAATATTGCCAACCTCGTCGACATGTGTGGTACGGGGGGAGACAACGCCCACAGCTTTAATATTTCCACGACTGCCATGTTTGTGGCGGCCGCCGCGGGCGCGCCGGTGGCCAAGCATGGAGGCCGCTCGGTCTCTTCGAAATCCGGCAGCGCCGATCTTCTCGAGCATCTCGGCGTCAATATTCACCTGCCGCCCGAAAAGGTGGCCGAGTCGATTCGACGCTGCGGTATTGGATTTATGTTTGCGCCCGATCACCACACGGCCATGAAGCACATTGCGCCCGTGCGTAAAGAGCTCGGCGTGCGCACGATGTTTAATATTCTCGGACCGCTCACCAACCCCGCCAATGCGCCCTGCCAACTCATGGGTGTCTTTCATCCCGATCTCGTGGCGATTCAGGCCGAAGTCTTGCGCAAGCTCGGCTCCGACCATGTACTCATCGTGCATGCCGATATGGGCTTGGATGAACTGAGCATCGTGGGCGATACCCGTGTGGCAGAACTACAGTTCGCCCACATCCAGCAGTATTCGGTCACTGCCCAACAATTTGGCTTTCCCAGCTATACCCTGCACGAGGTCCGCGACGCCTTGCACTCCGATGGTCTGACCCAGTCGGCCGAAAAGATGCGGATTGCCTTGTCTAACGACATGGGCCCGATTCGCGACATTGTGGCCTTTAATGCGGCCGGGGCCTTACTCGCCTCGAATGTGGTGAAGACCTGGCAGGAGGCGGTCGATAAGGCTATGGCCACGATTGCCAGCGGCGCAGCGCGGGCCAAGTTCGACGAGTTTGTGCAGACCACGCGGGCCTTAGAGGCGGCATAGAAGAGAGCCCCTGAACCCTTATGGCCGACATCCTTCAACGTATCCTGCAGGTCAAGGCCCAAGAGGTATCAATCGCTCGGGCCACGGTCTCGGAGTCCGCACTGCTTGCGCAGATTGAGACGCAGCCCGCAGACCAGGCTCCGCGGGGGTTCGTGCGGGCGATTCGAGACAATCGGGCGGCAGGAAAGTCCGCGGTAATTTCTGAAGTGAAGCGGGCAAGCCCGAGCAAGGGCTTGTTGCGGGACCCGTTTGTGCCGGCAGACATCGCCCGAGACTATGCCGCCCATGGCGCTGCCTGCCTGTCCGTCCTTACAGACATCGAATTTTTCCAAGGTGCCCCTGAACATCTGGTTCAGGCGCGTGCCGCCTGCAGTCTCCCAGTGCTGCGTAAAGACTTTATGATCGACCCCTATCAGGTCGTGCAGGCGCGGTCTTGGGGGGCAGACTGTATCTTGTTAATCGTCGCTGCGCTTTCCAATACGCAGCTGCGCGAACTGGAGTCTGCCGCCTTCTCGCTGGGTATGGATGTCCTCGTGGAGGTGCATGATGCCGAGGAGTTTGATCGGGCCCTCGACTGCTGCCAGTCGCCACTCTTGGGGGTGAACAATCGTAATCTGCGCACCTTTGAGACACAGCTCGAGACCACGCTCGATCTCTTGCCCCGACTGCCTTCCGACCGCATTCTCGTCACCGAAAGCGGCATCTTGTCGCCCGCCGATGTGGCCCGCATGCGCGATGCCGGTATCGACGCTTTTCTGGTGGGCGAAGCCTTTATGCGGGCCGACTCCCCGGGCGCTGCGCTCAACGCCCTTTTCTTTCAGACGCACACACCTTAAGGCTACTTGAAGGCCAACGGCACGAGCGCGACGCCTATGCGATGCCTATGCGCCCTCGCCCTGCGACTGTAAGGGTGAGGTGCGGCGCTTTGCGTGCGACTTAAACAGCGGCCGAGTGTGCGAGCCCCAGCATCCGCTCGGCCACGTGAAAAACACGCGAGCTGGGGTCGGTGAGCGTATCGACAATACTGAAATGGTGCAGACCCGGCAGGCTCTCCGTAATTGCCTTTCCTTTCAGATCCCAAGCGCTGATCAGCGCGGCATGTTGATCGTGGAACCCCTGAAGCTCATCCGCGCCCACAAAGAGGGCCAGTCGTTCATCGGTGAGAAGCGCAGGATCTGGCGCCCGATAGACCGGTGAGGCCCCCGCAATCACCGCCTCACGTAGTCGCAGGTCGGCATTCATGCTGGTCTGGGCGAGCGGAGCGAGGTCGAAGACCCCAGAGAGGCTGATGCAGCCCTTGATGCAGAACCCGCGATCGGTGGCTTCAGCCTGACCAGCGGCATTGAAGGCTGCGTCCGTCGATGGTGCGGCCCCGGTCGTACGCTTAGCACCCGCCCTTGAAGATGCTTCTGACGTGGGCGCTGACGCCAGCATCGCTGCCAGATGCCCACCGGCCGAATGGCCGGACACCACCACCCGCGTGCGGTCCACGCCAAGCGAGGCCCCATGCGCAAAAAGCCATTGCATCGCGGCGCGGCACTGGGCTGCGATTTGGTCGATCTCCACGCTCGGGCAGAGGTCATAGCCCACAAAGGCCACATGGGCACCACGCGCGGTCCAGGCGGGCGCTATGAAATAAAAGACCTCCGGCCCCAATGACCGCCAGTAGCCCCCATGCAAAAAAACCAAAAGGGGGTGCGGGCCTTCGCCCGCCGCGGAGAAAAAATCAATCTGGCAACGCGCACTGCCCCAAGGCGGGCCGGAGCGCGTCCCGCCGCAGAGTTCGCCGGGGTTGAAGTGGTCCTGCGTAAGGTACGCATGCTGGGAGAAGTCACCCTTGCTGACCGCAGCCTGCGCCCGAGCCGCCTGGCTTGCGGCATTCCATCGCGAGAGAAAGTCCGCGAATGTCGGCACCGCGGCCCGGTTGTCGTAATGAGAATCCAGTGGCATCAACATAGCTCCCTAGGGTTAATCAGGATAGGCCTGAATACTTTAAGTTTAAAGAATCTAGGCATGCACACCTCTACCCCATCACGATTGTCACGCGTTTTGTCGATTGGCGGAGGGCCCGCAGGCCTCTATGCCGCCTTGCTGCTCAAAAAACGCGACCCCGCCCTCTCCGTGACCGTGCTGGAGCGCAACCAGCCCAACGACACCTTTGGCTGGGGGGTGGTCTTCTCTGACCAGACACTCGCCAATCTGCGCGCCGCCGACCCCAACTCCGCTGAGGAGATTCTGCAGTCGTTTAATCACTGGGACGATATTGAGGTTTTTTTTAAAGGCCGCTCGGTACGTTCGACGGGCCATGGTTTCTGCGGCATCGGGCGCAAGCGGCTCCTCAACATTCTGCAAGACCACTGTCGCGCCGCCGGTGTGGACCTGGTCTTTGGTAGTGAGGTCGACGACGACCAGGTCGCCATTGCCCAGTACCAGCCCGACCTCGTCATTGCCAGCGATGGCCTCAATAGCCGTATTCGTAGTCGCTACAGCGATGTCTTTCAGCCCGACATTGACACCCGCAAGTGCCGCTTTGTCTGGCTTGGCACCGAGAAGACCTTCGAGGCCTTCACCTTCGCCTTTGAGCAGACCGAGCACGGCTGGTTTCAGGCCCATGCCTATCGGTTTGAGCCAGGCCTCTCGACCTTCATTGTTGAGACGCCCGAATCCGTCTGGCGGGCCCATGGGCTAGACCAGAGGGACCAAGAAGGGTCGATTGCCTTTTGTGAAAAGCTCTTTGCCAAGTATCTCGATGGCCATGCACTTCTGTCTAATGCCCGGCATCTGCGGGGCTCGGCCTTCTGGATTCAGTTTCCCCGGGTCATTTGTAAAACCTGGTTACATACCGTTACGGTGGCGGCGCGCGTGGTGCCCCTGGTGCTGATGGGCGATGCCGCCCACACCGCCCACTTCTCGATTGGTTCGGGCACCAAGCTGGCCCTGGAAGATGCCATTGAATTTAACCGTGCCTTGGCGCAGGCGCCGACGGTTTCTGATGCCCTCGCGCGCTATCAGGCCACCCGCTCGGTCGAGGTTTTAAAGATTCAGAACGCAGCCCGCAATTCCACGGAGTGGTTTGAGAATGTCGCTCGGTACACGGGCATGGAGATCGAGCAGTTTGCCTACTCGCTCATGACCCGGTCGCAGCGTATCAGCCACGAAAATCTGCGGCTGCGTGATGCGCCATGGCTTACGGGTTACGAAGCATGGCTTGCCCAAAAGGCCCAAGAAAATCAGTCAGGTAGTGCGCGGGCGTCCACGCCATCGTCGTCTGCACCGCCGCCCCCACCCATGTTGCTGCCCTTAACCCCCTTAACCGTGCGCGGATGCAGCCTGCCTGCGCGTACAGTGGTCTCTCCCATGGCCACCTATATGGCCGTGGATGGCGTCCCGCAAGACTTTCATCTCGTGCATCTTGGCGCGCGTGCACTGGGCGGGGCGGGCCTTGTGTTTGTGGAAATGACTTCGCCCACGCCTGAGGGGCGCATTACACCCGGCTGCACGGGGCTCTGGAACGATGCCCAGGAGGCCGCCTTCGCCCGCATCGTGCAGTTTGTGCACGCGCAGACACCTGCCAAGATCGGTATTCAGCTTGGCCATAGTGGTCCTAAAGGGTCTACCCAACTGGGCTGGCACGAAGTGGATGCCCCCTTGTTAGAGGGCAACTGGCCTCTCATGGCCGCAAGTGCAGTGGCCTATGGGCCGCAGAATCAGGTGCCAAAGGCCATGACGCGGGCGGACATGGATGCCGTGCGTGATGCCTTTGTGGCCAGTGCCCATCGTGCCGTGCGTGCTGGGTTCGACTGGATCGAACTGCACTGCGCCCATGGCTACCTGCTCTCTTCCTTCCTCTGCCCACTCACCAATCTGCGCACCGACGACTATGGCGGAACCCTAGAGAATCGGTGCAGATATCCCTTGGAAGTCTTTCGGGCGATCCGCGAGTCCATCCCCGAGACCCTGCCGATGAGTGTCCGTATCTCGGCCCATGACTGGGCCCCAGGGGGCAATACCGATGATGATGCGGTCGTGATTGCGCGGCTCTTTAAAGAGGCCGGTGCCGACTTCATCGATGTCTCATCGGGCCAGACCACGCGGCAGGCACGACCCGTCTATGGCCGTATGTATCAGACACCTTTTGCCGACCGTATTCGCAACGAGGTGGGCATTCGCACGATTGCGGTGGGTGCGATTTTTGAGGCCGACCACGTCAACAGCATCATTGCCGCGGGCCGCGCCGACCTCTGCGCGATTGCCCGCCCGCACCTGGCCAACCCCGCCTGGACATTGCACGAGGCTGCCCGTCTCGGCAGCCCCCATGCACACTGGCCCTTGCCCTATCTCGCTGGCCGAGACCAGCTGGTGCGCAATGCGCAGCGGGCCGCAGAGATGGCCGCGGAATATCGGCAGGTATAGCCCCTCTGCGTGACGACTACGAACGCCGTGGCCGCGAAGACCACCATGCCTCTCTGCGGCTCTGGCTGCGGCTTTTCACATGCCAACAGATGATCGAGCAGACCATTCGCTCTGAATTACGCACCCGGTTTGCCACCACCCTGCCACGGTTTGATCTCTTGGCGCAGCTCGAGCGCACGCCTGCAGGGTTGAAGATGAATGAACTCTCGCGACGGCTCATGGTGACGGGGGGCAATGTCACGGCCATTACAGACCAGCTCGAGCAGGAGGGTCTCGTTGAACGTGTGCAGGTCGAAGGCGACCGTCGGGCGACGCGGATTCGACTCACAGCGAAGGGCGCCCAGAGCTTTCGCAAGATGGCCCGTCAGCACGAGCAGTGGGTGATTCAGGCATTTTCTTCGCTCACCGACACCCAACTGCAGCAACTGCACACGCTACTGGGGAAGGTGAAGATGGGACTACTCATGAGTGATACAGAAAGGCAGGTGGCATGAGCGCACTCTTGTTTGCTATTGACGCGGGGGTTGCCACGGTGACGCTCAACCGCCCAGACAAAAAAAATCCGCTCACATTCGAGTCGTATGACGCCTTGCGCAACTGGTTCTGGGGCCTGCGCCTACGGTCCCAGGAGATTAAGGCTGTGGTGGTCACCGGCGCGGGAGGAAACTTCTGCTCCGGTGGGGATGTTCACGAAATCATTGGGCCTCTGACCACACGCCCGCCCGAGGGTCTCCTGCAGTTCACCCAGATGACGGGCGACCTGGTGAAGGCCATGCGCGCCTGCCCGCAGCCTATTATTGCGGCCATCGATGGCGTCTGCGCCGGGGCTGGGGCCATGATTGCCTTAGCAAGCGACTTTCGCTATGCCACGCCTGCCGCCAAGACCGCCTTCTTGTTTGTGCGGGTGGGCCTCTCGGGCGCCGATATGGGTGCGTGTGCACTGCTGCCCCGCGTAATTGGCCAGACCCGGGCGGCCGAACTCCTATACCTGGGCCGCACCATGACAGCAGAAGAAGGCCTCTCCTGGGGGTTCTTTAACCAACTGCTGCCGGCCGACGCGGTGCTCGCCCATGCCCAGAGTCAGGCACGCGTCATTGCCCAGGGCCCGAGCCTCGCGCATGCCATGACCAAGCGCATGCTCCATGAAGAATGGGCCATGGGCATCGATGCCGCGATTGATGCCGAGGCCATCGCGCAGGCCGAGTCGATGCAGACCCAGGATTTTCATCGGGCGTATCACGCCTTTGTGGCGAAGACCAAGCCGGTCTTTGAGGGCAATTAGGACCAGGCGGATTACAAAGGCACGGAGGACACCATGCGCTATCCCGCCCAGCATCTCGCGTTGCCCTTCTTTGAGGATGCCCATCGTCGGTTGGTCGCCGACTTGTCTGACTGGGCGGCCGAACAGCAGATCGATGAAACCGATGTCGATCAGGCCTGCCGCCACTGGGTGCAGGCGCTGGGTGCGGCAGGCTGGTTGCGATACTGCGTACCGGCCTCCCATGGCGGCATATTTCCCGTACTCGATAGTCGCAGCCTGGTTTTGATTCGTGAGGTGCTCGCCTTTCATTCCGCCCTGGCCGATTTTTCCTTTGCCATGCAGGGCCTAGGCAGCGGCCCGCTGAGTCTGGCGGGCACCGAGTCTCAACGGCAGGTCTTACATCGGGTGGCTGCCGGCCAGGCCATTGCGGCCTTCGCCCTGTCTGAGCCCATGGCGGGATCAGATGTCGCTGCCATGCAGACCACCGCGGTGGCGGACGGCCAAGATTGGATTCTCTCGGGAGAGAAGACCTGGATCTCCAACGGTGGCATTGCCGACTTCTATCTGGTCTTTGCGAAGACCGATACGGCAGCCGGGGCCCGTGGCATCTCTTGCTTTTATCTGTCGGCGCAGACAGAAGGCCTACAGGTAGCCGAACGCATCGACACCATCTCTCCCCATCCTTTGGCACGCCTGCGATTCAATGGCTGCCGCGTTCCGGATGCACAACGCATTGGGCCCCTGCACGGCGGCTTTAAGCTCGCCATGCAGACCCTCGATATCTTTCGGGTGTCCGTCGCGGGCGCGTCGCTCGGGCTTGCTCGCCGGGCGTTTACTGAGGCAAGGCAGTACGCGCGTCAGCGCCCCATGTTTGGCCAGCATCTCGCTGATTTTCAGCTTACCCAGTCGGCCCTTGGCGATATGGCCCTACGCATTGATGCTGCAGCCCTCTTGAGTTACCGCGCTGCCTGGCAGAAGGATGTCCAGAAGACGAACACGACCCAAGAAGCAGCCATGGCCAAGCTCTGTGCCACCGAGTCGGCCCAGTGGGTGATCGACCGAGCCGTGCAGATGCACGGTGCGTTAGGTGTCACGGTGGGCCAGAAGGTCGAGGCGCTCTACAGGGACATTCGTGCCATGCGAATTTATGAAGGGGCCAGTGAGGTGCAGAGTCTCATCATCGGCCGTAGTCTCTTGAAGGAGGATCGCGATGCGTCAGCATGACCGGTTTGTGCATGATCGACTGCCTCCCCCAACAGAACAGCCGCAAATTCTGCGGGCCCGCCCCGAGTTTCAGTTTCCCCAGGCCTTTAACCTCACCGACTTTCTGTTTGCAAAGGGCGCGGCGCACCGGGGTCCGCAGGCGCCGCTCTTTCAGAGCCTCACACCCGGCGGCGCAGCCCTCTCGTATGGCCAGGCTGCCGAACGGGCAGACCAGGTCGCCCATCTGGTAAGACACCACTTGGGCCTGGCCTCGGGCAGTCGTGTGTTGATTCATGCGCCGAATACCGCCGAGACGGCTCTGGTCTGGCTGGGCCTGGTGAA
>CAZKWK010000078.1:2987-8951 GCA_964556335.1 uncultured Bordetella sp. | reverse complement strand
TACCGCTGCAGCACTGGCCTTTGGTCTCGACAAGTCGGGCGGCAAAGACCGCAAGATCGCCGTCTACGACCTGGGGGGCGGCACCTTTGACGTGTCGATTATCGAGATTGCCGATGTCGATGGCGAGAAGCAGTTTGAGGTGCTCTCGACCAACGGCGATACCTTCTTAGGGGGCGAGGACTTCGACCAGCGCATTATCGACCACATCATCGATGAGTTCAAAAAGCAAAACGGTGTCGACCTCGCCAAAGACCCGATTGCGCTACAACGCATCAAGTCGGCCGCGGAGCGGGCCAAGATTGAACTCTCCTCGAGCCAGCAGACCGAGCTCAACGCGCCCTACATCGCCATGGCCAATGGCGCCCCGGTACACCTCACCTTCAAGATCACCCGGGCCAAGCTCGAGTCGTTGGTTGAAGATCTGGTAAACCGGACGATCGAACCCTGCAAGACGGCACTCAAGGACGCGGGTGTCTCAGCCTCTCAGATTGACGACGTCATTCTGGTAGGCGGCATGAGCCGGATGCCCAAGGTACAGGAGGCCGTGAAGGCCTTCTTCGGAAAAGAGCCACGCAAAGATGTGAACCCCGATGAGGCCGTAGCGGTAGGCGCTGCGGTGCAGGGCTCGGTGCTGGCGGGCGACCGTAAAGACGTGCTTCTGCTTGATGTCACACCGCTCTCCCTGGGTATCGAAACCCTCGGTGGGGTCATGACCAAAATGATCCAGAAGAACACGACGATTCCCACTAAGTTCTCGCAGACTTTCTCCACGGCCGACGACAACCAGCCGGCAGTCACCATCAAGGTCTATCAGGGTGAAAGAGAAGTGGCCAATGCCAATAAGAGCCTAGGCGAGTTTAATCTTGAAGGCATCCCCCCGGCGCCGCGCGGTACGCCGCAGATTGAGGTTACCTTCGATATCGACGCCAACGGCATTCTCCATGTCTCGGCCAAAGACAAGGCTACTGGCAAAGAGAACAAGATCACCATCAAGGCCAACTCTGGACTCTCAGAAGACGAGATCACCAAGATGGTGGCCGACGCGGAGGCCCATGCGTCAGAAGATAAGAAGCGTGTCGAGCTCGTACAGGCCCGCAACACCGCCGAGGCCATGGTCCATTCGGTGAAGAAGTCGCTTGAGGAGCACGGCGACAAAATCGATGCCGATGAAAAGGCCAAGATTGAGGAGGCCATCAAGGAACTCGAGGCCGTCACCCAGGGCGAAGACAAAGATGCGATTGAATCGAAGACAGACAACCTCATGAAGGCCTCGCAGAAGTTGGGCGAGAAAGTCTATGCCCAGGCCTCCGCGCCAGGCGCAGCCGGTGCCAGTGCGAGTACGGGCGGTGACGATAAGTCCAACGCCGAAGATGTGGTCGATGCCGAATTCAAAGAGGTCAAGCGCGACTAGAGGCGGGTACCGGTACCATCGGTACCGTATGTTGTTAGACCACGCCGGGCTTGACCCGGCGTCTTCCATTAAAGAACCATGGCCAAACGAGACTATTACGAAGTATTAGGGGTGGCAAAAAACGCAAGTGATGAAGACCTGAAGAAGGCCTACCGCAAACTTGCGATGAAGTTTCACCCCGATCGCAACCCCGACGACAAGACCGCCGAGGCCAAATTCAAGGAGGCCAAAGAGGCCTACGAGATGCTCAGCGGCGCCGAGAAGCGGGCCGCGTACGACCGGTTTGGCCATGCCGGCGTCGATCCCAATATGGGCGGTGGAGCGGGGGGCCAGGACTTCTCTGGCTTTGCAGACGCCTTCGGCGACATCTTCGGCGATATTTTCGGAGGCGCACGCGGCGGGCGCGGCGGAGGCGGTGGCGGTCAGCGCTCCAATGTCTATCGCGGCAGCGACCTGCGCTACGCCATGGAAATTACGCTAGAGCAGGCAGCCCAAGGGTTCACCACCGAGATTCGGGTTCCAAGCTGGGAATCCTGCGGCACCTGCAATGGCACGGGAGCGAAACCCGGCACCAAGGCCGAGACCTGTAAGACCTGCGGCGGCCAGGGGCAGGTTCGTATGCAACAGGGCTTCTTCTCCATCCAGCAGACCTGTCCGAGTTGTCATGGCTCGGGTAAAACCATTCCCCATCCCTGCGGCACCTGTGATGGCGTGGGCCGGGTGCGCAAACAGAAAACACTTGAGGTCAAGATTCCTGCGGGCATCGACGACGGCATGCGGATCCGGTCTGCCGGCAATGGCGAGCCGGGGCTCAATGGCGGGCCCCCCGGAGATCTTTATGTGGAAATCTCCGTGAAGGTCCACCGCGTCTTTCAACGGGACGGTGATGATCTCCACTGTGAGATTCCGGTCAGCTTCGCACGGGCTGCCTTGGGTGGATCGATTGATGTGCCCACCCTCAATGGCCGGGCGAGTTTTGATCTGCCCGAAGGCACCCAGACAGGTAAGACCTTTCGGCTACGGGGCAAGGGTATCAAGAACGTGCGCTCCAATGTGCCCGGAGATCTCTACTGCCATGTCGTACTCGAGACCCCGGTGAAACTCTCAGACAAACAAAAGCAGCTGCTGCAGGCGTTTGAAGAGTCACTCGAAGAGGGCGGCGATCGGCACAACCCGCAGAGCAAAAGCTGGATGGAAAAGGTACGCGACTTCTTTAACTAGTGGTCGTTAGTCGGCTGCGCCCAGGGTCAAGGCCCGATCCCGTGCCAGCTGGCGCTGGGCAAGGGCCGCAGCAGAATCTTCACCGACCGGCCAGCCCGCGGTCTCCTGCTCTACCAGCGAGGTGAGCACGGCAATCGCTTCAGGACTGTCGTTTAGGCAGGGAATGTAGTGGTACGACTCTCCACCGGCGGCCATAAAATCTTCCCGACCTTCCATCGCAATTTCTTCGAGCGTCTCTAGACAGTCGGAAATAAATCCAGGGCAGGCGATATCGAGCCGCTTGACCCCCTGCGCGGGAAGCGACTCAAGGCTCTCGGCAGTATAGGGTTTGAGCCATTCTGCCCGGCCAAATCGCGACTGAAACGAGAGTTTCCATTCCTGGGGCGCAAGGCCCAAGGCCTCGGCAATCAGGCGCCCGGTCTTATGGCACTCACAGTGGTACGGGTCTCCCTTGAGCAGACTGCGCTTCGGCACGCCATGAAAGCTAAATAAGAGTAGATCGCCCCGGCCATGCTGCTGCCAGTAGCGGCGAATCTGGTCTGCCCAGGCCGCAATGTATGCGGGATGGTCGCAGAAGCTGCGCACGAGCCTCAGGGCTGGTGGGTTACGCAGCTGGGCGAGACTCTCGTAGACCTTATCAAACACTGTGGCCGTCGTACTCGCGGAGAACTGGGGATAGAGCGGTAAGACCACCAACCGCGTGACGCCGCGCGCCTTCAAAGCATCAATGCCTGCCTGAATACTCGGCTGGCCATAGCGCATCGCAAGCCCCACTTCAATATCCAGAGACTTTTCCCGCAGGGCGGTCTGAAGACGATCTCTCTGGGCCTCGGAATAGACCCGAAGCGGTGAGCCCTGGGGCATCCAGACCGAGGCGTACTTCGCCGCCGATTTGGCCGGACGCACAGTAAGAATAATGAGATTAAGAATCGGCCACCAGATGAGTTTTGGGATCTCGACCACCCGGGGATCGGACAAGAACTCCTTGAGGTAGCGCCGCAGAGCCGGCGCAGTGGGGGCGTCGGGCGTGCCCAAATTCACCAGCAGAACACCCACCCGCGCACGACTTCCATGTCGATAAGGGGGCTCTTCAAGAATGGCGCTGGCAGAAAGCGGAAGGGTCATCGGACGATGGCGAATTAAGATGCGCCGCCGGCTTGTTCGGAGGCAAGGTGGGTCAGGGCGGTGGACACCAGCCGTGCGGTGATATCCACAATCGGAATCACCCGATCATAAGCCATCCGCGTCGGGCCAATCACACCCAGCGTACCCACCACGCGGCCATTGACCTGATACGGTGCAGTGATCACGGAGAGCTCCTGCACCGGCACGAGATCAGAATCACCGCCAATAAAAATTTTCACCCCTTGGGCCTGTACAGAATGATCCAGCAGTCGGGCGAGAATCGACTTCTGCTCGAAGAGATCAAAGAGTTGGCGTAGCCGGGTCATGTCTTCCGAAAGGTCGGCCACATCCAATAAACGGCGCTCGCCGGAAATAACAATCGACCCATCCGGGTCGCTCAAGGCCGCCCCACCCTCTTCGACCGCCTTCAGCATAAGGCGCGACACATCCTGCCGCAGATCTGCGACCTCCTGCGCAAGCCGGGCACGCACAGCATCCAGACTCATCCCGGCATACTGGGCCGTAAGGTAATTGCCTGCCTGCACGAGGGTCTCAGGCGCAAAGTCTTGGTCGGGATGAATGACCTTATTGATGACATCCCCCTCGGGGGTGACAAGAATCAAAAGAAGCCGGCGCTCGCCCAGACGCAAAAACTCCGCGTGCCGAAAGACACCCCCGCGCCGCGGCGCACAGACCACACCCGCAAAGTGCGAGAGACTGGACAGCAGGGAGGCGGCATGGGCCACCACCTGACTCGGCGCGTCGGCCTGAATCTGGCCTCCGAGGCTTGCCTCGATATCGGCGGCCATCGGCTGCACCGTGAGCAGAGAGTCGACAAAGAGCCGATACCCCTTTGGAGTGGGCACGCGGCCCGCCGACGTGTGGGGGCTCACCACGAGCCCCATCTCCTCGAGATCAGACATCACATTGCGAATCGTAGCTGGCGAGAGGTCGAGGCCGGAAAACTTCGACAGGGCCCGCGAGCCTACGGGCTGAC
This sequence comes from uncultured Bordetella sp., assembly GCA_964556335.1. Taxonomy (GTDB): domain Bacteria; phylum Pseudomonadota; class Gammaproteobacteria; order Burkholderiales; family Burkholderiaceae_A; genus Hahnella. Next base: position 4,197 of record CAZKWK010000078.1, on the reverse strand, counting down.
CCTCAGAGATATAACGTTCAATCAGGGTCTTGAGGAGTTGGCGCGATCGTTCATCCATAGCCTGCATTGTAGGGTTCTCGCGACACGGCTGTGGTCTAATGCCAGCCATGTCGCTGGCTTTTCATAAGATCGCGGTCTTTGGGCGCCCCCAGACGCCGGGCCTTGCCAGCCCTTTGTCGCAGATTATTGATTGCCTAGCACGGCATGCCCCTGAGGCAGAGGTCTTCATCGAGGCCGCAACCGCCGAGAGCTGCGGACACCTGCAAGTACAGGGCCAACAGGCCACGGTCTTGCCCTTTGATGCCCTCAGCCAGACCATCGACCTCGCCATCGTGCTCGGCGGAGACGGCACCCTGATCGGTGTGGCACGTCGGCTCGCGCCCCGCGGGATCTCGGTGATTGGCATCAACCAAGGGCGGCTTGGTTTCATGACCGACCTTGAAATCTCCCAGATCGAGAGAGATCTCCCGCCCATGCTGCGGGGGCAGGGGCACCTTGAACTCCGAGGCATGCTGCAGGTGGCGGTCACCCGACGCAGCAGCCCGCAGTCGCCCTGGGTGACCATCTTTCAGGCGCCAGCACTCAACGACGCCGTGATCAGCCGAGGCGCCGTGAGCCGTATGGTGGAAGTCGATGTCTTTGTCGATGGCAATTATCTGCAGAGCCTGCGGGCCGATGGCCTCATTCTCGCCACCCCCACAGGTTCGACGGCCTACGCCCTCTCCGCCAATGGGTCCATCCTGCATCCGAAACTCCAGGGCGCGATTCTTGTGCCCGTGGCTCCCCAGGCCCTCTCCAGTCGCCCGATTGTTTTGCCCTGGGAGGCAGAGGTGACGGTGATGGTCAATGATGGTGCGGGGACCGAACTCCACTGCGATATGCAGGCGCTCACGGCCCTGCAAGATGGCGACAAAATTCAGATCCAGGCCGCACCCTATCCCGTGCGACTTCTTCACCCGAAGGGGTATGACTATTACGCCATGCTCCGCCATAAACTGCATTGGAGCGCCAACCCGGTGCTTGCGGGTCGTCCCGATCCCGCCCCCCCCACCGAACATGCCTAACGTTAACGCCCACTATGCTGCGCACGCTTACGCTTCGCGACTTTGTCATTGTCTCGGCCCTTGAGGTCGATCTCTCCGAGGGCCTCACGGTGCTCACCGGCGAGACTGGAGCCGGAAAATCCATTCTGCTCGATGCCCTCGGTCTT
>CAZKWK010000078.1:0-2887 GCA_964556335.1 uncultured Bordetella sp. | reverse complement strand
ACGACTGGGAAGAACTCAGCGAGGAGCAGCGGCGGCTCTCCCATGGCGCCGAGCTGATCCAGGCAAGCCAGACGGCACTCGAAGAAATTGAAGAGGCCGAAGACCAGAGTCTCGTGGCCCGCACCAGTCGCCTTGCCGATCGATTTCGCAGCCTCTCCGCCAAAGACACCCGTCTTTCAGAAATCGCCGATCTGCTCGACAGTGCCACCATTGGGCTTCAGGAGGCAGGCTCTGCCCTCGGCCGATACCTCGCCCGTGCGGATCTCGACCCCGCCCGCCTAGAGGAAGTAGAAGGCCGCGTCAGTCAGATTTTTGAGGCGGCCCGAAAGCTGCGTGCCCGGCCCGAAGACCTCTATGCCCTGCAAGCAGAGGTAGAGGCAGGCCTGCAAGAGGCCGAAGGCGCCCTCGATATCGCAGCGCTAGAAGCCCAGGTGGCCAAGGCGCAGGCGCTGTATATGGCGCAGGCCAAGGGACTCACCGATGCCCGGTCCAAGGCAGCGCCTGCCTTTGGCGCGCAGGTGACGCAGTGGCTTAAGGAACTCGCCATGGGCGGCATGCAGTTTCGTGTCAGCCTTCAGACGCGTGAGACGCCCGCCGCACACGGTCTCGAAGATCTTGTCTTTGAGGTGCAGCATCAGGCGCAGGGACCCGCATTTCCCCTGGCCAAGGTGGCCTCGGGCGGAGAACTCTCGCGGGTGAGTCTGGCCATCGCGGCCGTCGCCGCCCAGGCCACCGACACGCCCACGCTTATTTTCGATGAGGTCGATGTGGGGATTGGCGGCAACACCGGCCATGTCGTGGGCCGCCTTCTGCGCGAACTCGGCAACGCCCGTCAGGTACTCGCCGTTACCCATCTGCCGCAGGTGGCGGCGCGCGGCCACCACCATCTGCAGGTCAGCAAGTCCGTCAATGCCAAGGGGCAGATCGAGAGCCATCTTCAGGCGCTCGTGGGCGAAGACCGTACCGATGAAATCGCGCGCATGCTCGGCGATGAAGGCCTAAAAACGGGGTCACGGGCACTGGCCCGCGAGTTACTGTCTCTCTAACGACGCGCTAACCTCGAAGCCCCAAGACATCCTGCATGTCAAAGAGGCCCGAGGTCTGGCCCATCAGAAAGCGCGCGGCACGCAAGGCCCCTTCCACATAAGTGGTACGCGACGAGGAGCGATGGGTAATCTCAATGCGCTCGCCTGTTCCCGCAAAAAGCACGGTGTGGTCGCCCACAATGTCGCCCCCGCGAATCACCGAAAACCCAATCTCACGATCGGAGCGCGGGCCGGTGTGGCCCTGACGCGCAAAGACGGCATCACGCGCAAAGTCGCGGCCCGCCGCGCGGGCAACCACCTCTCCCATCTTTAAGGCAGTGCCCGACGGTGCATCGACCTTCAAGCGATGGTGGGCCTCAATGACCTCAATATCGAATCCCTCAGACAGATACTGGGCGGCGTGCTCCAAGATTTTGAGCGTGACATTGACTCCAATACTCATATTGGGCGCGAAGACGACTGGCAGCAGTGCCGACAAGGCGCGAATCTGCGCAAGGCCCGCGGCATCAAAACCCGTCGTACCCAACACCAGCCGTGTGCCGTGAGTCTGACAGGCCGAGAGGTACTGCAGACTGGCCTCTGGGCGGGTGAAATCGATCAGTACCTCAGCCCCCGCAAGCACCGACAGGTCATTGGTGACCACAACGCCTGTGGTCTGTCCCAGTGGCTGGCCCGCATCTTTCCCCAAAAGCGGACTGTCGGCACGGTCGAGTGCGGCAACCAATCTGGTCTCAGACTGGGTCAAGACGCCTGCGATGAGACCCTGGCCCATGCGTCCGGAGGCCCCCGCCACGGCAATTCGAATAGCCATCGTTTCTGCGTCCTTGGTCTGGAATTCGTTAAAAAGCGGGTGCGGAATTAACGCGCTGGACGCAGCGGCAAAAGGGCATCGGCCGACGCCTTTGGCAGCGGGTCTCCACCCCATTCGACGAGTCGATCGCCCTCAAACCGCACAAAGAAGCGCCGACGCTCACGCTGACCATCGCCACGACGGATATCAAAAACATATTCCCACCGGTTGTCGCGGAAGGGGTCCACCAGAAGCGGCGTGCCAAGAATCGCACGCACCTGCTCTCGAGCCATGCCCTGGGAGAGTCGCTCGACCATATCTTGGGAGATGAAATTACCCTGGCCAATGTCTGGCCGATAGGGGGTGAGCCAGTTTGGCGGATCTTCTCGAAACTGATCAACGGCCGCACATCCTGACAAGAGTGCGGCCACCGCAACTAGTGCCGCCGCATGACCGGACCGCCGCGTGCGAAGAAAAAACGGGGAAGCAAGAATTCTCATAAGCCCGATTGCACCACGAATATGAAGGAAAGGCCTAAAGCGGTAAACCAAACTCGTTATCATAAGCCGCATGACGCCCGCCGATCAGCTTGCCGCCGACCTCAAGAATACTGGCTTAAAGGTCACCGTACCCCGTCTTAAGGTGCTGGCAATCTTTGAGCAGTCTAAGACCCGCCACCTCAGCGCCGAGGACGTCTATCGAGTGATGTTGGCAGAGAACGTGGATATCGGTCTGGCCACCGTCTACCGAGTGCTGACCCAGTTTGAGCAGGCCGGTATCTTGTTGCGGTCGAACTTTGAATCGGGCAAGGCCGTCTTTGAGTTAAACGAGGGGAACCACCACGACCACCTTGTCTGCCTTGACTGTGGCCGGGTAGAAGAGTTCTTTGACTCAAAGATCGAAGACCGGCAACACAAGATCGCAGAAGAAAAAGGCTTTCAACTCCAAGACCATTCTCTGGCCCTCTACGGGCACTGCCAGAGAAAGGCCTGTCCGCATAAGCGCGCGAAATGACCGCCTCGATAGACGCCGTCATCGGAGCCGTTGCGGT
>CAZKWK010000077.1:0-9283 GCA_964556335.1 uncultured Bordetella sp. | reverse complement strand
TCATAACGCTCATCTGCCCCCGTAAGCAAGCGCTTGTAAAAACGGCGCTGATCTACAGAACCCTTATCACCCCCAACCAATAAAATCGCTTGTCTCTGAGGGTCGAAGGCGAAAGCTACCCGCCAGACTTGGCCATTCCATGAAAACCGTAGTTCTTTCATGTTGGAATGACGAGACCCCTTCAACGTATCAACGGTTGGGCGTCCCAGACTTGGCCCGAACTCCGCCAACACTTTGGCATGCGCTAGCAACTCATCCTGTACCCCTTCCACCCAGCCTTCAAATTCAGCATCAAAGGCATCGTGGAAAAGAACGACCCAAGTCATCGCTAAATTATGGTCTTAAAAACATATGGAATCAAGTACATTATCGCTGCTGATCTAACCGTCCCAATGCTATGGCTGCTATGACGCTAGTCAGGCTGCGCCTCATCGTTTGGCGTGTCAGCCCTAACCCAAGGCTTCGGGTTCCGAGGACTTAAGAATTAGGAAACATGTCTGCGGCTCGTGTCGGCCGCACAACACGCGCAACCTCTTGGCCATCCCGCAGCAGTACTAGCGTGGGCCAGAGCTTGACGCGAAAGCTGCGCCCAAGTGCTCGGCCTGGGCCATCTTCCACCTTAATGTGTCGCCAGTGGGGGTGCTGACGCAGGGCCTCGCCAATAACCTCTTGGGCAGCCTGACAATGCCCACACCTTGCGGTACCAAACTCAAGCAACACCAAACCCGGCATCGCCTCTATATCGTTACGAGTAGGCGCCTGTGATTCACCAAGGTACGGGGTGGCCGGAGTGTCGGGAGGCTCTGGGCTCATGGCGCAAATACCTCTAAGTGTTCTGCACCACGATCGTCGGAAACTTGCCAGACATATCTTTTGCCGTCTGCGACACCCCTGCCGCCATACGACGAGCGATCTGCTTATAGAGCGCCGCAATGGGCCCGTTGGGGTCGGACACCACTGAGGGCGCCCCTGCATCAGCATGTTCTCGAATCGCAATGTTCAGAGGCAGGCTGCCAAGCATCGGCACGCCATAGGTCTGACTCATCGACTCGCCGCCGCCTTCGCCAAAGATATGCTCCATATGGCCGCAGTTGGAACAGAGATGCAGCCCCATGTTCTCCACAATACCGAGAATAGGCACCGCCACCTTCTCGAACATCTTCAGCCCCTTACGGGCGTCCATGAGCGCAATCTCTTGGGGCGTGGTCACAATCACGGCGCCGGTGAGTGGTACCCGCTGGGCGAGACTCAAGTGAATATCGCCTGTTCCTGGCGGCATATCCACCAAGAGGTAATCGAGGTCTTGCCACTGCGTCTGCCGCAGCAGCTGATCCAGCGCCTGCGTCACCATGGGGCCACGCCAGACCATGGCCTGGTCTTTATCGATCAGAAATCCAATGGAGTTGGTCTGCAGCCCATGGCCCACCTTGGGCAGCATCGTCTTGCCGTCTTCGGTCTCAGGCTTGCCTTCGACGCCCAGCATGGTGGGAATACTCGGGCCATAGATATCGGCATCCAAAACGCCAACGCGCGCCCCTTCGGCCGCCAACGCGAGTGCCAAATTAACGGTGGTGGTTGACTTTCCTACCCCACCCTTACCGGAGGCAATCGCAATCACATTCTTCACCCCGGGCAGAGGCTTCAAGCCGCCCTGCACTGCATGGGCGACCACCTGCGTAGTGATCGCAATAGCAACCTGCGACTCCGACACCCCCAACGCCTGGGCAGCCTGCGGCCGCAGGGCCTCGGCAATTTGGGCATGCAGCCCCACGCAGGGATACCCAAACACAAGCGCGACTGCGCCTTGGTCGGTTGCGGACTGCAGCTTGGCCACCTTGGCCAGGGGCAGGCCACTGCCCGGATCGGTAAAGGAATGAAGAAGTGGGGCGATGCGGTCTACGGCAGACATATTAGAAAAGACTCCGTGCAAGTGAGACGAGTTGGCTGTCGCTGCCTCGGGGCCCAAGAAGTGACAGGCCCAGAGGGGCGCCCAGGCGAGAGGCTAATGGCAGACTAATCTGCGGAAATCCGGAAAGCCCAGACAGGCAGAGCATCTGTAACGCCTTGTTTCGATAGTCTTCCAGAGACGATTCCTCGGCGGAAATCAGCGGTGCGACATCAGGCATTGAGGGCAGCACCAAGAGCCCGTCATCACCCAGCAGTTGGCCGAGAAACTCGGTGTAGCGGTGGCGCAAAGACACCGACGCAGACCACTGGGCATCTGTCACGGTCTTAGACCAGGCGAATCGCTGCTGCACACCGGGGCCAAGCGGCATCTCGTAACGCTCGATTAAGGGCCCGTCGACCTTCCACGCCTCATGCCCCTGGATATAACGAAACGCCCAATAGAGGTCTTCAAACTTCAGGCCATTAAGAATATCGACCGGTTGCCCTGCACCGAACACTTTCTGCACCTGGGCCAATCCCGGCGCAAAGGCTTCGTGTACCTCAGGCGAGACCAACGCCCAGACTTCGCGCGGGATCAGAAGCCGCGCGGGGGACAAAAAGGCACGCGTATCCTCGCCAAGCAGCACCTGCGCGACCCGATGAAAGGTCGTGATGTCCCGTGCAAACCAGCCGCAGGTATCGAGACTCGGAGCAAGATCGAGCGCTCCCTGCAGGCTCACCCGACCATGGCTCGGGCGCAGACCAATGAGCCCACAATGGCTTGCGGGGGCCCGTACCGACCCACCGGTGTCTGTGCCCAGCGCGAAGTCCACCAGGCCGTGGGAGACCGCAGCCGCCGATCCCGACGAAGATCCACCAGTAATCCGGTCGGGCGCTGACCCGTTGATAGGGGAGCCAAAATGCGCATTCTGGCCATTTAACGAGAAAGCCAGTTCATCGGTAATAGTCTTTCCCGCAAACCGAGCACCGGCATTTAGTAATGTCTGAACGGTTGCCGCTGATGCCGTCTTGACCCCCGATATCGCCAACACAAAAGGCTGCCCCCCACTCGTGGGGTAGCCCTCCACATCAAAAAGGTCTTTCACCCCAAAGGTGAGTCCAGACAATGGGCCTGTCGAAGCATTCGCCACAGGGCTCTCGGGGTAGGGCATAAACGCGCGGGCGGGATCGTGCAGCATGGTGTCTCTCTTCAAAAAAATAACAATTTACGCGTCGACCCCCAGGCTCGCCAGATACTCGTCGTAGCTGCCCTTAAAATCGGTGACCTTTCCATCGCCATGCATGGCCCAGATACGGGTAGCCACAGCATTGACAAACTCGCGGTCGTGCGACACGACAAAGAGCGTGCCGGGATACTTCTCAAGGGCGAGCTGCAACGACTCAATCGACTCCATATCCAGGTGATTGGTAGGCTCATCTAAAAGCAAGACATTGGCCCGCTCCAGCATGAGCCGCCCAAAGCTCATACGGTGCTTCTCGCCGCCAGAGAGCACCTTGACAGCCTTATGTACCTCATCGCCCGAGAAGAGCAGTCGACCCAATATCGATCGCAAGGCCTGGTCATCGTCGCCCTCTTGGGCATAGGCGCGCAGCCAGGTGGTGAGCGTCGTGTCCTGCTCAAACTGCGGGTAAACATCCTGGGCCATATAGCCAATCTGCGCATTCTCGGCCCACTTCACAAGGCCCGCATCCACATCAATGCCGCCGCGCTCGGCGCCCACCAGAGCCTTCACCAGGGTGGACTTCCCAGCGCCGTTGGGGCCCACAATCGCAATCTTCTCACCGGCCTCGACCATTAAAGAGACCTTATCGAGCACCTTCTGGCCGTCATAGGCCTTGGCAATGCTCTGTAGGTGCACAGCCTGTCGAAAGAGCTGCTTAGTCTGTTCAAACCGAATGAAAGGGTTCTGCCGGGAAGACGGCCGCACCTCCACCGCCTCGGCCTGAATCTTCTCGATCAACCGACGCCGCGAGGTGGCCTGCTTGGCCTTACTCTTGTTGGCCGCGAATCGCCGCACAAACTCCTGTAACTCCGTGACACGCTCTTTACTCTTCGCATTCGCAGCCATCAGCCGCGCGCGGGATTCGGTAGAGGCGAGCATGTAATCGTCGTAATTGCCGGGGTAGATACGAATCTCGCCATAGTCGACATCGGCCATATGGGTACAGACCGAATTTAAGAAATGCCGGTCGTGCGAGATGATGATCATCGTGCAGTCGCGGTCATTTAAGAGATCTTCCAGCCACCGAATCGTGTCGATATCGAGGTTATTGGTGGGCTCATCGAGCAACAAAACATCGGGGTTACTGAAAAGGGCCTGGGCCAGCAGCACACGCAGCTTCCAGCCCGGGGCAATCTCACGCATGGGCCCGTTGTGCTGCTCGGTAGGAATGCCAGCGCCCAGCAACAACTCCCCAGCACGGGCCTCGGCAGTATAGCCGTCGTATTCGGCAAACTTGGCTTCAAGATCGGCCGCCCTCATGTAATCGTCTTCGGTGGCCTCCGCATTTGCATAAATCGCGTCACGCTCAGTCATGGCGGTCCACATCTCTTCGTGGCCCATCATCACCACATCGAGTACCCGCACGTCCTCATAGGCAAACTGGTCTTGGCGCAGCTTACCCAGGCGCACGCCTGGTTCTTTCATCACCTCGCCATTACTCTGCTCAAGGTCGCCCCCAAGAATCTTCATGAAGGTGGACTTACCGCAGCCGTTTGCGCCAATGAGCCCATAGCGATTGCGGTCGGTGAACTTGACCGAGACATTCTCAAACAAGGGCTTCGCCCCAAACTGCATGGTGATATTGGCGGTCGATAACATCGCAAGAAAATCCGTTCAGAAAGAGACAACAAAAAAGTTATGCCTGGCGTACCCAATCGAAGGCATTACGGAACATCAGCATCCAAGGCGAATCATCACCGAGCGTACGGCACTGCTCGGGCAGCCACGAGAGCTGTACGTTTCGAAAGACCCGCTCCGGATGCGGCATGAGAATCGTAATGCGGCCATCGGCATTACAAAACCCGGTAAGCCCACCAGGGGAGCCATTGGGGTTACTGGGATACAACGTGGCGGGCTGGCCCTTGGCATCGACATACCGCAGCGTCGTACAAAGCCCCTCTGGCGGCGTATCACGGCCAGGCCACTGGGCTCGGCCCTCGCCGTGCGAGACCACCACCGGCAGACGTGCCCCCACCAACCCTTGAAAAAAGAGCGAGGGCGAGTCGAGTACTTCTACACTCGAGAGTCGGGCCTCAAACTGCTCGGACTCATTGCGGACAAACCGCGGCCAGGCCTCGGCCCCGGGAATGATGGGCGTGAGGCTGCTCATCATCTGACAACCGTTACAGACCCCGAGCGCAAACCGGTCGGCGCGGGCGAGAAACTCTGCAAACTGGGCGCGCACCGCCTCGTTAAAGAGAATGGATTTCGCCCAGCCCTGCCCTGCACCCAAGACATCCCCAAACGAGAATCCGCCGCAGGCCGCAAAGCCTTGAAAGGAGGAGAGCGAAATACGTCCTTCCACCAGATCCGACATATGCACATCCCAGGCCTCAAAGCCCGCCTGATGGAAGGCGGCGGCCATTTCTACCTGACCATTGACCCCCTGCTCGCGCAGAATCGCCACCTTCGGTGGCGCACCCGTAAGAATCGCTGGGGCAGAAAGCATGGCATGCCGTGCGACGAATGCCTCGGGTAGAACCGCCGAGAGGGCAGGCTCGGTGGTGTCGATACCCTCCACCGCCTGTCGGGCTAGTGCTGGCATGTCCCGACGCTCAGCAAACTTCGCACTCACCTCCGACCAGACCCGCTGCAGATGGCGCCGCGGCTTGGCATAAATACACTTCGCATCGCGATAGACCTCGATGGTGTCCCGTGCATTGAGTCCACCAATCTCATAGCTGTGTTTGTAGAGCCCATGGGTGCGCAGCACGTCCATACATTCCGACCGTCGCGACTTTGGAATCTGTATGACCACCCCGAGCTCTTCATTAAAAAGCGCCTTGAGCGTCAGCTCATCACGCTGCACCGCGACCTGCTCGGGCCGGATCTTAAAGTCGCCCCAGTCGGCCGCCACAGGGTCGATTGTGAGCAGGTCGATATTGAGAGTCACCCCGGTGCGGGCCGCAAAGGCCATCTCGCAGATACAGGCCCAGAGGCCACCATCCGATCGGTCGTGGTAGGCCAACACCAGGCCCTTGATGGCCCGCAGATCGCGCAAGGCCATGCAGAGCGCTTGCAACTTCTGGGGCTCTTCCACATCGGGGGGCGCGCCGCCAAAGACGCCCAGCGTCTGACAGAGAATCGATCCCCCCAGGCGCTGTCGGCCTGAGGCGAGATCGATGAGTACCAAAAGGCTATCGCCGGTTGGCCCCTGCAGCACAGGCACAAAGGCCTTGCGTACGTCGGCTACGGGCGCCACGGCAGTGAGATTCAAAGACACAGGAGAGACCACCGCCTGCGAGACACCATCGCGCTGCGCCCACTGCGTGCGCATGCTTAACGAGTCTTTGCCCACGGGAATCGAGAGCGATAGCGCGGGGCAGACTTCCATGGCCAAGGCCTCCACCGCGGCATAGAGCGCAGCATCTTGGCCAGGCTCCCCACAGGCGGCCATCCAGTTGGCACAGAGCTTTACCGAGGCCAGGTCATCCACGGGCGCTGCGAAGAGATTGGTAAGCGCCTCGCCTAAGGCCATGCGAGCAGAGGCAACGGCGTCGACGACTGCCAGGGGGCTGCGCTCGCCAATCGCCATGGCCTGACCGCCAAAACCGCGGTAGTCCCAGAGCGTCAGCGCCATGTCGGCCACTGGCGTCTGCCAGGGACCCACCATGGGGTCGCGGGCTGTGAGCCCCCCCACAGTGCGGTCGGCAATCGTGATGAGGAATTCTTTGCTCGCCACCGTGGGATGGGCTAAGACCGCTTCGGCAGCCGCTTCCAAGGAAATGCCTGTGAGGTCGGGGTCTTCCGCAGGGGTCAAACGGGTCTCCACCACCCGATGCATCTTTGGCGGCTTACCCAGCAACACCGAAAGCGGCATATCCACCGGGGCATGCACGGTATCGCCCGCTTCGGACTGCAGCACCAGACGGTCCTCTTCGGTGGTCTGCCCAATCACCGCCCAGGGGCAGCGCTCGCGCGCGCAGAGCGCAGAAAAAACCGGCAGGGCCTCCGGGGCAATCGCCAGTACATAGCGCTCCTGCGACTCGTTACACCAGATTTCTGCGGGAGAGAGCCCCTCTTCGTCTACCGGCACATCGGCAAGTCGAAACACACCGCCCCGCCCGCCGCCGTGGACCAACTCGGGAAAGGCGTTGGATAGCCCTCCGGCCCCTACATCGTGAATGGAGAGAATGGGATTGGCCTCGCCCATGGCCACGCAGGCATCGATCACCTCCTGCGCACGCCGCTGCATCTCCGGGTTGCCACGTTGCACCGAATTGAAATCGAGCTGCTCTTCATTACTGCCCGTCTGCATCGATGAGGCGGCGCCCCCACCCACACCAATGCGCATACCCGGACCCCCGAGCTGAATCAGGACCGCACCCACCGGAAGATCCTTTTTGAAACTCAACGACGCATGAATCACCCCCACGCCGCCAGCCAACATAATCGGCTTGTGGTAGCCCCAGCGGCGGCCTGCATGTTCCAGACCAAAACTTCGGAAGTACCCCAGGAGATTCGGGCGGCCAAACTCATTGTTAAAGGCAGCCCCGCCCAAGGGCCCCTCGATCATGATCTGCACCGGGCTCGCAATACGCGAAGGCCCATCAAACGGGGTATCGAAGTCGAGTGCCGACACCGTAAACCCCGTGAGACCCGCGCGCGGCTCAGCCCCTCGGCCGGTGGCGCCCTCATCACGGATCTCGCCCCCGGCACCGGTTGCCGCCCCAGGAAACGGAGATATCGCAGTGGGATGGTTATGAGTCTCCGCCTTGAGTACGGTATGCAGGGCAAGGGGCATTTCCGTCAAAGGCTGCGGCCCAGCACCCGGGCGGGGAAGCAAGCGCTGCGCTACCGCCCCGTTGAGAATAGCGGCATTGTCGCTGTAGGCCGAGACCGTGCCCTGTGGCGTGACGGCATGGGTATGCCGAATCATCTGGAAAAGCGATTGCGCTTTCTTCTGGCCATCGATGGTGAAGTCGGCATTAAAAATCTTGTGCCGACAATGCTCAGAATTGGCCTGGGCAAACATCAAGAGCTCGACATCGGTCGGGTCGCGGCCAAGACCCCGATAGGCAGCGACGAGATACGCAATCTCATCAACGGATAGAGCAAGGCCCAGTTGTTGGTTGGCAGCGGTGAGGGCCGCATGGGCAGAGCCTTCTGTCGCCCCCAGACCAATGGTGGCCAGCGGTTTAGGCGCCACCGGCGCAAAGAGGTCCAGCGGTGGGGCGCCAAAAAACACCGACTCAGTCATGCGGTCGTGCAAGGCAAGCGCCACCGTCGACAACTGGCTATCGTCCGATTTCACGCCGCGTACGCGGTAACAGACACCCCGCTCCACCCGCGTGACTGTATGAAGCCCACAGTGTCGAAGAATCTCTATGGCTTTCGATGACCAGGGAGAACGCGTTCCTTGCCTTGGAAAGACCCAGACGATCGACGTGTCGCGGGGGATCGGCGGCAGCGAGAGCCCCGTGAGGTCAAGAAGCTGCGAGAGCGGCTCTACAAAAGACGGTGTATCGAGCAGTGCACTGCTCGAGGCCTGCGCATCGAAGGCAATGAGGTAGACGAACTGGGCCTCAAGCGACTTAACGCGGGACGACGCTCGCTGCAGGGCAGACAGTCGTTGCGCCTTCCGAAAGCCAGAAAAAGCCTCAGCGCCCGGGAGGCAGATGACATCAGACATGCTTGGAATTATACGATTCGCCCTGCAAGCATCTGGATACGTCTGTTACAGCGGGCCGCCAGCGTGGCATCGTGGGTCACCACCAAGACCGTGGTGCGATGACGCGCCTGCAGCTCAAAGAAGAGCGACATCACCCGCTCCCCACTGACTGCATCGAGGCTACCTGTGGGTTCATCCGCAAAAAGTAACGGCGGATTCAATACAAAGGCCCGCGCAAGCGCCACCCGCTGCTGCTCCCCGCCCGAGAGGGTCTTGGGGAAATGGCCCACCCGAGACGACAGGCCCACCTGGGCCAGCATGTCTTTGGCCAAGGGGGCCGGATCAGGATGACCCGAGAGTTCCAGCGGCAGCATGACATTCTCCAGAGCCGTTAGTTGTGGCAACAACTGAAACGACTGAAACACAAACCCCAGCCGGCCACTGCGCCGCGCCGCCCGTTGCTCCTCAGACAGGGTGGAGATCACCTCCCCCTGCCAGATGACCTCGCCGGACGTTGGGGTATCAAGATCTGCTAAGAGCC
>CAZKWK010000076.1:0-9343 GCA_964556335.1 uncultured Bordetella sp. | reverse complement strand
ATCAAAGGCATCGCCTACCGAGAGCCTCTGTCGAAGCTCCTGGGCCCGACGCAGGGCGCGCTCCTCAGACATCTGCCCATCGACCCGAATCAGAATATGACGGGCCTTGTGCGCACTAACGAGGGGGCCCTGGGAGACCGACCGCCGATCTTCAAGCAGTACCAGGTGATACCCATTGGGGCTCTGTAAGGGGCCTGCGAGGCCGCCCGGCGCAAGTGATGCCACCGCCCGAACAAACAGAGAGGGAAGCCGATCGGCGGGGCGCCACCCGAGGCTGCCCCCCTCCGCCGCCGCTGCCCCCTTCGAATGCGCGCGGGCCAGTTCGGCAAAGGAAGCGCCTTTCTTAATTTCTGCAGCCAGGCGCTCGGCCAGTGCAAAAGCCGCTGCACGAACCTCCTGGGAGGCGTCTTCGGCCACCGGGATCAGAATCTGTGCAAGTCGCAACTCCTGGGTCTGCGCCAGACTCTGGCCCTGCGCAGCCAAGAAGGCGTCAATCTCCGACTCGGAGATCTGCAGACGGTCTTCGACCTCGCGCTCGCGCAGGCGAGTGATCTGGATCTCTTCACGAATATCCTCACGAAACTGATCAAAGACCACGCCTTCAGACTCCAGCTGATTGCGCAGGCCCGTAACCGAGAGGCCATTACTCTCAGCAAGCCGGGCAATCGCACGGTCGAGGGTGGTGTTGTCTACCGTGATGCCTACCCGTCGGGCCCGCTGAGACAGGGCAAGGTCGGTAACCATGCGCTCAAGCACCTGGCGCCGCAGGTCTGCCTCTGGGGCGAGTCTCTGCGAGGACCGCTGTAGGTTCTGACGCACCTGCGCCATACGACGCTGCAGGTCGCTCTCCACAATCACCTGATCGTTCACGATGGCGACGACCCGATCGAGCAACACCGGCTCTGCCTTTGCCCAGGCGGCCGCCCCATTCCAGGCGAGTAGACCAGCAACACACAGGGCAGACAGACGCAACATAGGGAACTCTTTAAAAAGAACTACTGAAAGTTATCAAACTTGGCGGGCATAGGAGACAGCCGGTTGATCATGCGGTAATTCGGAATACTCCTGCGCAGGGCATCTAAGGGGTCTGTGCCGACCCGCGCGATGCCGTTGAGTTCTATCTGGAAAAACACCGCATTGTTGGCCTGATCGGCGCCGGTTGCAAATCGCTGTAAGACCGCGCGCGCCACCCAGCATCCCCCGTCGTATTCCAGGCCCGCCAGAGACTCCACCAGACCCCTCTGGGCCCCCGTGACCAGATTCGGCTCCTTCTGCAGCGAGTAGTTGTAACGACCGACCGCGTACCAGTTCTGCGACAACGGGAGCTGAAAGGCCAGGTCGATAATATCGAGCGTCTTTCGGGTAAATCGGTAGGCCAACGAGGCGGAATATCCGGGCCGCGGGTCATAGCGCAGGTTGGCAGAGGAGGCCTGCCAGCGGCCCAGTTGGGCTGCATACTGCCCAATCGCATCAAAACGCCAGAATTGAGAAAACGAAAAACCGCCTTCGGCAAAGAGGTCGGACTCCTGATCCGTTCGCACAGGCTCACCGGGTAGGGTCACTAGCTGGGCGTCAATGTAAAAACGCTGGGCCACCGAGGCCCGTGCAAGCTCTTGGCCGGTCTGCGCGTCGAGCATGCGACTCGTAATGGCGGTCGTGATGTGGTTCTGGTCTGCAATGCGGTCCTGCCCTGTGAAGGTCTGGTCTGACAGAATCTGGGCGAGGCTCACACTAGGTCGGGCCGAATCGAAGACAGGAAGACGCGACTGGTCTTTGTAAGGCGTGTAGGTATACAGAAGCCGTGGCTCGATCGTCGGCGTTGCCTCACGCCCGCCCCACCGCGCATCACGCTCAAGCACCGTATTGGTATCAAGGCTAAACGTCGGTAACACCCGAGAATACGACTCGGTGGTCGGGTCGACGTTATTGGCAAGGCTGCCCAGGTTCGCAGCCGAAATCGCTGCGCTCTGAAAGTATTTACGGCGCGTGTCGGTGAGGCTACCCGACTGATCATGGCTGTAGTAGGTGGCATGCACGCCAATCTTCGGCGTCAATCCAAAGTAGCCCAGATCAAAGGGCATAGAGAGACTCGCCGCCGTTACAAATCGGCTGCCCCGTGTGAGCGTGGGATGGTCAAAGCGCGTGGCTTCCACCGTGGCCTGTACATCGACGGCTGGCAACCCTTCGGCCACATTCGTGGCCCGCTGCGATCGATTCAGGAGCAGCCGGGGCATCCAGGAGTACGGTGCAATAATCGGTGAGGCGAGGTCTTGCAGCACCTGATACCGCTGCACAGAGGCGGAACCAGACCAGCCGCCTAGGCCCGAGGAAAAGCTCACGGTCGCAGGCAGTACCCGCTGCGAAGCCGCCAGGAGTGACCCCCCAAAGTCAGCGAAGTAGTCATCGTCAGAAACGCGACTCCCACGGACCGACATCGCCACACGCGGCGTCAGCATGCTGGTATGGGTGAGGCTCACCAGGTGCCGATCAAGCTCTGTGACCCGGTCATCGGGCAGATACTCAAGGCCCAAGACCCCACTGTCGGAGCGGGTGAGGTATCGGGCCTCGGCCCCCAGCATGATTCCCCGTCGACCCAAGAGCCGCGGGTAGAGGGTGAGATCACGGTTCGGGGCCATGTTCCAATAAAACGGCGTGTTCAGATCAAAGCCCAGCCTTGACGTGTAGCCATAAGAGGGGCTTAAGAAACCCGTCTTTCGGCGGTCGCTGGTGGGGAAAGAAAAATCGCCCAGAGACAGTAACGGCACATCGGACCAATACAAAAGCGTCGATTCGGTATCCACAATCTCGCGAATCTGATCCACCCGCATGGTGCGAGACCGAAACTCCCAGGCTGGGCGGTTCACAGGACAGGTGGTGTAACTCACGTCGGTCAGGGCAATTTCTTTGGGCTTTAAGAAATCGACACGCTCCGCATAGCCCCGGGCATTCATCGCGGCAAACTCATACTGAACGTTCTGAAACTGTCCCTGCTGGGTGCCGAGCTTCAGGGTAAGGCGCGGCCCGCGATAAAACTCCCCTTCCCGAAAGAGCTGCACCCCGCCCGCAGCAGAGAGCTGGTTCTGCACTAAATCAAGATCAATCCGCTCGGCCTTCAGCGACAACCCCAGTTGCCGTACCTCGGCATTGCCGATGAGCCGAATGGTGTCATCGAACTGGCCCTGAAGCTGGCGCGCGGAAAGATACGACGGGGTAGCCTGGCCAGGGGGGGGTTCGAGCGCAAGCCGCGGGTCGATACGCAATGGCAGGCGCAGGCCTTCGGAGGGAAGTGTGGTGTCCTGGGCCAACAAGGCAACTTCTGAAAAGGGCGCGCTGGCCGGGCATGACAGGGCCAGCACAGACGGGGCCCAGGCGAGCCAAAGGAGCAGAACAAAACGCATAGACTATTATAAAGAGGCTGTTATCTGTCTGATCTTATTTCTCCCCCCAGTGACCCCTTGACCCCCGTAACCTCCGCGTCCCCTGTGACTGCCAGCGATGCACGCCTTGCCCTCGCAAGTCGCTGGCTCGCGAGCCTGTCTGGCTATCGGTCAGACACCCTAGCACCGGCCTCGGCCGATGCCTCGTTTCGTCGTTACTTTCGGCTTAAACGCACGGCGCTCGCCACATCCACGGCCATTCTGATGGATGCGCCGCCCGACAAAGAGCCGGTGACGGCCTTTCTACAAGTGGATGCGATTCTGCGCGATGCGGGCCTGCGGGCGCCTGAGGTCTATGAACAGGATCCTGCGTTGGGCTTTCTCTTACTCGAAGATTTCGGCACACAGACCTTTCTTCAGAAGGTGCTGCCACCGGGCGGGGCACAGTGTGAGGCAGACCTTGCCCAGCCCCTGTACGCCCAGGCCTGGCGGGCGCTCATTCGGGCACAGCGCTATGGGCAGGAAACGCCGCAGGCCGTAGCGGGCTTACCCCTCTACGACGCCAGCCGTCTTCACCAAGAGATGGCCCTCTTTCCGGAGTGGTACCTCGAGAAACACCTCGGCCTCAGGCTTCACGAGAAAGAGTCGCAAGACCTCGAGGGTATTTTTGCCCAACTCGTTCACCAGGCAACACAACAGCACCAGGTCATCGTGCACCGTGACTATCACAGCCGCAACCTGATGGTGCTCCAAGACAGCGAAGACCTCGGTATTCTCGACTTTCAAGACGCGGTGCTTGGGCCGCTCACATACGACCTCGTATCACTCTTGCGTGACGCCTATATCGACTGGCCAGAGTCGGTACAGATCGACTGGGCCGCTCGGTACTGGCAGGAGGCGCGGGCTGCAGGCATTGCAGTGCCCGAGGATTTCGGCGCCTTCTATGCCGACTTCGAACTCATGGGGCTGCAACGGCATCTGAAGGTTCTGGGAATTTTCGCCCGCCTCTCCATCCGAGACGGCAAGCACGGCTACCTCAACGACATGCCGCGGGTCCTGGGCTACGCTTCTAAAGTCGCTGAGCGTTATGGGGCACTTGCACCGTTGGCACGCATTCTGCAGAAAGCGGCCGGTACCCGTCCCGAAGTCCGCTTCAGCTTCTGATCACCGCAAGACAGCGCCATGATCGCCATGATTCTGGCCGCAGGGCGCGGAGAGCGGATGCGCCCACTCACCGACCAACTGCCCAAGCCGATGCTTGCGGTGGGCGGCGCGCCCCTCATTACCTGGCATCTGCGCGCGCTGGCAGCAGCCGGCTTTCGCGAGGTAGTGATCAACACGGCCCACCTCGCGCAGACGCTTGAAGAGGCCCTCGGAGATGGGCAGGCCTTGGGCCTACAGATTCGCTATAGCCGTGAACCGGAAGGCGCGCTCGAGACGGCAGGCGGCATCGTGACCGCCCAGCCCTGGTCAGAAGACAACGCACCCTTTCTGGTTGTGAACGGTGATGTCTTTTGCCGTTGGCCCTTCTCTGAGGCGCGCAGAATCGGAGAAGAACTCCAGAAGACCCCGTCGGTGCTGGCCCACCTGGTACTGGTTCCCAACCCGGGCCACCACCCCAACGGCGACTTTGGTCTGTGTACGAACGGCGACGGGCGACTCACCCTTAACCACCACGAGGCCGCACGCTGGCTTACCTACTCCGGTATCGGCATCTTTAGGCCAGCGCTATTTGAGGGCCTAGAAAAAGGCGCACGGGCGGCCCTCGGACCGCTCTTACGCAAGGCGATTGCCCACCAACAGATCACAGGCCAGGCCTATACTGGACAGTGGACCGACGTCGGAACCCCCGATCGTCTTGCAGCCCTCGACCAACAACTCCGAGAGTCTCGACCATGACTGACCTCAGCCAGCCCTCCGCGCCCCAGATGCTCCCAGACACACTGCTGCCCACCCCTGTGCCGGGGCCTGTGCATGGTACGGCCCACCGCGACCGACGGGCCCAGTTGGCACGTTGGCTGCACCAGAAGTCAGGCGGGCAGCCTGCCTTGGTGCTTGGCTACAGCGGTCACGAAATCGCACGAAACCGCGACAACACCTTCGCCTTTCGCTTCTCCAGTGACTTCTTCTACCTCACTGGCTTTCCAGAGCCCGACGCCTGGTTTGTCATGGAAGTCGATGAACAGGGCACCCTGCGCGACCGACTCTATTGCCGAAGCCGCGATCCGGAACGTGAGATCTGGGACGGTGTTCGCGTCGGGCCAGACCAGGCCGCCGAGCGCTATTACTTTGATGCGGCCTACCCGCTAGACGCACTCGATGCCGATCTGCCGGGCCTCATGCTCAACCGACAGACGCTGCTTGCCCCCTGGGCCGATAGCGAGATCGTTGACCAGCGGGTGCGCAGCTGGCTGCAACAGGTACGCAGCAAGGCCCGCGGTGGTCAGACCGCCCCTATCCAACTCTTAAGTCTTGGCGACGCCACGGCTGAGCAGAGGCTCATCAAAGATACGTTCGAAATCGCCACCATGTCTCAGGCGGCGGCGATTTCTGCTGCAGCCCACTGCCAGGCCATGCGGGCCACTGGCCCCGGTAAGGCAGAGTTCGAAATTGAAGCTGTCTTGCTCGCTGCATTTCGTAGCGCAGGGGCGCAGTCTGTGGCCTACGGCTCCATTGTGGCCAGCGGCCCGCACAGCTGCATCTTGCATCACCGTGCGGGCAGCCGACAGATGCGTGGCGGCGAGATGCTGCTCATTGATGCGGGCTGCGAACTCGATGGCTATGCCAGTGACATCACCCGCAGCTTTCCGGTCAATGGCCGGTTTACCGGCGAGCAGCGCGCCACCTACGACCTCGTACTTGCCGCCCAGACGGCTGCGGCACAGGCTACCCGCCCGGGAGCCGCCTTTACCGATCCCCACCAGGCGGCGGTTCGCGTGCTCACGCAGGGGCTACTCGACCTCGGACTCCTGGCCCCCCAGACTCTCGATGCCGCCCTAGAAACCGAAGCCTACAAACCTTTTTATATGCATCGCACGGGCCATTGGCTGGGTATGGATGTGCACGATGTGGGCGATTACAAAAAGCTTCTGGCGCCCGGCATGGTGCTCACCCTCGAACCCGGGCTCTACATTCGTCCCCAAGAAAGCGTTCCGCAGGGCTTCTGGAACATTGGGATTCGGATCGAAGACGACGCTCTGGTCACCGAGTCAGGCTGTCGACTTCTCACGCGCGGCGTACCCGTGGAGGCCGACGAGATTGAGCAGTTAATGCGCGGCTAACACCTAACACCGAACACCCACGCAGAACCACGCAGTCGCCTCCCATGTCCGCCCGTCCTGCGCTCTTACCGGCACATCACGCAGAGCCCCTGCGCATCGGCGAGCATCTGTTGCCCAATCGGGTCTTTGTGGCCCCTATGGCAGGAGTCACCGACCGCCCCTTTCGCCGGCTGTGCCGATCGCTGGGTGCGGGATATGCGGTCAGCGAGATGGCGGCCTCCAATGCACTGCTCTGGGCGACAGAGAAGACCAGTCGACGCATTAACCACGAAGGCGAAGGATCGCCCAAGGCTGTGCAGATTGCCGGGGGCGATGCCAAGATCATGGCAGAGGCGGCGCTCTTTAATGTTGCCCGCGGCGCCGATGTGATTGACCTCAATATGGGCTGCCCGGCCAAGAAGGTCTGCAATAAGGCAGCCGGATCCGCGCTCATGCAAAACGAACCCCTGGTGCGCGAGATTCTCAGCGGCGTCGTAAACGCCCTACGTGACACCAAGGTACCCGTCACGCTGAAGATGCGCACAGGCTTTCGCCGTGATCAGAAGAACGCCGTTGCGATCGCGCGCATGGCAGAAAGTGAAGGCATCGCCTGGGTCACCATTCATGGACGGACCCGCGAAGACCAGTACCGCGGCGAGGCCGAGTACGACACCATCGCCGAGGTGAAGTCTCGGGTAAAGATTCCTGTTATTGCCAATGGCGATATCGATAGTCCCGCCAAGGCGCTCGCGGTGCTCGCCCATACGCAGGCCGATGCCGTCATGGTCGGGCGTGCCGCCCAAGGCCGGCCTTGGCTGCCCGGTCAGATTGCCCAATTTCTTGCCACCGGCCATCACGTGCCCGATCCAAGCCCGCATCAGATTGCCCACTGGCTTCGCAGCCACCTTCTTGATCATTACGCTTTCTATGGCGAATACCAGGGTGTGCGCAGTGCCCGTAAACATATCGGCTGGTACCTCAAAGGACTGGCAGGGGCCAAGGCGCTGCGTGAAGCCATTCAACAGACCGAGACCTGCGAGGAACAACTCTCGGCCATCGATCGTTTCTTTCAGGCGGCCGAAAGGGGATTGCGATGACCGAAGTCCAGGCAACCCCAGGCATTGATCGACCTGCTGCAGCCCCGCGCGCGGGGCTAGAAGGCGCACTGATCGATGCACTTGACCTCTACTTCGAGCAACTCGGTAACCAGAAGCCCCACGCACTGCACGATATGGTGATGCTGGCCATCGAACGGCCGCTCATTCAGTACGCGCTTGCCCGATGCGGGGGCAACATTACAAAAACCAGTCAGCTGCTTGGCCTTACGCGGAACACTTTGCGCAAGAAGATCAGCCACCATCAGATTCAGTCGCCTCACCCGGAGCCCTAATGCCCACGCTTTCTGAAGACCAGGTCTCTGGTCCCCGCCCCTATCGCATGCCTGTGCGTCGGGCACTCTTGTCGGTCTCAAACAAAGACGGGCTCTTGGCCTTCGCCCAGGGTCTGCATCAGCGCGGCATTGCCCTGGTCTCCACCGGAGGCACCGCCAAGCTCTTGGCCGATGCTGGGCTACCCGTCACGCTGGTCGATGCCGTCACAGGATTTCCAGAGATGCTCGATGGCCGGGTCAAGACGCTGCATCCCGCCGTACATGGCGGGCTACTTGCCCGGCGCGATCTGCCATCGCATATGCAGGCTCTTGCGGCAGCAGGAATTACTGCCATCGATCTGGTGGTGGTCAACCTCTACCCCTTTCGCGAGACCCTGGCTAAGCCCTCTGCGCGGTACCAAGAGGTGATTGAGAACATCGATATCGGGGGCCCCGCCATGATCCGCGCCTCGGCAAAAAATCACGACGGCGTGGCGGTGGTTGTTGACCCCACCGACTATGCAGTAGTGCTTGAAGAACTCCAAGCCCAATCGGGCAGCCTCACCTGGCCACTCCGTCAGCGACTCGCAGCCAAAGCCTTCGCCCACACCGCAGCCTACGACGCGGCCATTGCCAATTTCTTTCATGGACTCCCCGAGGTATCCGCAACCGCCATCGATGCCACCGCCAACACGGTGGTGCCCCAAGAACCACATACGGCAAGCCCCCTGCCGCGGGTCTTCTCGTTTCAGGTGACGCAAGCGCAGGCCATGCGCTATGGCGAGAACCCGCACCAGGCTGCCGCCTTCTACCGCGACAACGCAGCACCTGCGGGGGGGCTGGCAGGCTACACCCAACTCCAAGGCAAAGAACTCTCGTTTAACAACCTGGCCGACGCCGATGCGGCATGGCTCTGCGTACGCAGCTTTGCGTCCCCCGCCTGTGTCATCGTGAAACATGCCACCCCATGTGGGGTAGCCCTGGGGGAGTCGGCGCTCCTGGCCTATCAGCGGGCCTTTCAGACCGACCCTACCTCGGCCTTTGGGGGAATCCTGGCCTTCAACACCGTCGTCGATGCTGCAGCCGCCCAGGCCATTGGTCAGCAGTTTGCCGAGGTCATTCTTGCCCCTGCCTACACCCCCGAGGCCCTGGAGATCTTTGCAAAGAAGACCAACCTCAGACTGCTGGAGATTCCCTTAGGGTCGACCGAGGCGCTGGCCAGTGGCCTGGATATGAAGCGCGTCACTGGCGGCCTGCTGCTGCAGACACCCGACTGGAATCAGCTGACCATCGCCGAGATGCGGTGTGTCACGCAACGCCAGCCCTCGCCTACAGAA
>CAZKWK010000075.1:0-9681 GCA_964556335.1 uncultured Bordetella sp. | reverse complement strand
GTATCGAGGAAAGTAATCACACCGCGCGGCGTCTGCACATGATAAGCGCCGATGTGCTGCGTAATGCCACCGGCCTCTGCATCTGCTACCTTGGTGCGACGAATCGTGTCAAGCAGCGAGGTCTTACCATGGTCGACGTGGCCCATGATGGTGACCACGGGAGGACGGGGCAGAGACTCCTCCTGCTGGGTGGCGGTCTCGGCGGCTTCCACCAACAAGGCCTCCGGATCATCGAGCTTGGCCGCGAAAGCCTTATGCCCCATCTCTTCGACCACAATCATCGCGGTCTCCTGATCAAGGACCTGATTGATGGTGACCATCTGGCCCATCTGCATTAAGGTCTTCACTACCTCTGCGCCCTTCACCGACATCTTGTGGGCAAGATCAGCCACGGTAATCGTCTCGGGCACATGAATCTCACGAACAATCGGCTCTGTCGGGGCCACGAAAGTGGATGCGGCCTGGTCTGCGGCACTTGCGCGCTGCTTGGACTTCGGCCCACCACGCCAGGTACCTGTGCCGCCGGTGATGTCTCCCCGGGTCTTCAGGGCGCGGCGCTTCTGGGCGTCTTCCTGCCAGGTAGAAGACAGTTGAGAGGACTTCACAGACTTCTCGGACTTCTTATCTTTGGGCTTGTCGGATTCTTTGTCGTCGGTTGCCTTCTTCGCCGGCTTGGAAAGCGTCATGGTGCCCGGCGTCTCAGCGGGCTTCTCGGCCTTCGCGGGCTCTGGGGCCTTTGCCGTGGCCGCGAGCTTACCCGTGCGGGCGGCGGTCATCAGTCGATTAATGGCGGCGACTTCGTCTTCCACGGCTTTGCGGGCATCGGCGGATTTGTCGGCAGCCGCCTCAACGGCCGTCACTTTGCGCACGCGGGTCTTCTTGGGCGCCTCACCAGAACCAGACTCTTCCGCAGAAGCGGCGGGCGCTGCTTCAGTCGCGGGAGAAGCCTCTGCTGCAGGCGCAGCGGCCTCGCTACCGGCTTCGGGCGTCGCGCGAGACGCCTGCGCCTTTGCAGCCGCCTCGGCGGCCTGCTCTTCTTCGCGCTGACGGGCAAGACGTGACTCTTCCTGCCGCGCAAGAAGCTCTTGCTGCCTGCGCGACTCTGCCTCGCGGCGGGCGATCTCTTCCTCCGAAAGAACCGGCGCAGGGGCCGTTGCTACAGGCTCCACAGCTTCCGTCTCTTCGCGTTTCACGAATACACGTTTTTTGCGGACCTCGACCTGAATGGTGCGCGACTTGCCGGAAGGGTCAGCCTGCCGAATCTCGGAGGTCTGTCGCTTCGTGATCGTGATCTTCTTGCGCTGTGCGTCCTGCGTACCCCCATGGGCCTTACGCAGCGCATCTAAGAGACGCTCTTTATCGGCCTCTGAGAGCGCATCGGCACCCGAGGATTTTTCTACCCCGGCAGCCTTGAGCTGCTCGATCAGAACATCAACCGAGAGCTTGAGCTCAGAGGCGAAGGTTTCTACATTGTTAGCGGCCATCGACGGATACACCTCCTGAGACCTGGGCATCGCTCTCCTCATCGAACCAGTGGGCGCGTGCCTTGAGAATGAGATCTGCCGCCTGCTCTGTCGACAGGCCGGTAATTTCGGTCAGCTCGTCGGTCGCAAGCTCGGCCAGGTCGTCTCGCGAGAAGACCTTTGCATCGGCAAGCTTTGCCGCAATGTCGTGGTTCATTCCCTCAAGCGACAAGAGATCCGGTGCGGTTGTCTCCAGCTTTTCCTCCTGGGCAATAGCCTCGGTTAACAAGGCATTACGGGCCCGGGTACGCAATTCGTTCACGGTGTCCTCATCAAAGGCCTCGATCTGCATCATCTCGGCGATGGGAACGTAGGCCACCTCTTCCAGACTCGAGAAGCCCTCTTCCACGAGAAGCTCTGCCACCTCGGCATCCACATCAAGCTTCTGCATGAAGGTATTGAGCAGATTGCTGCGTTCCTGCTCTGCCCGTGCGGTGGACTCATCTGAGGTCATGATATTGATCTGCCAGCCCGTAAGGTCGGAGGCCAGGCGCACATTCTGCCCACCGCGGCCGATCGCCACCGCAAGCTCAGCCTCATCGACCACCACATCCATGGCATGCCGCTCTTCGTCTACCAGAATAGAACTCACATTGGCGGGCGCCAGGGCGCCGATGACAAACTGTGCTGGGTCGTCCGACCAGAGCACGATATCGACGCGCTCGCCCGCGAGCTCGTGGGTCACCGCCTGCACGCGACTGCCGCGCACACCCACGCAGGTGCCAATGGGGTCGATACGGCGGTCGGTGGTGAACACGCCAATCTTGGCCCGTACACCGGGGTCGCGGGCGGCCGATTTGATCTGCATGAGGCCCTGCTCAATCTCGGGCACCTCAAGCTCAAAGAGCTTCATGATGAATTCGGGCGCCGTACGCGAAAGAATGATCTGCGGGCCCCGCGGCGTTCTGTCTACTCGCAGCATAAACGCACGGACACGGTCGCCAGGGCGGAGATTTTCTTTCGGAATCATCTGATCCCGAGGCAGTCGCGCCTCAATCTTGCCCGCCTCAACAATCACATCTCCACGCTCGAGCCGCTTCACGGTGCCATTGATAATGGTTTCGCCACGCTCAAGAAAATCTTTCAGAATCTGCTCGCGCTCGGCCTCGCGGATCTTCTGCAGAATGACCTGCTTGGCCGCCTGGGCGCCAATCCGGCCAAAGGGTACCGCCTCCATGTCTTCTTCGATGTAATCACCGACCTCGATATCGTCGATCTGCTTACGGGCCTCGGTGAGAATGATCTGCAGGTCGTGGTCTTCAAGCTCGCCATCGGGTACCACGAGCCAACGCCGAAATGCCTCGTAATCGCCGCTGTCTCGGTCAATAGCCACGCGGACATCGACCAAGACAGCGGCGATAAAATTGTTTTTTGGTTGCGGAGGCTAAGGCAGACTCAATCGACTGGAAGACGATTTCACGATCCACGTTTTTTTCACGCGCCAATGCATCAGCCAACAAAAGAATCTCTCGGCTCATCGCCTTCTCTCCTTAAACGTAATCTCCGGCACCAGTCGTGCCTGGTCAACATCCGACACCAAAAAATTCAGCTCCATAGGCTCCCCGCCTGCGCCCTCAAACACCATCTGGCAGGAGGGGTCTGCCGCGCCGGTATCAACCACCTGATATCGGCCCTGAAAATTTTTTCTTCCCTGCACGGGCTGCCGAAGCTTGAGCTTGATCTCGTGGCCCGAGAACCGCACAAAATGTCCGGGGCGGGATAGGCGCCGATCTAAACCTGGGGAAGAGACCTCGAGCCGCTCGAAGTGAATGCCCTCAACCGGTAATTCATGCACCAATTGATTCGAGAGTCGCTCGCAATCTTCGACCGTTACCGCTGGATCTTCTGGCCCCACCCCCTGCGCATCACGCAGGTCGATATAGACCCGAAGCAGGCCGCCTGCCGTCTGCTCAAGATCTACCAGCTCTAGGCCAAGGCCCCTGGCTGCCGCCTCAATTACCTGCCACTGCTTCTCAAACATGCACCGCCCCACACGCCTTCGAAAGTCAACAAACAGCCACGAAAAACCAAAAAAAATGGGCTCTTGGTGAGCCCATTTCTTTTGAGAAAAAGTCTCGCGGCAAAAAACGCTGAAGACAGAACCGGGGATGCCCGGAAAAAAATCCTCTAAAACGCCGCAGGTCTAAACCGCTAGTTTAGTGCACCGGGCGCCTGAAATCAAGAGCAAATGACCCACGCACGCCCTCTAGACTGCGGCTAGCGGCCCGGCGCGGGCTTTCTTCGGGGCGCACGCCCCTTTGGGGCGCCAGGGCCCGGGCGGGCTGCAGACCGGGGGCCCTTGGGCACCCCCTGCCGCTGCGGGGCAGACAAGGACGGGCCGGAAGGCTTTGCAGTACCCCAGGTGGTCTGCAGCGGATTGGGCTTTTTGCTCGTATTGCGTTTCTTGATGGGTCCCGCCAGATGCGACAGATGGGCATCAGGGCTTGAAGGCTGCCACTCGTCAGCATGTCCGTGATCGTCCTCAAACTCTTCGGGCGACTCCAACGCCTCTTGCTGCGGGTCGCGACGGGTATACCCGGTAGGCGGTGTACCCATCGGCCCGACGGCCATGGGACCCGCGGGCTTGGGACGCTGACGATTGGTTCGGCCTTTCTTAGCGCCCGGACCGGCTGCGCCTGCGGCCCGTGGCTTTAAGCCAACCGAGGCCATGAGCTGCTCCACAAGTTCTGGCCCCAGGTCTGCCGACTGCCCGCGCTTGAGACTCGGCGGCAGAGCAACCAGCCCGTAGCGAATACGAATCAGGCGGCTCACGGTAAGGCCCACTGCCTCAAACATCCGTCGCACCTCGCGATTGCGGCCCTCGCGGATGACGACCCGCAGCCAACGATTAGAGCCTTCCCCACCAGCCGACTCAATGCGCTCAAACTTTGCATTGCCATCGGAGAGCATCACACCGTCTAAAAGCGGCTGCAGCGTCTCCTGCGTGAACTCACCGAATACCCGCACTGCGTACTCACGCTCGACCTCCGAGCGGGGATGCATGAGCCGATTCGCAAGATCTCCTGAGGTCGTGAAAAGCAAAAGGCCTTCGGTGCTGACATCGAGTCGGCCTACCGTAATCCAACGTCCGACCTTGGCAGGCGGAAGCTTCTTAAATACCGTTACCCGCTGCTGCGGATCAGACTTCGTGACGATCTCGCCCGCAGGCTTGTGGTAGGCCAGTACACGTACCGGAGGGGGTGCTACCCGCACGCGAATCGGCTTGCCATTGACCTTCACCTGGTCTGAATGGGTAATGCGTTGCCCGATATGGGCAGGCGTGCCATTGACCGATACACGACCCGCAAGAATCAATTCCTCCATCTCGCGGCGCGAACCAATACCCGCGTCTGCCAAGACCTTGTGCAGCTTGGGCGGGTCATAGTCGAGCCCTGCGGGCCTGCGCCCCATGGCGGGCGTTGGCACGGCGGCATCCGACAAAAATGGAATCGGCTCCTCGGGCGCGAGGACAGCGGTGAGCGCAGCCTCTTCGTGCGCGTCCTCCTCAGTCTCTTCCTGGCCGCTATCGGAGAATTCCGAGTCGTCGGTCACCAGGGGGGGTTCGTCCACCGAAGGGGTTTCTTCGAAACCAGGGGCATCTTCTCTAGGCATTATGTTTCCTGTGAGGCCTGCAAAAGCATATGGGATGCGGCCTCCGACCATCCCTCTTCAAGCGGGGGCAATTCTTCGAGCGACCGCAGTCCAAGATCGTCGAGAAACTGCCGTGTCGTACCGTACAGCGCGGGACGCCCCGGGGCGTCACGATGGCCGATCACCTCGACCCAGCCCCGTTCTTCCAGCGACTTCATCACGGTGGAAGCCACCATCACCCCGCGAATATCTTCGATGTCATTACGCGTCACGGGCTGGCGATAGGCCACGATGGCCAGAGTCTCAAGGGCTGCACGAGAATACTTTGGCGGCTTCTCAGAACGAAGCCGATCGAGATACTCATGTAATTCTGGGCGCGACTGAAACCGCCATCCCGAAGCCAACGGCAATAGCTCAAGCCCCCGGTCACTCCAGTCGCGACGCAAATCGTCGAGGAGAAGCCGGATGGTCTCGTCATCGAGTTCTTCTGCAAAAAGCCGTTTGAGCACCGCAATGGGCAATGGGTCCGTGCTGGTGAGCAACGCGGCCTCGAGCACTTTTTTTGCCTGAGCCGTATTCATGTCTTAGGTAAGGATGTTGGCGGAGAGAGGGGGATTCGAACCCCCGATAGGCTATTAACCTATACACGCTTTCCAGGCGTGCGACTTAAACCACTCATCCATCTCTCCGCTGAGCCGTTTCCCCACAGACGAATGGTCGTCCTGTGGGGGTTCTCGTCAAAGCCGGGCAAGTGTAACAGTCACATCGCCTGGGGGCAAAAATCTGCCGGGGCTAGGAAGCCTGCTTCAACTGCTCAAGAATGGCAGGGTTTTCAAGGGTCGAGACATCCTGCGTAATCTCTTCCCCTTTGGCCAGGGTACGCAGCAGTCGACGCATGATCTTGCCTGACCGCGTCTTGGGCAGGTTGTCGCCAAACCGAATCTCTTTAGGCTTGGCGATTGGGCCAATCTCTTTACCCACCCAGTTGCGTAACTCGGTGGCCAGTGCCTTGGCCTGATCCCCGGAGGGACGCGCCTGCTTCAACACCACGAAAGCCACAATCGCTTCCCCGGTGGTGTCATCGGGGCGCCCCACCACAGCCGCCTCCGCCACAAGCGCATTGGAGACGAGCGCAGACTCAATTTCCATGGTGCCCATGCGATGGCCTGACACATTCAGGACATCATCGATACGGCCCATGATGGTGAAGTAGCCGGTGTCTTTGTCGCGAATGGAACCATCGCCCGCGAGATAGAGACGGCCGCCGAGTTCATCGGGGTAGTAGGCCTTCTTAAACCGATCGGGGTCTCCCCAGATCGTACGAATCATGGAGGGCCACGGCTTTTTGATCACCAAAATACCGCCCTGACCATTAGGCAGATCGTTGCCCGTCTCATCCACGATGGCTGCCTGAATCCCTGGGAAAGGCAGCGTGCACGACCCTGGTACCAGAGGCGTAGCGCCCGGCATGGGAGTGATCACATGACCGCCAGTTTCCGTCTGCCAGAAGGTATCAACGATCGGGCAACGCCCGCCACCAATATTGTTGTGATACCACATCCAGGCCTCAGGATTAATGGGTTCCCCCACCGACCCGAGGAGGCGAAGAGAACTCAGGGTGTAGTTCTTGGGATGGGTCTGCGGTGTAGTTTCTGCAGACTTAATGAGTGAGCGAATCGCTGTGGGTGCGGTGTAGAAGATTGAGACCTTGTGGTCTTGGATCATCTTCCAGAAGCGACCCGCATCGGGATAGGTAGGAATGCCTTCAAAGACAATCTGCGTGCCGCCGCAGGCCAGGGGTCCATAGGCAATATAGGTGTGGCCCGTAACCCAGCCAATGTCTGCAGTACACCAAAATACATCTTCGGCCCGCAAGTCGAAGGTGAACTTCATGGTGAGAATCGCATGCAGCAGATAACCCCCTGTGGAGTGCTGCACGCCTTTGGGCTTGCCCGTCGACCCAGAGGTGTAGAGGATGAAGAGTGGGTGTTCTGCGTCAACCCACTCCGGCTCACAGGTGGAGGCCTGACCCTTCATGGCCTCATCCATATACACATCGCGGCCAGCCTTCATGGGAATGGCCCCGCCCGTGCGGCGATAGACAATGACGTGACGCACATGGTCGCATCCGCCCATGCCAAAGGCTTCATCGACGGCGGACTTCAAGGGAATCTTCTTCCCGCCACGGCACTGCTCATCGGCCGCGATGATGAGGGTGGCGCCGGCATCGATCACCCGTTCCTGCAAACTCTTCGCAGAGAAACCACCAAAGACCACCGAGTGAATTACTCCGAGTCGTGCGCAGGCCTGCATGGCCACCACGCCCTCAACCGACATTGGCATATAGATCAGTGCCCGGTCGCCCTTTTTGTAGCCCATGCCTTTAATGGCATTGGCCAACTGGCAGACCTGAGCAAGCAGTTGGCGATAGGTGGACTTCACCACCGTACCGTCATCGGCCTCAAAAATAATGGCGACCTTATCGGCGTTTCCGTTCTCTAAATTCTTATCAAGGCAGTTATACGAGGCATTGAGCAGGCCGTCATCAAACCACTTGTAAAAGGGGGCATTGGATTCGTCGAGCGCCCGGGTAAAGGGCTTCTTCCAGACAATCTCGCTGCGCGCGAACTTCGCCCAGTATTCGGCGTAATCGGACTCTGCCTCTTTGCACAGGGCGTTGTAGGCCGCCATGCTAGGAATGCGCGCCTTCGCGGCAAATTCTTTGGGGGGATCAAAGACACGATTCTCGTGCATGACCGATTCGATCTGACTCGACGACATACAGGCCTCCTCCTGTTAGATAATGATTCTGGTGACTGAAACACAGTCGCGGGCCATCTTTGACGCACGAAAAGGCCAGCGGGTGGCCTTCAGGCCACTCTTATTAAAGTTAATTTACGCCAAATTTCGGTCAATGTCCTTCTTCAGAGATGACCTTGATCAAAAAAGGACCAACCATGCGACAGATTAAACAAGCCGATGTCATCCAGAGTATTGCCGACGCGTTTCAGTTTATTAGTTACTACCACCCCCTGGATTTTGTTCAGGCGCTCGGGGCAGCCTACGAGCGGGAACAGAATCCAGCCGCCCGCGATGCCATCGCCCAGATCCTTACCAACAGCCGCATGAGTGCCGAGGGCCATCGCCCGATCTGCCAAGACACAGGAATTGCCACGGTCTTTTTAAAAGTAGGTATGCAGGTGCAGTGGGCAGACGCCACCATGAGCCTCTCCGAGATGGTCAATGAAGGGGTTCGTCGTGCCTATATGGACAGTGCCAACCCGCTCAGGGCCTCGGTGCTCGCGAACCCCGCCAGTGGCCGCAAAAACACCAAAGACAACACGCCGGCAGTCATTCATATGGAAATCGTGGCGGGTGACACGGTGGATGTCATCTGCGCGGCCAAGGGGGGAGGCAGTGAGGCCAAGGCCAAACTCGGCATGCTTAATCCCAGTGATTCGATTGTCGACTGGATTATCAAAACTGTACCGAGTATGGGCGCCGGCTGGTGCCCGCCCGGTATCCTTGGTATTGGTATTGGGGGCACGCCCGAAAAGGCTGCACTCCTCGCCAAAGAATCCCTCATGGATGCGGTTGATATGCCCGCGCTGCTGGCCCGTGGCCCACAGACAGACTTGGAAAAACTGCGTGTGGAGATCTACGAAAAGGTCAACGATCTGGGTATCGGGGCCCAGGGGCTTGGGGGTCTCACCACGGTACTCGATGTGAAGATCCTCGACTATCCGACCCATGCGGCCAACTTGCCGGTCGCCCTGATCCCAAACTGTGCGGCTACGCGTCACATCCACTTCACGCTCGATGGCTCTGGGCCCGCCCATCTGCAGCCCCCACGTCTCGAAGACTGGCCGAATGTTGCCTGGACAGCGGAGACCCAGAAGTCGCAGCGCATCAACCTGGACACCCTCACCCCAGAGCAGGTCGCCGCCTGGAAACCCGGCCAGACGCTACTTCTCAACGGGAAACTCCTCACCGGCCGTGATGCCGCCCATAAGCGAATCTGCGACATGCTGGCCAAGGGCGAGTCCCTCCCGGTGAGTTTCAAAAACCGTGTCATTTATTACGTTGGCCCCGTTGACCCCGTGGGCAGTGAGGCCGTTGGCCCGGCAGGCCCCACCACAGCTACCCGTATGGATAAGTTCACCGAGACGATGCTGGCCGAGACAGGGCTCATCGCCATGGTCGGCAAGGCAGAACGCGGTCCCGTGGCCATCGAGGCCATTCGTAAGCACAAGTCGGCCTATCTCATGGCCGTGGGCGGCGCGGCCTACCTCGTGAGCAAAGCCATCCGATCTGCCCGCGTCGTGGGCTTCGAAGACCTCGGCATGGAAGCCATCTACGAGTTCGAGGTACAAGATATGCCGGTCACGGTGGGCGTTGACAGCCAGGGCCAGTCGGTGCACGAGATGGGGCCGGCGGAGTGGAAGGTACGCATCGAGAAGATGAAGAAGGTCGCATAGCCCCCGCCTAACGGTCGGGCGCTGGCGTTCTCCAAGTTCAAGTGAGCGGGCCGGTCTAGCCCATGACCGGTCGCCGCCTCGCGAAAAGC
>CAZKWK010000074.1:0-9892 GCA_964556335.1 uncultured Bordetella sp. | reverse complement strand
AATTGAATAGCCCACCAAGCCAAACGTTGATGGAGTGACGCGTCTCGGCCTCGATAATCTTTCATGTAAAGGTCGATCAACCGCCCCACGGTGTAAGAACCGCGGGCAGCCATAACACCCTCCAAGCCAAAATCGGCTTCACTTTGGCGGGCGGCGCTTGGGATCACCACCCCCTCCCTTGGGAAGGAGGTCATGTTTTGCACTTCATTCAGCGATTTTTTCATTTTCTTCAATCCTCGTTAAAGATCAGGCGAACGGTCGCCGGACTAAACTCGGAGTTAAGAAAACTACGCTGCTACAAGGACTTATGGCTCCCCGACCTGGGCTCGAACCAGGGACCTACGGATTAACAGTCCGGCGCTCTACCGACTGAGCTATCGGGGAACAACTCTGCGATTATAAGGCTTTTTCGGAATTTACTCTCAGGGAGGCACTCTATGGATCTTGGACTCACAGGCAAGCGGGCTCTGGTCTTTGGCGCAGGCAGCGGGCTTGGCAAGGCAACCGCCCTAGCCCTCGCAGCCGAAGGCACCTTGGTCGTCGCCGCGGGGCGCACCCCCGATAAGGTACAGGCCACCGCCGCCGAAATCATCGCCTCGGGTGGCAAGGCCTGGGCTTTACCGTGGGATGTCACCCAGATCGCCTCTATTGCCGAGAAGCTTGCACAGGCCGAGGCAGCGGCCGGCGGTCCCTTTCAGGTGCTCTTTAATAACGGCGGGGGGCCCGCGCCTAGCCTCGCCCATGGCCAGCCACTTACGACCTGGCAGGCCCAGTTTGAAAATCTCGTCCTTTCCGTCATCGCCATTACAGACCATGTTCTGCCTGGCATGAAGGCCGCAGGCTGGGGACGCATTCTGACCAACGCCTCGGCAGGCGTGGTGAGCCCGCTGCCTAACTTGGCCATGTCCAATACGCTGCGCAGCGCGCTTGTAGGCTGGTCAAAGACCCTGTCTACCGAGGTGGCCCGCCATGGAATTACCGTCAATATGGTACTGCCTGGCCGGATCGCCAGCGACCGCACGCGGGCCATCGACGAGAACAAGTCGAAGCAACAGGGCATCCCCCTTGAGGAAGTCGAACGACAGAGTAAGGCGCTGATTCCCATGGGGCGCTATGGCGATCTCAAAGAATACGGGGCTGCTGTAGCCTTTCTGGCCTCTGAAAAAGCAAGCTACATCACGGGCACCATGCTGCGCGTCGACGGGGGCTTGATCCCTAGCGTCTAAGGCATCGCAGGCCTGTCGGTGATGCATACGGCTATCATCAACGGGTGACCTTCTCTCTCGACTTCCTTAGCCTTCCCCTACTTGCATTTTCTTTGCTGGTCTTTGCCAGCCTGGTGGTGGGTGCGGTCACCGCAAAGGCTGGCCTCCCACTGCTCTTAATCTTCATGGGCTTTGGGATGCTCGCCGGAGAAGATGGCCCGGGGGGCATCGACTTTGATGACTTTGTCTCTAGCTTCTGGGTGGGCAACATCGCGCTAGGGGTCATTCTTCTCGATGGTGGTCTTCGTACGCATGTCTCTACATTTCGTACAGGCTTAAAACCCGCTTCAGTACTCGCCACGGTGGGTGTGGCGGTCTCGTGCGCGCTCACAGCCATTGCCGCCCATTACTTCCTGAATCTGTCGTGGCCGTTTGCCTTTCTGATCGGTGCGATCGTGGCCTCCACCGATGCTGCAGCGGTCTTCTCGCTCCTGCAGAACCTCGGCATACGACTCAATGAGCGCGTAGAAGCAACGCTTGAGATTGAGTCAGGCCTCAACGACCCCATGGCAGTTTTTCTCACCCTGATCATGATCAGCATTATTCTGCAGCCCGAGGTGCTCGCAGGATCCTGGCTTCAGATTACTGTAAGCCTCGTGCAGCAGGCGGGCGTTGGACTCCTCGTGGCCGTCGTCAGCGGACTTGGGCTCTGCTCGCTTCTCAAGAGGCTGCCAAGCGGGGGCCTTCGCAACGGCGGCATCAATGCGCTGCTTCTCATCTCTGCAGGGCTTTCCGTGTTTGCCCTGTCAACCTACTGGGGCGGCTCTGGCTTTCTATCGATCTATGTCTTTGGGGTTCTAGTGGGCAATCGCGCCAAGGCGTTTGTCAAGACCTCGATCGGCGCGATGAACGGACTAGCCTGGCTCTTTCAGGCCTCCATGTTTCTGCTTCTCGGGCTTCTCGCTACGCCTCACGAGGTGCTGGATCTCGCCCTTCCTGCTCTTGGACTCTCGGCATTTCTGATGCTCGTCTCTCGCCCACTGTCGGTCTGGCTATGCCTCAAGCCCTTTCGCTTCACGCTGCGCGAAATTGGCTTTATCTCCTGGGTAGGGCTCCGCGGGGCGGTCCCCATTGTTCTGGCTATATTCCCCATCATGGCCGGTATCGAAGAGGCACGCACCCTATTGCACGTGGCCTTTATGGTAGTGGTGACGTCGCTGCTTTTCCAAGGTAGTAGCCTCGCCCCAGTGGCCAGACGACTCGGTATGGTGCTTCCCGATCTCACAAGGCTCGATGCGCGTCACGCAGGATTTGGCGACTTTGTGATTAATGCCAGCACGCAACTCCAAGACCTCACAGGCTTCTATGGGCTGGCCTTGCCGGGCGATCCGCAACAGAGCCTCGACACCTGGATTCATTCAGAACTCAAACGGCCACCGATTGTGGGAGACACCATACAGACCGACAACTGTGCACTCACGATTCTGTCAATGAAAGATGATGAGATCCTCAAGGTAGGACTCACCCTCGGCGGCCGAAAGACCAGTTAACACCTGCGGTCTCACTAGCCAGTAGAGAACCAGAGGTTAAACTTAAATCTCGAAAAGTGATTGCGCTCGATCTTGTACCTCGGTTACGCTCATGCAAAGGGGGTCCCGTGCATTTCAAAAATACTATGCAAGTGGCAAAGATCTTCATAGCGGGGGTCATTTCTTTGAGCGTAGGAATTCCTGCCTCAGCACAACGCGAAGCACCACCCCCGACATTACGGCCAGATGCTCAGAGAAAAGCTGAGCTAGAACGTAAAGCAAGAGAAAAGCGTCAACAAGCCATCAAGAATTCGATGGACTGCTTCATTAGTGAACGTGTTCTTCAGGCCAACAAACATACGACCTGCATCTATAAATGTCCCAACGGCAAACTGGAGAGCGAGAATGTGGGCCCCGGGTATCAGTGCCCCCCGCGCATGAATGTTATTCAGCGCTAACAGGGCGGCGGTGTACTCGGGAAGAGAGCCAGATGCCAAGCATGATCAACACAAAGCCAGCCACGTGATACGCCTCTAGAGAATCTCCGAGAAAGGTGACCGACAGGAGTGCTGCAAAAAGTGGGGTGAGGTTCACGACGATAGAGGCCATAGAGGGGCCGACCCGCGACACGGCGAGGCCCCAGGCCCGATAAGCAAGAACGGAAGGGCCTAAGGCAACAAAAACTACCGCAAGCGCCAAAGGCCAGCCCCAGACGATTGTGGGGCTGGATTCACCGGGTACCAGAAGGGGCCAGAGCGCCCACTCCGACGCAGCAAAGAGCCCCGACCAGCCCAGACCAAAGACCATCTGCGCCACGAGAAACGCGGCCCAGTCGGCCCGCACAGCGGCTGGTTCCGACGCCGCTGAAGGACGGGCCAGGAGCCAGCTGTAGACAGCCCAGACAAAGGAGGCAACGACCATAAAGAGGTCGCCCATCACCGGCTGAAGCGCCCACAGCCGTTGCCAGTCGCCCCGGGCAAGCACCACAAGAACGCCCACAATCGATAACGCGGCACCAAGCGTTTCACTTCGCGAGACCGCTACCCCATAAAAGATCCGACCGACCACCAGCATGACCACAGGTGTCATCGAGGCAACGAGGGTGACATTGATCGGGCTAGAAGTCAGCAGGGCCATATACTGCAGCCCGTTATAGCTCCCCACACCCAGCAGCCCCAACACCAGAAAGCGCCTCCAGTAATGCCAAACAGGACCGCCCGGGCGAATCGCCCAATAGGCCCACGGCAACAGAATGACAAAGGCCAGTGTCCAACGAATGAAGTTCAGCGTGATGGGCGGTACGACCCCAACCATAAGGCGCCCCACCACCACATTACCCGCCCAGAAAAAGGGGGGCATGAGCAGAAGCAAAAATGTGCCAAAATCCAGACGAACCGGGGAACGTGCGCTGTGAGCCATAGAACCCGCAAGCCTACCCTATATTTCCACGCGGCTATACGACCATGCGAGCTTCTCTGAGAACACTCGGCTGCGCCATTGCGCTCTGGATGGCTGCTGCCTTGAGTGTGCCCGCGGCAGCCCAGTGGGTAAAGTTTGCCAGCGGGATGGCAGGCAGCACGCTGTCAGGCTGGTATTACGACAAAGAGTTTCTCCGAGACTCCGGCAGCCGTAAGATTTTTTGGATGGTCAAAGACCTCACCGCCCCCGACGAGAACCAGCGACACTCGTACAAATTTTTAGTGCAGATGGACTGCCTCGAAAAAAAGTTTCGGTTTATTCAGGTCGCGGGCTTCAAAGAGCCCATGGCGGCAGGCGAGCAGTTGGGCGTTGATAGCGCTCTTGGAAAATGGCAGACACTCGGCAGCGACACCCTCTTTGCCCATGTGAAGGGCCTGGTCTGCCTGCCTCCCAAAACCGACGGCTAACATCTCTTCCAGAGGTGAGTGGGTCACGAAACGAGTATTATCGGGCTGTGCCGATAAGCGTGTTTCGACCTCGGTCCGCGGCACCCACTCTTCCCCAACAAACCAATATTCCGCCTCTTAAAAAAGGAATCCTCCTCATGCGCACGCCATTCTCCCCAGCTTCTCTAGAACAACTCTTTACCAAAGCCCAGACCGCCCATGCCTTTGACGGTAGCCCCGTGTCAGATGAGGCAATTACCGCACTTTACGACCTCATGAAGTGGGGCCCCACGGCCTTTAACTGTCAGCCTGCCCGACTCGTATTCGTGCGCTCGGCCGCTGCAAAAGAAAAACTCAAGCCCGCTTTATCTCCTGGCAACATCCCACAGGTGGAGTCCGCCTCAGTCACTGTAATCGTGGCCTACGACACCAAGTTTTTTGAGCATCTGCCCAGCCAGTTTCCCGCCTACGATGCAAAGCCCATTTTCGAGAACAACGCCGCACTCGCCCAAGAGGCAGCCTTCCGTAATGGCAGCCTACAAGGCGCGTATCTGATTTGTGCAGCGCGTGCGCTCGGCTACGACTGCGGCCCGATGTCCGGCTTCGATGCCCAGAAGGTCAACGATGCCTTCTTCCCCGACGGCCGCTACAAAGCCAACTTCCTTCTCAACATTGGTACGGCCAAGCCCGAGGGAATCTACCCCCGTGGCCCACGCCTTTCCGCGACAGAGGCCTATCAGGTTCTCTAAGCCGAGGGCGCTGCTGCCCGCAGCGCTTGTGGGCTCTCGGCCATAAGCTCTGGCTGCACAGTTGCGTGGTCGATTCCAAACCGATCACGCAACATCGTCTGAATCTCTCCCACAAGACTTGGCCAGGCCGAGAGGTCATTGACCTCAAGGTGGGCTGTCAACACCACGTACCCGGGGCGTGACTGCCAGACATGTAAGTTGTGCACCGCCGCCACGGCGGCGTAATCTTCAATCGCCTTTGCGACAACCTCCAGATCAATCTCCGAAGGCACAGCATCCATCAGGACGCCATAGGCGCTTCTGAGAAGAATAAAGGTGGCCCGAAAAATTAGCAGGCAGACCAGCAGTGACAAGATCGAATCAATCGGGGTCCAGCCGGTCAAGAGAATCACGACGCCCGCCAGAATTGCTGCCACGGACCCCAGCAGATCGCCCATCACGTGCAAGAAGGCAGCCTTGGCATTGAGGCTCTTCTGGTCCCTAGACAGTAGCCAGGCGACCACGATATTCACCACCAAACCCATACTGCCGATCAACACCACCAGGTCACCTGTTACTGCGCGCGGATGCCAAAACCGGTCGATCGCGGTAGCACTCAACCAGGCAGCCAGACCCGCCATCGCCAAGGCATTCACAAACGCGGCCAGTGCCTCAATGCGGCCATTGCCATACGACTGACGCAGCGTCGGCGGTCTACTGGCAAGCCACTGCGCAGCCAAGGCAAGAATCAAGGCAGACGAATCGGTCACCATGTGAAAGGCGTCGGCCATCAGTGCCACGGAGCCAGACCAGAGCGCGCCAAAAAATTCTACGGCTGCAAATGCCGCCGTAATCGAAACCGCCCAGCCTAGGGTCTTAAGGCCTTGCTTCGCCGCTGCATGACCATGGATGTCGTCGTGGCGATGGTGTTCAAGAAGGGGGTTGGTCATGGGCGGGGTGCGGAAAGTCAATCACAAATCGTACACCCTGCCCTTTTTGCCTGTCCTCCACGTGGATATGGCCACCGCATTGCTGCACGATCTCCTGCACGATCGAGAGCCCCAGGCCGCTTCCAAATCCTGCACTGCCCACCATCCGGTAATAAGGAATGAAAATCTTTGCCTTCTCCGTATCGGGAATAGGACTGCCGTCGTTCTCAATCGACCACTGCAGCCCGGAGGGCAAATGGACAGCCCGCACAACGACTTGGCCTGGCGCCTGCCCGTACTGAAGCGCATTCTCTAAGAGATTACGTATTACACGCTCTAACTTGGAACGATCGGCCAAGACGACAACGGGCCCCTCGGCCTGTACCACCACATCCACCTCTCGTTCCTCCAGAAGCGGCCGCATCAAGAGAATGACTTCGCGCGTTACCGCCACCAGGTCAACCGTCTGTAGCGGTTCCATTCCAGCCGAGGCGCTGACGCGGCTGTAGACGAGTAACTGCTCGGCCATCTGCGTCACCCGACGTGCGGCCGCGAGTGCATATTCCATCGAGTCCACGCGTTCACGGTCGGTCGGCGCCAATAGCGCATTCTGTACATGCAGCTGCACCGCGGCAATCGGCGTGCGCAGCTCATGGGCTGCAGCATCAATCATGCGTTTCTCACGAGAGAAGGCCGATCGCACACGCGCGAGGAGGTCATTCAGGGCCTGTACGACGGGGGTAAGCTCCTGCGGGACGTTCGCCAAGGGAATCGGTAAAAGAGAGTCGGGGGCGCGGCCAGAGATCGCGTCGGCAAGAGACTCCACAGGCCTAATCGCCCGCAGCGCAAAGAAGTGCACAAACAAGATCAGCGTGAGCCCGCCCACCACTAAGGGGGTAAGAATGCTCACCGCAATATCTTCTGCCATTTCGTCCCGCACATCGTGCTTCTCGGCAGCGAAGATCCAGACCCCTCCTGACTTCAAGGCAAAGACATGCCACCAGACCGCATCGGAGACGTAGTCATGGAACCCCGGCGTCATCGGTCCCAGCATTTCTAAGGGGGAGGAGGTGGTCTTTGCAAGCATCACCCCCTGATCGTTCCAGACCTGAAAGGCAATCTTGCCCTCATAAGGATGGCCTGCCTCCGTACCCGAATCGTCTTCTGCCTGCTCCAGGGCGGCGGGCAGAGAAATCACAATCGGGCTGCTGATAGTCGCCGTCTCCAACTGCCGAGCCACGAGCGACTCCAGTACGCGCGCGGAAGTAGCAAGACGGGCACTAAAAATTTCCTCGGCCTCATGCAGGCTCACCCAATGGGCTGCGTAACCCACCACCCCAAAAATGGCAAGCATTGAGACCGATAGGCTTAAGAGAAGCTGTCGTCTTAAAGAATACGCACGACTCATCCGCATGGGGCAGGCCCTAGTCGATAGCCAACACCTCGTACAGTCTCAATCACCTCCGACCCGAGCTTTCGGCGCAGATGGTGAATATGTACATCAATCGCATTACTTTCCGTGAGCTCGTCCCAGCCATAGAGGGCCTGCTCGATCTGGGCACGCGCATAGACCCGATCGGGGTGCTGCACCATGAGTCGAAGGAGCGCCCATTCCCGTCGGGACAGCGGTACGGCAACCCCAGCAAGTTGTACCTCCATCGACTCCAAATCCAATACCAAGGCGCCGTGTGTAAGGGTGTTCCGGGCCTGGTGCGCATCACGACGTTCCAGCGCCCGAACCCGAGCCAGAAGCTCCTCAAGCTCAAATGGTTTGGTGAGGTAATCATCTGCGCCCATGTCTAAGCCCTGAACCCGATCCTGGGTAGCATCGCGCGCCGAAAGAATGAGGACTCGTACCAGCGACCCAGACCGGCGGAGATCTTCCAGGACCTCAAGACCGCTCCTCCTTGGAAGACCCAGGTCGAGAATTACCAGAT
Source organism: uncultured Bordetella sp. (assembly GCA_964556335.1). Classification (GTDB taxonomy): domain Bacteria; phylum Pseudomonadota; class Gammaproteobacteria; order Burkholderiales; family Burkholderiaceae_A; genus Hahnella. The sequence goes on along the minus strand of CAZKWK010000074.1, from coordinate 1,699 downwards.
CGAAGTCTTGACTGCGCAGGACGCGACCCGCCTCCAGTCCATCGGCAACCCACCGCACCTGATGGGCACTTCGGCCCAGGGCGGTCTCGAGCCCCTTGGCAATGAGTGGGTCGTCCTCAACAACCAATATTTTCAAGCGCACTCCAGGCGGTACAAATCACTGTGTCTTCTGGGCAATCTGCGCAAGCAGCTTCTGAATCTCTTGCCTTCTGCCTTCATCGGCTAGGGCGCGGCCAGGGCGGTCGGGTGCGGTGAGCGCCTTCTGCAGATACTCCTTAGACTGCAGGAACTGCCCCTTACGAAAAAGAAAGTCGCCATAAAAATAATTGGCATCCATTCCCTGCGGATTCACAGACAAGCCCTTCTTTAAAAACTGCTCAGCTTTTTTATCATCGCCAAATCCAATCGGCCAGCCAGGAACCTGATAATACAAGGACCCTAGACTCGTATAGGCAGACCCATCGAGCGCAGAAGGGTCGCGCTCGAGCGCCTTCTCCAGGCTGAGCTTGGCATTTTTGACAATACCCAAGGCCCCGAGGCCGCCCTTAGCCCCCGCATACGAGCCCTCGATGATTCCGTGCCAAATCAGGGTCTCCGCATCATTAGGAAGGGCCTGGAGGGCCTTCTCCGCAGATGCAGCGAGATCCCCAAAAAGTGCCTCCTGTCGATCAGCCGGCTGGCGATACTTAATCTCCGCCCACTGGTCTTGCAGTTGCTTGACCTCGGGCCGTACCGCCCAGGCAGGGCTCAAGCCCCAAGATGCCGCGGCCAGCGCAAAGAATACAGATCGTAGATGTTTCATAGTGGTAACTCCTTGGTTGTACGAAGGGGAGAAGTGGAAGGGGGGGAAGAGGGGGAAGAGAAGAACGTACGAATCGTGGGCAGCTGACGGCGCAGACTGCCCGTAACCAGACGCGGGAAGACCTGGTTGAGTCGGGAGAAGAAGGCCTCTGGCTGGCCCATACGAAAGTCAGCAGACGGCGCCTCGAGAAACCGCAGAAAGGCCTCAGCAACCGCCTCGGGAGAATCCTCTGCACTGCCAAGCGCCTGGTTCATAGCGCGCACTGCCGAGGAGTTCATGGTGGTCTGCGTCGCCCGTGGCGAGAAGAGTCGCACCCGCACCGAGGTGTCGGCTAACTCACGCGCAAGGGCCTCGGTAAATCCGCGGAGCCCAAACTTTGAGGCGCAGTAGCCCGCATAGCCGGGATACCCGATGTATCCGAGTGTTGACCCGATGTTGATCACCTGGGCAGCGGGCATGGCTTGCAGACTGGGCAGAAGCGCCTGGGTCAGCAGCAGAGGGCCAAGAAGGTTCGCCTGTACCATCTCTGCGATGCGGTCACCTCCCATCTCTGCAAAACTTCCAAAAGTGCTCACACCGGCGTTGTTGATCAAGAGGTCAACACCGCCCTGATCGCGTACCGTTTGGGCCAGCGCATCGACAAAGGTGGGGTCCGCGATATCACCACAGACAGGCACCACCACGCCGTCTGCATACTGGCGGGCAAGGGCCTGCAGCGGTGGGGACTGTCGACCGACAACAAAAAGGCGGGCTGCCTGGGGCGCCAAGACACGGCAGAGGGCCTGACCAATACCGCCTGAGGCCCCGGTAAGCACAATACGGTACCGGGGCTTAGACATGGGCAGGCTCCGGTAATGCCGCTGGCTCGCCCGAGTCTAGCGCCCCCCAGAGCGGCGC
>CAZKWK010000073.1:0-9900 GCA_964556335.1 uncultured Bordetella sp. | reverse complement strand
CCAACCTCTTTGTCTGGACCAAGAAGGGACGGGTCTCGCTCTACGAGGTGGTTGTGGGTGCTGACACCTGGGGCCTACAGAAGAAGCTTCGTGAACTCCTCCCATACGAGCAGATCCAGGTGCATGCCGCAGGCGGAACACTCGTCCTCACAGGGGTTATCTCGGATTCTCAGCGGGTGCACCAGGCCATGTCGATTGCTGAGCATTACACCGGTAAGCCAGTCATCAATATGTTGGGCCTGATGGATACCCCTCAGGTACTTTTAGAGGTCAAGGTTGCCGAAGTCTCTAAACGACTGACAGATAAGCTCGGTGCCCAGATCGGCATCAATGGAACCCGCGGTGACTTCAGCTATTCCATGCTCGGAAATTTTCTTGTGGGTGGCGCTGCAAGTATTCCAGCAGGAACAGGTGGCGCGATCAAACTTACTGAGGGGGGCGATACGTTATCCCTTGAAGCCGAGATCAAGAACGGGCTCATCAAGATTTTGGCTGAGCCGAACATCATCGCCTTGAGCGGCCAAGAGGGCGCCTTTCTTGCTGGCGGCAAGGTCTTTATTCCTGTTCCTCGGTCCGGAGAGGCGGGGGTCTTCTCCATTGGGCTAGAGGAGCGTGAGTATGGGGTCGGCCTGAAATTTCTACCGACGGTCCTGTCAGGCGGAAAAATTCATCTCAAGGTTACGCCAGAGGTCTCAGAGCTTGCGCCTGAGGGCAGTGCGGTTCGGGTCGGGGGGGTTGTCAACGTGTTGCCCACGATCACCACGCGACGTGCCTCAACCACAGTACAGCTCTTAGATGGCCAGACATTCGCGATTGGCGGCTTGATCAAGAACAACGTAATCGAGTCGGTATCGGCCATTCCGCTTCTCGGGGAGATCCCTATCCTGGGGGCGCTCTTTCGCAGTAGTGAGTTTATTAGCGACCGTAGTGAGTTGATGTTCATCGTGACACCGCGCCTGGTTCGTCCCATGAGCGAGAAGGTCTCTCTGCCCACCGACCAGTATCAACTGCCGAGTCGTGGCGAGTTTCTGTTTGGCCCGGGCCCCAATAGCCGCGACTCACGGCCGCCTGTAAGACCCGTGGAGTCCGGTGTATCGGCTAAGCCCACACCATCCGCGCAGCCTTCCGAGACGCCCATCGCACCCTCTGCACCACAACCTTAACCCTTGGAGTTCTTCATGAAAGCCGCTTTCCTTCAGCCTTATCGTCTTCTTCTGGTGGGATATCTGGTGGGACTCACCGGATGCGCACAGTACGAGCAGTTACAAGACTCCCGTCACGGTGCCTCGGTTCGTGGGGCGATTACGCAGCAGACCCTACATCCTTGGGGATCGCGCTCTACTCCGTACAGCACAGGGCTTGATGGCGAGACCGCGCGAGAGGCCTTTCGCCAATACCTGCGCGCCTTGCATCAGACGGGCGCTGTTGCCCAGCCCCCTGCCATCGATCGTCCTTAGTTATCACGGAGTCAGCATGGATATGTCGTTGCTTAAGCTGCGGGTGCACGATGCGCTCATGCAGGTACTAGACCTTAAGAAGGTCGAAGAGCTCGATCCGCATGCCCTGCGACGCGAACTGGCAGGTCTTATTAAAGACATTGTGCGGTCCGAGGGTGTATCGCTGGATACAGGTGCCTTAGAGACGCTGGTGGGGAGTGTGCAAGACGAGATTCTGGGGCTTGGGCCGATTGAGCCGTTAATGGCGGATCCCCACGTGACCGATATTCTGGTCAATGGCCCAGACGTGGTCTATGTTGAGAAGGAAGGGCACCTGCACCGCACGCCTGTGCGTTTTTCTGGTAACGACCATCTGATTAGCATCATCGAACGCATCGTCTCTCGTGTTGGTCGGCGGGTCGATGAGTCGAGTCCAATGGTCGACGCGCGCCTCCCGGATGGATCTCGCGTCAATGCGATTATTCCCCCCTTGGCGATCGATGGCCCTATGCTCTCGATTCGCCGCTTTGGTCGTGAGCCGATGGGGGTTGATGAGCTGATTGCCCGCGGATCTCTCACCCCTGCGATGGCGGAATTACTCGACGCCTTGGTGAAGACTCGAATCAATTTCCTGATATCAGGGGGCACGGGCAGTGGTAAGACCACACTCCTCAATGTGATGTCCGGATTCATACACGAGTCAGAGCGGATTATCACCATTGAGGATGCAGCGGAGTTGCGGCTGCAGCAGCCCCATGTCGTTCGTCTGGAAACGCGCCCACCCAACATCGAAGGTCGTGGCGAGATTAACCAACGGGCGCTGGTAAGAAACAGTCTCAGGATGCGTCCCGACCGGATCATTATTGGGGAAGTACGGGGGGCCGAAGTACTCGATATGTTGCAGGCCATGAATACCGGGCATGACGGCTCTATGACCACGATTCATGCCAACTCCCCGAGAGACGCCCTAATTCGTCTTGAGAACATGGTGGAACTCACGGGTCTGGGCCTGGGTCTTCGGCCGGTTCGGCAGCAAATCGTTTCAGCCCTCTCCGTCGTCATACAGGTGGCTCGGCTTAGTGACGGTCGGCGGCGCGTGGTGAGTATTCAAGAAATCACGGGGCTGCAAGGCGAGACGATCGAAATGCAGGAGATCTTTGTGTTTCGACAAGAGGGGATAGATCCCGAGGGCGGAGTGTTGGGGACATTTGCACCAACCGGTGTGCGTCCGCGGTTTATGGAGAAGCTGAAGATCCGCGGGCTCACGGTCCCGAATATTCTCTTTGAGGAGCCGGTGGTGCAGCCGTTTACTCAGGCACGGGCAGCGTAACGCGATGGCTAGCTCTACGCCTCTTGTGCTCACGTTTGCCTTTTTACTAGCTCAGGCGCTCGTGTTCCTCGTTGTCTGGTCGCTCTGGCGTCTCTTGGACCGCATTACGCCTGCGCAGAAGGAGCGGCTTCTTCGCCTCCTCGCCCGAACCCCGCCACCGATGCGCCAGAGCCCTGGGCTCCTACTGGATACGCGACTCAGTGTTTTACCCGCCCTCGACGAGGTGCTGAGGGAGTTCGCGCTATTCCCGCGAATAAAGAACTGGCTCGTTCAGGCAGGATTTCATGTCAAGGTTGATCTTTTTCTCTTTGTCCTACTGCTGGCTGCCGGCCTCTCCGCTCTCACCGCCGCTGTCTCCGGTGTGGGTGTATGGGGGTGCCTTGTGGCGGCGCTTGTTGGGATGTTCGTCCCCGTGTTGGCGGTGGCCTATGCGCGGAGACGACGACGGCAGGCCTTTCAGCTGCAGCTCCCCTTTGCGCTCGATGCACTGGCCCGGGCTATGCAGGCGGGGCACTCGTTCTCTGTCGCGCTGCGCATGGTGGGAAGGGATCTTGAGGAACCGATCGCCGGAGAGTTTCGGCTTACTGCAGAGGAGATCAGTTTCGGCGCGACCGTGCGACTAGGCATGGAGCGCTTGGCGGACCGAGTGAACACCCCCGACATTCGGTTCTTTGTTGCCGCCGTGCTCATTCACATGCAGACGGGGGGACGGCTGTCTGACCTTCTGTTTAACCTGGCTTCCCTGGTACGAGAGCGACAGAAGCTCGTAGATACGATTCGGGTCCTATCGGCGGAGGGACGTCTTGCTGCGTGGATCTTCACGGCCTTGCCTGTTGCGACGGGCTCTGTGCTCTACATCCTCAACCCGTCGTTCATCTCTGTTCTCTGGACGACTCCCCAGGGGATCTTCCTTGTCAAGGTGATGGTGGTCATGGCGGTTTTTGGTCTTCTTTGGATGGCCTGGCTGACCCGCGCGGAAGTCTAGAAAGGATTGGAAAGATGAATTACGCGGTATTGATTGGGCTTTTTGCACTCTTCGTTGTGATCTCTACGGCCACGTACTATGTTCTGGTGCAGGGCCTTCCATTAGCGCAGCGTCGCTTACGGTCTATCCGGCTGCTGGTTGCTGTCAATGAGCAGATCGATCTTGGGGGCCGGAAGATCTCCGACGCCCTGCTGCAGATGGGTCGAAAAGCAACCGGATGGGTCGAGGGTTTGACTGGCGCGGCGCTTGCTGATCGACGCAGAGCCCTCATGCAAGAGACAGCACTGCTGTGTAAGCGCGCGGGTTTCTTCGACGCCGCTACGCCGCTGCGACTCATCAGTAGCCGCCTGATCGGTCTTGTGATTTTTCCTCTTCTTGGCATCTCTGCGCTCTTGCTGTCGCGCGTTGACCTGAACGGACTCATTTGGATTTTCGCGGCGGGTTTCTTTGCGGCGGCAGGGTTTTATCTGCCCGTATTATTTTTGCGCTGGCGCATGCGTCTTCGGCAGCAACGTATTGCGCGATGTTTTCCCGATGCTCTCGATCTCATCATGATCTGTGTGGAAGCCGGTTTGGGGCTTGATGCTGCAATTCAAAGGGTAGGTGATGAGTTTAAGAAGCCCTGTCTCCCACTGCATCAAGAGTTTCGCAGTCTGAGTCTGGAGTTGCGCTCGGGTGTACTTCGGACCATTGCTTTTCAGAACCTTGCTACGCGCATCGATTTACGCGATGTCACCAATGTGGTCACTACCCTTACCCAGGCCGATCGCTTTGGTACGAGCCTCTCTGAGGCGGTGAAGGTGCAGTCAGAACAGTTGCGCCTGCAGCGACGGCTAAAGGCCGAGGAGCGGGCCGCGAAGATTGGTACCAAGCTTCTCTTTCCTCTGGTCTTCTTTCTCTTCCCTGCGCTTTTCCTCGTTCTGGTTGGACCCGCCGTACTCTCGGTCCTCGAAAATTTTCCTGGCGTTGGTACGCGATAACAGAGAGGAATGTCATGCGTAGTGTTGCACTGTTGGCGGCGATTGGTAGTCGATTGAAGAGAGAGAAAAAAGGACCACGTGGTCTAGTGATGGTGGAGCTTGCCATGATTCTTCCGCTAATCTTTCTTCTGGTCTGGGGCATGGCAGAGACGGGGGTTGCTCTCTATAACAAGACGATTCTGACCTATGCGAGTCGTGATGCCGTTCGTACGGGAATCCTTGCACGTACCCCAAGGATGACGGAGGCAGAGATCGAAACAGCAACCCGGGCCTATCTGGAGGAGAGTCTTCTTTTTTACTCCACGCTTGGTACGACCATTGATATCGATAAGCCTGAGGTCGTTGGTGAGTCCGATCGTCTCCGGGTCACGATTCGACATGAGTATCCGGGGCTTGGTCTGGGGCGGTTGATGACAGGGCTTTCTGGGCCCATGGTGGTAACGTCTTCCGCGGTGATGCGCTATGAGTAAAGGGTCGTTTCGTAGCCCGCCAGAGGGCGGCTTTGCGGTCATCGGGCTGTTTCTGGTTCTGCTGTTCATTCCGGTGGTCGTTCTGACGGTCGACCTGGCCAATGTCTTTCGCATCAAGAGCGAGTTGCAGGTGGCGGCGGAGTCTTCGGCGCTGTCTGGGGCACGCAGTCTTTTTTCCCAAGGGGTGGGGCCCGACTGGTCCACCGCAGAGGCGCAGGCCACGGAGATTGGACGGCTCTATTACGCCGAGGGCGCGTCGATTGAGGATGTCGAGGTAACCACAGGCTATTGGCATCCGTCTACGCCTACGGAGATCAAACCTCCTTCGGATGCTGGTATCTCATTTGAAGACTATCCGGCCGTGCAGGTTACGCTGCGCAAGATTCCTGGAAAGAACCGCGGCCCCTTTGTCCCCGCCTTCGGAGGCGTGATTGGCCTGGAGCCAGTGGAGTTATCTGCTACTGCGGTGTCTGTGGTTTCGGGGGTCGGGGAGGTGGCCGCCAAGACACTCTTTCCGTTTGTGATGAGTCGGTGCCTCTTTGTGCACTTTTGGAATGCCTCTGCAAGCCCTGCCGGCCCGGTCATTGATCCCGTAACTGGCGCACCCTACGTCTTCCAGCTCGGCCAGAATTTTGAGACTCCACCGTGTGGCACGTTACAAGGGTTCTGGACCTCTTATGCCACCGTCGATAACAGCGCAAGTGGCATGCGGCGCCTTCTTGAGACCCGCAATAGCGAGCCATTACGCATTGGTGACGATGTTTGGTTGCCCACAGGTGTTATGAACACAGTCTATAACGCCCTATCCAGACTCCTCGAGACCTGTGTCGGTACGTCTGGAGGTGCGTGTGACGAGGTCATTGTGGCGGTCATTGACGACCCTGAGCCAGGCCAATGGTCGCAGATTCAGGCATTTGCCTGCATTCGGATTCTCTCAGCCGATGGGGGCTCTAAGCCGAACGTGCGGGTACAGATGAAGACCGAGTGCGACACTACCGGCACCGGTGGGGTGGGTCCGCCGTTGATTGTCAGCTACCCGAAGCTCGTGCGGTAGTGATCATGACGATTACGCCTAAAATGCCCAGGTGTCTTCGCCCCTTCACCTTCTCTGGATTTTTCTTAAGCTCGGACTGACTTCTTTCGGCGGCCCGGTCGCCCATATCGCTTTTTTTCGGCAGGAGTTTGTTGCGCGGCGTGGCTGGATGACTGATGCGGCTTTCACAGAGCTTGTGGGGGTCTGTCAGTTTCTACCTGGGCCAGCCAGCAGCCAACTCGGCATGGCAATTGGGTTATCCCGCGCAGGCTACGCAGGCGCGGCCGCGGCCTGGCTGGGGTTCACACTGCCCTCTGCCCTCATTATGATCGGTGCGGCGTTGGGCCTTTCTGTCTTCGGTTCTCTTGTTCCCACGGGAATTCTCTTGGGATTGAAAATTGTGGTGGTGGCCGTTGTTGCGCAGGCGGTCTGGGGAATGGGCCGATCGATCTGTACCGATGCGGTACGTGCAGGAATTATGGTCTTTGCTGCAGGTGGTGCACTTCTTTTTGCTGCGGCCTCCAGCCAGTGGATGATTATTCTCGCCAGTGGACTGGTCGGGTTATGGCTTCTGAAGCCAATCCCCCAGCCGTCGTCGTCGGTCTTTTCATTTCCCCTGAGTCGTCGCGCGGGATCTGTCTGGCTGTTCCTTTTCTTCGCGCTGCTTTTTTTGCTGCCGCTCCTTGCGGCCACGGTGCAGACGGGCTGGGCAACGGTACTCGATGTTTTTTATCGTGCCGGCGCCTTTGTCTTTGGCGGGGGCCATGTGCTCCTGCCGCTTTTGCAGGGCCAATTGGTGCCTGCCGGATGGATCAGTAACGACATCTTTTTGGCGGGCTACGGTGTAACACAGGCGTTGCCTGGCCCGCTCTTTAGTTTCACGGCGTTTCTGGGTGCCTCGCTTTCGGGGCCTGCTGCTGGCTGGATGACGCCCTGGGCGGGCGGATTGCTGGCGCTTGTGTCCACATTTCTCCCCGCCTTTATCATTCTCGTGGGGGTCTTACCCTTCTGGGTCTCTGTCCGTGAGAGTCCCCGGGCCCGGGCCGCCCTGGGGGGAGTCAATGCCGGTGTTCTCGGCCTACTTTTAGCGACCTTTTATGACCCGGTCTTTGTGAGTGCAGTGGCCTGGCCGCAAGACATGGCTCTGGCACTGTTGGCCTTTGTGGCTTTGGTTTTCTGGCGTCTTCCTCCATGGCTGGTGGTGCTCCTGGGGGCGGTCATTGGGGGGTTCTGGTTCTGATGCAGATTTATAAAGAAGATCTGGCCGCGATTCGGGCCGAGTTGGCTGCGGGGCTTGTGGCATCACAGCCCCATATCTCGCCGAAGTATCTCTACGACGCGCTCGGTGCCAGGCTCTTTGAGGCGATTACGGAGTTACCGGAGTACACCCCAACGCGTCAGGAGGCCGAGATCTTTGGCCAGTCGATGCCGGAGATTGTTGCGGGCTTGCCGTCGGATTCGTGCTTGATTGATCTGGGTGCGGGCAGTTGCCGAAAAGCCGCGCGGGTTATCCCAGTGCTCAAGCCTTTGCACTACCTGGCGGTGGATATTTCCGTAGAGTTTATGGGCAACTGCCTCGAGGCTTTACGCCGGGAGTTCCCAGGGCTCGCCGTCGAAGGGCTGGGCATTGATTTTTCGCAGGGGCTGTCTGCTGAAGCCATCCAGGCGATGGTGCCGCCGGATCAGCCGCGGGTCTATTTCTATCCTGGGTCGAGTATTGGCAACTTTCATCCGTCAGAGGCCGAAGCGTTTTTGCGGGGGCTTATTCGCGACGGGGGGGCTGGGGGGTTGATTATTGGGGTAGATATGGTGAAGGATCCTGCCGCTCTTGAGCTCGCCTATGATGATCCGTTGGGGGTGACCGCGGCTTTCAACCGGAACATGCTGTTACACCTTAATCGGCGCCTGCATTCTAATTTCTCGATTCACGACTGGCAACATCGGGCGGTCTTTAATGCGGCAGAGAGTCGCATCGAGATGCATCTGGTGGCCCGTCGCGACCTCTCCGTAGCGTGGCCGGGTGGCGCGCGTTCTTTTGCACAGGGCCAGTGGATTCATACAGAGAATTCCTACAAGTACACGGTCGCATCTTTTACAGATTTGCTTGCGCGTGCGGGATATGCGGTGACGGGGGTGTTCCAAGACGTTCGCAAGGGATTCGCGGTATTCGTCGCACGCCCTTAAGTGCGATTCTCATTGGCCGGTCTATCTCATGATCGGTCGCCGTCTCGCGAAAGGCAGGCACGCTCGCCGGTCGCCCGCTCATGTGCTCCCCGGCCTATTCTGCTCTCCATCACGCCTTCAGCCCGAGGGTCTGCGGGGGTTATTTGCGACGGAACGGAGGTGGAGTCGCAAATCTCTCGCAGGGCCCGAGCGATTGCTACAGCTGATTGTTGACCGTACGAAAGCCTGAGAAGACATCGGCCCGATGGGGTTTGTAGAAGTTGCGGAGTCGTAGGTTGCGAAGACGGTTATTGGTAATCCATGAGGCGCCCTTTAGTACCTGATGGTCGCCAAACCAAGGCACGGAATACTCTTTGTAGGGGTGCTGAACAAATCCAGAAAATGGGAGGAAGACCGTGTTGGTCCATTCCCAGACGTAGCCCCAGAGAAAGTCGTGCGGCGCAGCCTGTGCTGCCGCAACCCACTGAGCTTCAGTAGGCAGTTGCCTTCCCGCCCATCGCGCCCAGGCCTGCGCCTCGTAGAGACTCACCTGCATCATCGGAAACCAGGTGGGCACTTCATGGGTCTGCCCGAACCACTGTCTGTAGATTTTTCCGTCGGAAAGCGAGAGATGCTTTGGTCCCGACAGGTTTCGCTGGTTCCGTAGTGCCCAGCCCTCTGCTGTCCAGAACTCCGCACGTTGGTATCCGCCGTCTTCAATAAAAGCGGCGTATTCCCCGTGGTTTATTGGCTGGGCATCAATCTCAAACGGTAGAAGTTCCGTAATGAGCGCGCTGGCCTCGTTATCAAAATAAAAGCCCTGTGTGGGTGGGGCAAGGTGGACGGACGTCGCCGGAATGGCGATCTGCGTTCTTGTCGCGTTCTCCCGCGCCACGCGGGATTTTTTTTGCTCGGACTCTGCGGGGTGTTTCCAAGGGGGATTCGTCGTCCCGGGGAGTGGAAAGGCCAGATCTTGGGCCGTCATATAGAAGGCTTCGGCGTGCATGTCTTCATGGGCCAGCGCCAGCCGATAAAAGTAGCTTGTGTCCTCGAAGGGCTGACCTTCATCCTCCACACCGGATGCGGATAACTTCATTGCGGCGATATCCGCACTAAGACATTCCTCTGTACGTAGTGCCACTTCCCGTAAATATTGATGTATGCCTTTAATGCCTAAAAGGGGGAGTTGCCAACGCGTCTCGTGGGCCACCGTCGCAGAATTGAAGAGGCCGTCGGCCGGGGCGAGGGTAGATGGGAGGTGTTCGGTCACCGCGTATCGGGTTCCTTTGGTACGTTGGGGGTTACGCGCGATCCAATAGTCGGTGAACCAGGCGACATGACCAAACTCCCAGAGTGGGGGATTGAGGTTCTCTTTGAACGGGACTGCCAGTTGCTCGCTATTAAGCGCGGTACCAAAGCAGTCGAGCAGGGCATGGCATGTTTGCCGCGCCGCGCGCAGGTGCTCTGCCAGGCTTGTGATGGGAAGGGTACGAAGGTCGTCGG
>CAZKWK010000072.1:0-9901 GCA_964556335.1 uncultured Bordetella sp. | reverse complement strand
CCGCACACTTCGACACGGCGTGCGAGCGTCGCCACACTTGCGACGTTCCAGCACTGCTGCGTCTGAACTGTCCTGCCTGTACCTAAATGACTGCGGGCATCAAGCAGACGCAAATCTCCTGGCCCCAGCCCCCTCACCTTAAAAAATCCGACGCCGACACTGCACCTGCAGTGCTTACAGCGGTGGCTGTACCCATCCACTACTACAGGGATGGAGATGTAGTGCTGTACAAGCGTCCCGACAGTGGCGTCTGGCAGTGTCGGTATAAGTTGCTGAACGGTGCGTGGCAGCGTTTCAGCACCAAGCAACGAAATCTCGTGGACGCGGCACGGCGTGGCTGTGAACTCTACGACGAAGCACGGTTCCGCGAACGCAACGGGCTGGCACCAATTGCACGACGCTTCCGCGACGCTGCCGAAGCCACTCTGGTTGAACTGCGTACAGCACTGGCAGCGGGAACGGGTAAGCGTATCTACGCTGACTACTGCTCAGCCATCGAACGCTACCTGCTGCCGTTCTTTGGCAACCGATACTTTGACCGTATCGACCACCGTGTAGTCACAGAGTTTGAGCAGTGGCGAAACCAGCAGATTGGGCACGAACCAGCACACAGCACGCTGCTGACCTACGCCGCTGCGTGGAATCGCATACAGCAGACTGCACTGGAACGCGGGTGGATTACTGCAGCAACTGCGATTCCCAAGTTGCCCGTACGCGGACGACGAACCCAAGCGAGGCCAGGCTTTACCGCCGATGAAATCGTGCAACTACGCGACTACATGCGGACATGGTCTGCCGCCAAGACGCGAAAACCCATTGAAGCAGAAATGCGTCTGCTGCTGCGTGACTATGTGGAGCTGTTGCTGATGACGGGAATGCGGCACGGGACTGAAGCAATGCGTGTCGAATGGCAGCACTGGGATTGGCATACCGACAAAAGCGGCAATAAGTTCCTGCGGTTGCGTGTCAGCGGGAAAACGGGTGCACGGTGGCTGATTGCCAAACACGAAGCGGTGGGGGTGTTGGAACGAATGCTGCTGCGTGATGCCCAGTGTCAGGGGCAGACACTGGACGCAGTGTTGGCCGCCAAGTTGCCCTATCGACTGTTCCGTTTCAGCACAGGCGAACAGCCGTATCACTTCAATGCGGTGTTTCGACGGCTATTGACTGATTGTCAGTTATTACGGGATAGTCACGGTCAAGTGCGTACGCTGTACAGCCTGCGTCACACCTATGCCACTGCGGAATTGCTGACGGGAACAGACATTCACACGCTGGCAAGGCAGATGGGTACATCGGTTGTGATGCTTGAGCAGCACTATTCGAAGTTGTCGGCAACGATGGCGGCAGGTCGGCTGGCTGGGTGATGGTATGGCGGGCGATGGGGTGTCGTTTAACACGCCACTCGTTGGATGGGTCCGCATGCAAAGCGTCGGGTCAACAGACGATTTGTTGCGTGGCACGGCCGTCAGGAACGCAAAAAGCCAGGATAGATCATAGCCGAAATATTCAAAATTCTCAATATAAATCAGTGGTTTAATTGAAACCCAGGGGCGACTAAAGAGAAATGTCCCTAGACCCATTTTTAGATTAATAGACGTTCAAACTTAACGCCGGTCAGTTATCTTATGTCGAAGCAGGAGCGATAGATGCCAAATTGGGTTTCGTGTACTTTAAAAATAAAGGGCAATAAATTTAGTCGCCTCAAATTTACCGAGGCGCTCGCTCAGTTTATTAGTGAAAGACATCCCAAGGAGGATGGTGATCCTCCATCGTTCGATTTCAATTTCGTTGTGCAAATCCCTGATGAACTGGTCAACACTCAGTCCCCCCGACCGGAGAGTGTGTCTGACGTACTGAAAAAGTCACAGGAAAACAACTGGGACGATGAAACTCTCAAGTTTTATCTTGGTTTGGCGATATCGGATGACGAAGCAAGTCGACTAGATGAACTTAAGAGTCGATATGGATATGACAATTGGCTTGATTGGTGTGAGGCGAATTGGGGTACGAAATGGAACGCCCAAGAAGCGATGGGAGGGCCAACTGAAACCGCCTCAATGACAGTTTACTATTTTAACAGCGCGTGGAGTCCGCCGGAGCCGATTGTTCACGCCTTAGCATCCAAATTCCCAAACTTGCGATTTCGCCTCGACTATAAATCGGAAGGTATATCTGGGCGATATCATATAATTGGAAACGCAGAGGCTTAAGAGCTTGGGGTTACTGAATTCAAGCAAATAGATAGGCCAAATTTTGAATCCTAGCCCTTAGACACATCTTTCAATCCTAATACCCGGTAACTATATTGCGTTGGAGATTGTGAATGGCCCTATCGACGCGCATCGACGGTTTTCGCCTGTATAAAGACTTGGCAGAGTTGGCACTTTGCGGTGCAAGCGGGACGAGTATTACCCGCTTGGCGTTCTCAACTCAGGAGATTGCCGCTCGTCGACTGGCTTCTGAGTGGGGGCGAGAGATTGGCGCATCAACCGCAGTAGATGCGGGTGGCAATTTCTTTTTACGTTTACCTGGTCGTGATGAGACGCTCCCTCCAGTGCTGTTAGGCTCCTCGATAAACACCATGTATTTTGAGCACGACTGGTCGCGAGCGTACGGATTGGCGGCGGGACTTGCTGCGTTGCGTGCAATTTCAGAGACCGGTCGTAAACCTCGCCGGGGAATTGATCTCGTGTCCTGGGGAAACGGAGTCGAGAGTCGTTTTAAGCCAGGGAACCTTGGTTTAAATCTGTTCGCTGGAAAATTGCAGCTTAGTGAAGTGCTCGCATTGAAGGATGCCGACGGTGTGACAGTGCGGGAAGCACTGGAAAATCTGCTTAGCGACGATAACAATCATGAGCAACTGCCCTTAGGTTACCCGATTTCCGCTTATTTGGAAGCGCAAGCGATGGAAGTGGGCCGAGAACAATCTCAAGAAAAGACTATCGGCATAATTCCCGGTATTGGCGGCTGCTACGACTGGCACATCGAGATCCTTGAAGTCTCTACGTCTCTCAGAGACGATGACAATCAAAGGCGTTTGAGTGCAAAGGCTTGTGCAAACCCAATAAAACGAGCCATAGACCGCGCATCGGAAGGGGTCCGTTGGGGAATAAATTCGTGGATAACTATTCCAAACACGCCAACGTCCGGGTATGGGTACATCACTGAGGACCGTGCGCACGATCTCGTCACGGCGAGTTCCAAAAAGATCGACGGAGAACAAGGATCAAAGCCTGAGCTCTCGCCTTCCGTGCATGGTTGGATCAGAAAGTTTAGCGATGACTCCAACTGGCTGAATAATTTTAGCGCTAGGCTCTCTGAAATATGTAGCGGAGCCAATACTAGATGCGCTGTCAGATTGACCCCTATAAATTCTTACCCTCCCAAGCACTTCGACGATTCGATCCTGGAAAAAATAAGGCTTGCCGCCGAATTTAGGGAATTTCCCATCGTGGCGAGGGAGATGAGCTATTTCAACTATCAGCCACACTACTTCGACCGTACAGGTATTTTAGCGGTGCCGCTGAGAGGTCTTGGTCTCCGATACATTACTCCGAGTGACGCGTCTGCAGGCGCGCAGGTACTCGCTGATGTTGCTTGGGATCTGTCGGAGGAATAATAGAATTTCGTCATCTGTAATCGCGTATGGCGGTTTTTTTGTGCGTCAGCCGATAGCCGGTGAGAACCACCCGATCCGATACCAAGTTCGCGGTTGTAAGCCCGTGCCGCACTTTTCGCTGCGAAATTCCGAAATGCGTTGAAATAATAAACCTATGGACTGAGAAGCTCTAAATGAATCTAATTGAGGTTAAGAAAGCTGCGTTTCTGGATAAGTACAACCCCAAGAGGAGTGTCAACGAAGGGTTGGCCAAGGCGATAAATGCAGCTGTTCAACGTAATCTACTTTACTCCGAAACCGTGAATTTTCGGGGTCGCGCTGAAATCAGGGGCTATTGGCGGGACCGGTTATTCGAAGCGGGCAAACAATTTAGGAAGGACGTGAGCGTTCGCGAATATGAGGTACTTATTGAGGGCCTTAAGTCCGATATGAACTTGCGATTCAAAGATGCTTTTTTAAACGGTAACCATTACGGGTCTATGTTCCGCGTCTCGCATGCTCAAAAAAGTATTGCCGTATTCATCAAACATCTATGGTGCCTAGGGGATGTCGGCGAACCGAGGATCTGCCCAGTGGACAGGGTCGTTCTGCGGGCAACAAATGCGAAACGCAATGATGATCTCGCTTGGGGGTGCGTAAATTCAATCGAGGATCACCGAAGAAAATTTGGTTACATAGAGGACGCTGCCGAACGTGCAGGACTTTCGGTGGCCAGGTGGGAATTAATTAATTTTTCGTGAAATTTGCGAATCTCTCGGCATATGATCTCCCTTGCGTTGGGGTGCGGGATTTTGGATAAGTTTATCTAAGGTTGTAAAATTACATGCGGATATTGCTTTATCTCGTCTTTTGGCCGGGTTATTTGGTTATCGTTGTTCGGTATTTCTTTCCGACAGAGTGGGGCAAGGGGCGAAACGTTTCTTCAAGCGGACGACAGTTTGCGCATCGCGATCTGTTTGCCGGTCTTTACTCGATTGTTATATATGGATTTGTGTTGTTTGTTTTTGATATCGAAAGTTATCGGGCCTTTGGAAATGGTTTTGTTTCTGGACTTTCAACCCATTCCGTCTCCAAGGGGGCGCCTAATCAGAAAGATGACCAGGGGTCTAAGGCGCCGCCTGAACGGGCGATAAATGAAAATGGGATCCGAATAAGACCTGAAGTGATACAAGGGGCTGAATTGTCTGACGTAAACATCGTGCGTTCGCCGACTACAACTCAGAGTTTAATCCCCCCCAGGAAATCGACGATTTCGCAAGATTCAAGTTTAAGTGACGGTTCAGATTTAACATCGGACTCCAACCTCGGAGAATCGATGGGTGGCGTTGATGTCCATCACGCGAAACAATACGCGGATTTGCTGGCGGCGCGAGAGAGGCAAGCCGAATATTTTGGTGATGACTTGATTGTTCGTTGCCGAATGGGACTTCCCGCTAAGAGTGCTGACGAGACTCGAGTTAGGCGATGGGCGGTACTTGTTGAGTTGTCGGGAGGCGATGAAGCGTTAGCGTATTCGAAGCTGGTTAAAGAGGATTGCGTACGATAGCTGCGGAGAATGCGTCTTCCTGTCGCCTTCGGGCGTTTCCGCGCTGTGTAACTGTTATCAAATGCTTTTTGAAGAAAGTTCACATAGCCGCCCTGATATTCCATTAAACCATTGATTTATATTGATAATTTGGCATATTTCGGCTATGATTTCTTTCGGTTTTTCGCGTTCCACCCCCAATTTTCTGGGAGTTTTCCTATGACGGACGCAGCCGATTTCTTTCGTAGCCGGCTCGGTCAAATGATCGATCGTCGGCACCCGCTGGCAACTCTTGCTTCGCGTATGCCGTGGCAGGAACTCGGGGCGAGTATGGCCAGTGTCCTCGCCAATAGCGTTCGGTCCGGCAAGGAAATCGAGAGTTCGGTTTTGTTTGGCCCGATCAGCGGTATTGCGAATCCTGGATCGTCCGGCGGTCGGCGCTTTTTTTCGATGTCGCGATTTGCTACTCTGTTTTTTGAGCCACCAGCTATCCGTCCGCTGGTCAGGCTACCTAAATCAGAAAATCTTCCTTCGACTTTCCGGTTGCAATCTCAGCCGACAACCACTTCGGCGGCTTTCCTCTTCCCGTCCACGTCTCATTTGTCGAAGGGTGCCTGTATTTGATCGCTACAGGTTGCGTTGCTCGTTTGCTTGCTGCTTTCTTCTCGCTCTTACGAGTAAACCTCGCCCCCTTCGCATCGATAGTCTTTAAATCAACCATCGACACTCCGAGTTTCCTCATCAAGGCCACTACCCTCGCAACTGATCGCTTTTTTGCGGCGGACTGCGTAGCCTCCATTTTAGCCGCCTGAGCTCGAAGTTTGGCTAGGCGCTTATTAACGCTGCCGAGGGATAATGTTGGCATGGGGCAATCTCCGTTTTGGTAATGGTACATCTACAGGTACTGATGCTCAACTAGTTTTCTAATCCCGGCATAACAATATTCTAGGGTTGATCATCGAACAGGCTCCGCGCCCCAGCTAGGGATCAGGAAGTTATCAAGATCACTGTTCATCATGCTTCACACTACTGCGCCAAGACCAGGACTGATTCAGGTGCGTAGGGTCGAAATTGGATTTCGTGTTGAGCTCCCGACTCCATCGCGTCTCAGCGCGACCGGTGTTCATGTTGAATGCGATTGCGTGAGGTATGATTTAATCGAGCTCGGACGGAAACCGCCTCTAAGAAACGATGGCCGGTAAGTTGTAATCATCATATGTGTACCGCGACTGCTGCAGTCGATCGCGTACTGCGTCCAGCGACAGCTATCCTGAGTAAGGCGATGATCCACGAGATGCTAATCCGAAGCAGACTACATTGAAGGCAGGCTGAGATGACGACTCGGTTCGCAAAAACCGTTTTACTCGGGGCTTCTTTATTTTCTATGGGAGCTAATGCGCAGGATTACAAGTGCCGCGTTGAGCGAATGGCGAGCGCAGCGGACCATGAGACCTGGTATCGGCAGAGGTTAATCGGAAAGCAGTTTTCCGTTAATCGCACGACTGGCGTAATTTCAGGGCCAGCCGGCCTTCAAAATTCAAGCCATGCTGCGCGGCCGATCGTTGTCGACCATGGCTCAAAGGATAATTCGTTCAAGGCCGTCACCACCCTGTCGCCAAGACCTGGCTCGCTTGTTTGGGTTTTAGTGGTTGATGAATACCGGCAGGGAAAAGAGAAGCCCTTTGCGTTTATGGACAACAGCGACGTCTTTTTCGGGACCTGCGTTCATTTTGAGTGAACATTACCCAGTCACGCCACCGACCTATTGTCGGAATTGGCTCCGTTTGTGTGCGGCGCTGGGGCTGAATGCCGAAATCAGGCGGACTTCCGCTGTGTTAAACGACAGCTGCGTTGGGCAACCGGACATTTCAAGGCTAGCGACTTGCAGCCTTGATCACCGCACAGCCGAAGTCTCGGAACGAAGCGCAACCGGTAGACGCCATTACGGCGAGTTACACGATGGAAAACTCGTCACCAGCGTTTTCGGAATTCATACTTCTCTCCATTACAAAACCAAGCCCGCTTGGAGGCGGGCTTGGTTGAAGGTGTCGTGAAAAATGACAGTGGTTAGAGGCGCAAGCTCCCGCCTTGCTGGATACCGGTGAGGACCACGCTGTTAACGAAGTTACGCATGGAGCCACGCGCGGCTTTTGCATGGCCCGTCAGGGAAGTGGTGGGAACCGCAGTGGGTGCCACGCCCATACTAGTCAGGATCGTGCTGGCCAGCGGCAGGTAGGCGCTGAGATTCGTGGCCTGATTCATTTCGATCAGATGGCAGCGGTTGATGATCCCCTGATCAATGGCCGAAAGGTTGTTTGTCGTGCAGAAGAACATGCAACGCTCCAGGTTCATCGTCGTGCGCAGGCTCTGCTGAGCACCGAGGTTCAGACGATCCATTTCATCAATCACGAAGTAATGGTGGCCAGACTGGTGATAGATCGCCGTCGTCGCACTGATAGCCTCAACGGTCTGCTTGATCACAGTGCTACTCAGACCGCCTCCACAGCGGAAGAGTTTCGTTTGGGTGTGGCTAGTGGTGGGTGCAGGCATCTGCCCAACGCCCTGCGCCATGTTCCACGTACCCTCGTAGGCGACTTCGATCAGTTCAGGCAGGAGCTGCGCCAGCGTGGTCTTGCCCGTGCCCCAGATTCCGTGCAGCAAGATGCCAGTCTTGCCGCCCAGCGGGAAAGGCATTTTCCGCGTAAGGATCATCTCCAAAAGATCCCGCTCGTCAGGGTTAGAGAAGATGAAGTCGTCGATGCAGTTCGGGGTCAGTCCGTTCATGAATATCTCCAGGTAAATGATTGGTGTGCAATGGGGAGAGGGGATAGCCCCTCTCCCACAGCTGAGTTAGGCGGGCACAGCTTCAAGGATCGAATTGAGGTGAGCCTCTTGCATGAGCTGACGCGCGTCTTCAGCGCGCTCAGCTTCCACCTTGGCCTTTCGCGCAGCATCTTCCTGCGCCTTCTTCTCTTCGTGTTTCTGCTGCTCGGCGGCTTGCTTTTCCGCCACCACCTCGAGATCACGCAGGGCCTTCGCTTCGGCACGCTTCTTCGCTTCCTTCTGGCTGTAGTAGCCCGCAAGCGCAGCGTTCACAGCGGAGTCATGCTTGACCACGGCATTGACCTGGAACTCACCGGTGGGCAGGTAGGTGGCAACGATCACAACCTGTTTGTCAGTCCACTCAGCATTTCCGCCGTAGAGCTTGGGGTCGATCTTGATCACGCCGAGCTCCGCATTGGTGACCTCAGCCTGAACCTTCTCCGCGCGCTTTTTGGCAGACAGCGGCTTAGTGCCGCCCAGGCGGATCTGCTCCACGCCGCCGTTTTCTTCGATGAAGGCCACGAGGTCATCAGGCGTAACTTCCTGACGCAGGGCTTCACGCAGGGCAACGCTGTAAGCGCTGACGCGGCGCCGGTCCACGCCGAACACGCACTTGATCACACGGGTCATGTCATGCGTGCTGGGCATGAAGGTGTAGCCACGCTCCGCAATGAACGTGTCGAGGGTCTCGCCATGCTCTTTTCGAACGTCTTTGCTGGAGTCATTCTTCATGATCCAGTAGTAGCTGTAGGCGCTGAGCAGGATCGAGTAAAGGCGCTTGTTGGAGGCGGCCAGCTCGGTGGTTTCCCAGGAATAACGGGACGCCTCCATCGCCTTGAGCTTAGCGATGGCCGTCAGGGTGGTGTTGTCGGAATGCACCGCAGCAGGAGCAGAAATGGAATTGATCTTGATGCCCGGGAATGCTGCTTCGTTGCTGTCGTTTTTCACGACAGGGGCAGTTGCCAGCTGCTGCGCAGCGGAGGTAAGGACGTTCTGAGCGGGTGCGAGAATGATGGCGTTTTGCATTTGGTTTCTCCTTGAATGCTGGTTAAGAGGACCGCACCGCTGCGGCCATCGCAGCAACTTCGGTGTTTGTGTTGCTGCGATGGGATGAATCATTTATGCTTAACCGGCTATCGTGCCGACATGCATAGCAATAGTTAATAAATGGATGAGTCAAGTTCGAATCAAATACCGGAGCATCTGCTCAAGGGGATACCAAGGCTGCGGGGGGCGCCAAGGCTGCGTTTTCGCAACGCAGAAGACTCACTAGAGGCAGTACGCGAAGGGGTGCACCGGTGGTGGTGGGAGTTCCTGCGCCTGAGCAAGGACTACTGGCTGGTCTGCCAGACCTCCCAACTGCACAGGGCCGCTACAAAGGACAGGGAACTGGCAAGGGTGTATCGAGCCTTCGGCGATGTCCACGACTGCACCTTCGATGAGTGGTGGATCGATCGCGGCAGTTGGGTGTTTAGGGAACGAGAGCAGTTCCCCAGAGTTACGGAGGTGGTGAGGCGTCCCCAAGAGCGCCCTACACACCACATGGCGGCGGATCACATCTGGGTGGACATCCCGCTTAAGCTGAGTAGGCGCACCATTCAGCGACAACTGGGAAAAATCTTGGATGCCTATGACGAAATGCGGCTCAACAACAGGCTGGAGCTGAGTACGTCCGCGTTCAAGCTCAACCCTGTTCAGTACAGGCTACACACTCTGCGTCAGGTCTACGAAGTCCATTGCCTGCATCGTGAACTGATTGGTAAGCCACGAGCCGCGAAGGACATTGGCCAGGACGAAGGACTTGCGCGGCGCGCTGACCTCTTCCGCATTGGCAAGCTACTGCGCGTAAGCCCCAGCAATGAGTCCTTGAGGGGAGACGTCCAGGAAATCACCAAACGCCAGAACCGAATGCGGGCCAGCGTGAGCCGCCT
>CAZKWK010000071.1:0-10099 GCA_964556335.1 uncultured Bordetella sp. | reverse complement strand
TAGACCGGCATGAGGCGCGGCTTGCCAAGAACCCCCGGATGGTCATGCAGATTAAGAACCTCTCGCGCTTGAGTGATGCGGCCCGCGCAGAAATTCGGGCTCAGGCAGAGGCACACCGTCGGGCGGTAACCGCCTGAGACAGCGCCTCAAGTAAGGGCACCGTCTGTTCAAAGCCAATACAGGCATCGGTGATCGATACTCCGTAGCGTAGGGGATGTCCGGCTACAAGGTCTTGGCGGCCTTCCTGCAGGTGGCTCTCGATCATCACCCCGATGATCCGATGCTCGCCCTTGGTGATCTGCGCAGCGACATCGTGAATGACATCGACCTGTCGCAGGTATTGCTTGCTGCTATTGGCATGCGAGGCATCGATCATGACCTGCGGCCGCTGATTCGAGGCTTCAAGTTGTTCACAGGCCGACTGCACATCAGTGGCGCTGTAATTGGGTGTTTTGCCACCCCGAAGAATGATGTGGGTGTCTGGATTGCCCCGCGTCTCGAAGATGGCGGCCTGGCCCATTTTCGTCATGCCGATAAAGGCATGGGGCGCGCTGGCGGCAAACACCGCATCGGCCGCCACCTTTACGTTGCCATCTGTACCATTTTTAAAGCCCACCGGGCAAGATAGGCCGCTGGCGAGCTGCCGATGGCTCTGGCTCTCGGTCGTACGTGCACCGATCGCGCCCCAGCTCACCAGGTCGCTAATGAACTGAGGGCTGAGCAGATCAAGAAACTCAGTACCCACAGGCAGGCCCAGTCCGACGATGTCGCGCAGGAGGCGCCGTGCCATGTTGATTCCCTCGTTCATGGCAAAGCTCCCATCGAGGTGGGGATCGTTGATGAGTCCTTTCCATCCTACGGTGGTGCGCGGTTTTTCAAAGTAGACCCGCATCACGACAGGAGATTCTTGTCGTGGTCTGCTGCCGCTGCCTGCAGCCTCTGGGCGTAGTCGATGGCCTGCGCAGGGTCGTGTACCGAACAGGGGCCGACGACCACCATGAGCCGATCGTCTTCGCCTTTGAGAAGGCGGGCAATGGCAGCCCGTGAGTCGGCTACCAGCCGGCGATGGTTGGCCGTCAGTGGAAGTTCTTCTTCCAGAAGTGCGGGGGTGAGAAGTGGACGCACCCGGGCGATGCGAGTGTCGTCAATGCTCGTGGTGTCGTCTGTCTGTGGGGCCGAGGGGGGGCACATAATGTCGTAGTTCGTCGTAATTGATCAGCAGTGGGAAGGCCCCGCTTGGGCGCATCCGCAGGGGGATTGGGTTACCATCTTTGCAACGGGTGATCTACGGTGTCTGTTGATCACCATCATTTGATCACCAACTGGTTTAGGGAGTGTATATGTTTGAGCAAGTCGTTCCTGTCAACAAAGAGCGCCACGGCGCGAAGAAAGTACGCGTCACAGGCAGCTTTGCTTTTGCCTCGAAGTTTCATGTGGCCTACGTCACCATGCACGAGTTTGCCCGTGCGAGTTCTATCTACCCGATCGTCTTTCTCGAAGATAAAGACAACGATGAGTTTCGCCCGGTCGTCATGATGGGGCTGGAAGCGGGAGAGAACCTCTTCGTAGACGCGGAGGGCAACTGGTCCGCCTCCTACATTCCCGCGATCATTCGTCGCTATCCCTTTGCGCTGACGAAAGCGCCCGACGGTGAGCGGTATGTGGTCTGTGTGGATGAGGGAAGTGATCTATTAAGTGACTCCGACGGTGCGGCCCTCTTTGATGCTGAGGGCAACCCCACCCAGGTCATCGAGAATGTGAAGCGCTACCTTGGTGAGTTACAGCAGATGGACATGATGACCCAGGAGATGGGCAAGTATTTGGTGCAGAACAACCTCCTGACGCCGCTGAACATGCGTGTGAATGCGGGTAACGAAGTGCGTAGCATTACCGGCTGCTATGTGGTGAACGAGGAGCGACTGAACAACTTCTCTGATACTAAGTTTCTTGAGCTGCGCGAGAAGAAGTATCTTCCCGCGATCTATGCGCATCTCCTCTCATTGCCGCAGATCGAACGACTGGCCTCCCTCAAGAAGCGCGGTGCCGCCGCGGCGGGGTCAGAGTCGGCGGCCGAAGACGCTGGGTCAGATGCCTCGGGCGCTGGCAAAAAGCGTCGCAAAGATATGCTGCAGTAAATCGGCAGGCAGCTATTCTCGGCCTTGCCAGGAGGTGGGGTCGAGAATCAGATTGCGTGATCGCGTCGTCTCGTCCCGCCTCATTACCCCACTTAAGAATGCCTGCGTTCCGACACCGTGGTGAGGTGATCGACAAAGGCGTAGCCAAAGCGGTGCACGGTCTTGAGCGGAAGTTCACAGCCCATGGTTTCAGACACCTTATTTCTGAGTCGTCTGCTCATAATCTCCATGCGCCGCCAGTCGTAAGTTTCGGGCTGGTGGCCAAGCTGCCGAACGATCTGGTCACGAGAAACCGCCTGTCCGTCGGCCATAGCCAGTTCCGTTAAGAGTGTCATTTCGCTTCGGGTGAGCTCCACCTGACTCCCATTGGGCGCCTGAAGCGTCCAGCTGAGCTTATTGAGCACCCACTCTCGTGGGCTGCTCGGAGCCTCACCCAGCCTGCCCATCAGGTTTTTAATGAGTAGGCAGAGCTCTTCTAAGGCCACAGGTTTTACCAGATAGAGATCGGCTCCTCGGCGTGCTCCCTCAATGCGATCAGAGGCCTGCCCTCGGGCCGAGCAAATGATGATGCCTTTTCCCGTGAGTTCTGTTCGCTGGTCCTCGATCCATTGCAGACCGTCGCCATCGGGCAGACCCAGATCGAGTACAAGGATGTCGACCGCGTGTGAGGCGATCCAGCCTTTGGCAGCGATGAGGGTCGGTACGCCTGCCGCCTGGATGCCCTCTAGATTCATGAAGGTGACCATCGATTCAAGAATCTCGGCCTCATCCTCCACCACCAGAACACGGGGGGACGGTATCGTTTCTATGCTCATCCTACTGTTCACGCGCGTGGGCTACAGGTGGGTGAAGGGGCAGACCCAGCTGAAAAACTGCGCCTGGCCCTGGTGTATCGAGTATGCGTACAAATCCATGATGGAGATCCATAATTCTTCTCACAAACGCGAGCCCCAGACCGACCCCCGACTCCTTAGACATGTCTGCGGCGCCCCGATAGTAATCATCAAAGACCTTGTCGCGCTCCTCGGCAGGAATGCCCTGTCCTTGATCAGAAATCGCCACCAGAGCATACCCATCATCTAATGAGGCCGTGATAAGAATCCGGCTGTAAGGCGGTGAGTATTTACATGCATTGTCTAGCAGGTTACGCACTGCGGTCTCAAAAAGTGAGGGGTCGATGAAGCAAAGGATGGCAGAAGAGGTTGTGCGCCATTCTATGGTGTGGCCTTGTTGGTAGTTGGGTTGCTGCGTTAGTAGGGTCGGTATCCAGGTTGCCAGATTGGTCGCTTCTAGGTGGACTTGTTGTTCGAGGGCGTGCCGCAGTCGGTCGGACTGTATCCATTGGTTAAACAGGGTCGCGAGTCGTTGGGTGGCATTCTGAATGGCCTCTAGTCGGACCAAGGTCTCTTGCGAGGGCGTCGAAAGACGACGAATGAGCGCCACCTGGGTGTCAATAATGTTCAAGGGATTACGAAACTCGTGGCTGATGAGCGCGCCCAATCGCACGTATTGCTGCAACGTCTGCTTTTCGCTGGCTACCCGAGATTCAAGCTCAGCGGTGCGTTCTCCCACAATCTTCTCAAGTCGTTGCTCTTCGGTCTTCAGGGCATCTACCAGCATCCGTTTGGCATCAATCTCGCGTGCCTGCGCCTGTATCCGTGACTGCCGCTCTTGGTTAATGAGGTCAATCAGTGCCAAGGCCAGAAACAGCATCTCAAGTCCTGACGAGATCTGGACAGCGTAGTAGGTCACCACTGTGGTTGGAATCACGCCGAATGCGCGCAAGACCGCGACAATCACACCAACCCAGAGAAATCCCCAGCCGACTAGAAAAAAGCGGATGGCGGGAACCTTGGCCTTGAATGCGGTGTAGCCTCCCCAGACCACGCAAAAGACCGTGAGGACCGCGGAAATGGCGACCACCTGATAGAGCCAGGCATAGGGGATCTTTGTGGCCGAGGCGCTCATGAGTAAGAGCGCGTTGGCCAAATAGATCAGTCGCAGCATGTTCATTACTTTGTGAGTGCGCGGCGTAAGCTCTCGACTATTGAGAAACCCTTGCGAGAACGAGAGTGCAAAAAACCCGGTGAGACTAAAGGCGGTCATCGAGGCGATGTTGTCTAGCACCGGCACATCGGGCCAGAAAAATAGTCGACTCAAACCGTTGGCAGAAAAGACGGCGAAGTTCAGGCTGAGCGCGTAGAGGCTATACCAGAGGAATCGCCTGTCTTGGAGTGATAGGAACAGGAAGAGGTTGTAGACAGCGAGGATCAGAAGCCCGCCGTAATAGACCGACTGCGACAGCAGCGTGGCCTGCGTGTGTTGTGAGAAGGCCTGAGGGGTCCAGGCTGATAAGGGAACAGTGAGGGCGAAACTGGACTGGACGCGCAGGTAGAAGGGCTTGTTCGACTCCGTGACCTCGATCGGGAAAATAAAGAACCGATGAAAAATAGGTCGTGACGCGAGTGCTCGCAGGTTTCCGGTCTGTACAACCGGTTGGCCTTCCGCATAAAAGTCGAGCGTGTTGATGTAGGCGTCGGCCACCTGCAGCAGCCATTGCTCCGGAGCGTCGGCTGCCCGCTGTAGATCGATACGAATCCAGACGGGCACCTCTTGAAAGCCAAGGGCGAGGTGGCCGGCATCGCGCGGCCAACGCGTGAATCGACTCTGAAATTCGGCGGATTCCACCTGTGCAAGGGAGAGGGGTTGCCCCGGTGCCTCCTTGAAATACGAGACGGCTTGCGCAAGCTCTACTTGCCGATCCTCTGCATACAGCACCACCGCCTTGGCCGAAGAGAGGCCGGCGACTAGGGCAAACCCCAGGGCGAGGAAACGCAGAATCATGGTGCTGCGATTGTGGCCTTTTTTCTTCCGCTCCAATGTCGGTTTCAGTCGTGAATTGTCATTAATTGTCGGAACTTGTCGCAGAGGCGCCGTAGACGCTGATGCCGTTCTGCGGGACTATTACGCAGGCGTCTTGCGCCCAAGTTCTGGAATTTAAATATAAAAAGTAGGCGTTTTTACAGGTGAGGTGGTGTTCTATGGCGCATTCTTCTCTCACGCCGTTCCGCGTAATCGGACGTCGTGCTTCGCGGATTGGCTTCGTGATTTTTGCTATCGGCGTTGGGACTATTGGAATCGTGGGGGGAGCGAATGCCCAGTCGGGTCGCCCCGAGGGGGTATCGACCACGAGCATGACCACGGCCTTGACGCTGAAGGAATTTATTGCACAGCTGCGCAAAGAGAATCAGTCGATTGCCTCCAAGCGCACGGCCCAAGAGATTGCGGCCACAGGCATTCCTCGTGCACGTGCCGCCTACGACACCGTGGCAACTGTGGCCGCGACCCGCAGTCTAAGCCGGCAGAAGAGCACGTATGAGGAGGCCGTGGGCCGAGGGCAAGACACCGAAGAAGTGCCGGTTTATTCGCGTGATGGCAATGACTTTACCGTGGGTGTGTCGCAGCTCCTGCCTACGGGCGCAACCATAGAGGCGAAAACAAGCCTCTCCCAGTTTATTAGCAGCGTAGATCAGTACAACGCGGCGACCGACCCAGAAGACACACGGCCCCCTGGCGCCCGAAACAATCGTGGTACGGTGGGTTTGAGCTTTACGCAGCCGCTTCTCAAAGATTTCGGGCCAAGCGCAACCAATGCACGTATTCGGGTGGCCGAGATCGAGTCAAAGGGGGCCCTGGCCTCAAGCCTCGAGGTGGAATCCAATGTGGTGGTGGAGGGGATTCTCGGGTATCTCGATCTCATCGTGGCGCAGCAACGTGTGACAGCTGCACAGGAGCGTATCCGCAACGGGGAGCGTCTCTTGTCTGAGGCTCAGGCATTGGCGCGTCAGGGGCGGCTTGCGGAGGCAGATGTCTGGGAGGTAGAGAGCGCGCTTGATCGTTACCGCTCTGCCTTGAGTGAGTCTGAGCATGCGCGCTATGAGCGTGCGAACAAGCTCGCCACGATGGTCATGCGGGTGAACAAAGATCCTGCCGCGCAGCTGCGGGCCCTGGAGTCTTTGCCCGCCAGCTTCCCCACAATACCGTCGTTGGAATCTGCCCTGCAGCTTGCCATGGACCGACGTGAAGATCTGCGTCGCGCCAAGCTGGACCTTGAGCGCGAGGGCATACAGCTTGCCTATGCAAAAAATCAACGATTACCCCGGCTCGACCTGGTTGCGACCTATGGCATCAATGGACTGGAGTATTCCGCCTCGCGCTCACTGGGCTATTCTCGAATGGAAGACTATCCCAACTGGACGCTCGGGCTACAGCTGACCTTCCCTCTGGAGAACCGCCAAGCGAAGGCCGATTTCGCAGCCGCCAGCCTGCGGCAAAAAGATGCACTCCTCGCCCTGAAGGCTCTGGAGGTGGGGATCACCAATGACGTCGATACGAGCCTCAAGCTGCGGCAGAGTGCGCTGGAGCGGTGGGGCTGGTGGCAGGCCAGTGCAGCCCGTGAGGCGCGGCATGTCACGGTGGAGCGCGAAAAGTTTCGTGCAGGGCGCAGCGATATTCGGGAGGTCCTTTTGCGCGAAGAACGCCTTATTAATGCCCAACTGGCCGCGATCGAACAGCAGGCAAGCGTGGTGAAGGCAGAAGCGCTCTTGCAGGCTTCGCAGGGCATTCTCTTGGAGCAGTACGGGCAATGAGGGCTGTCCATGCCGCTCTCATCGCAGCCCTTTTCTCTTTCTTGCCTGGCTGGTCATGGGCCCAAGCCGGTGCGGTTGCGCCTGGCTTCACCCAGGCCTCGAAAGATCTCAAGCTCAGCATGTCCGCCGCGGGACGGGTGGAGGCAGTGTTGGTCCGGGAAGGGGATCGCGTGAAGTCGGGCCAGATCCTTCTTTACTTAGAGCGCGATGCAGAGAAGCTTGAGGTCGAACGTCGCCGATTGATTGCGCAGGACTCCGCAAAACTCCAAGAGATCAAGCAAAAAGAAAAGACGCTCCTCGAGCAGGTTACGGCTGCGCGGGCCCTTTTAGAATCTGGTGGCCTCTCCCGCAAGCAGGTGGAGGATGAAGAGATTGCCTATCGGGCGGCAGTCTCCGAGCGTGAGGGCTTAGAGGTCGCAAAGAAGCGCGAGCAGGTAGAGCTTGCGTTGGCCGAAGATGCCTTTGAGAAGCGCCACCTGCGGTCTCCGATCGACGGCATGGTGACCAAGATTGCCTTTCGTGAAGGTGAGAGTATTGCCCCGCACGAACCAGTTATTGCGGTGGCAGACATCAGTCGCGTGCGTTTTCTCGGTACGGTCACGCCGGAGCAGAGTCGGCGCATCAAGCTCGGGTCGAGCGTGGAAATTCAGCTTGGCACAGACGCAGGTGCGGTATCGCGTAAGGCACGCATTGTCTTCATCTCCCCTGTGACAGACGCGGCTAGTGGTCTGGTCGAGGTCATTGCCGAGTTTGGCAATCGCGACGGCTCGATTCGACCCGGCATCTCTGGGCGTCTGGTCTTCTAACACCATGTACGCGCGACGCACGCCATGAACGCCTCTGCCGAGACCCCCCTCGTGTTGCGTGCGCCTGATGCCTTTGCATCAGCATCACTCCTCACGCTCCTAGATTTCGATGGCGATCTTCGGGCATTCTGGGACTTGTTTCTCAAGGCGGTGGCATCAAGCCTGCCTGCCCGACGGCTGGTTTTGTTGCGCTCGTATGCGGGCCAGCCCTGGCATGCTTTTCATCAGTGGCCAGCAGAGAGTAGCGGCGACGCCGATGAGGCCCGCCTTATTATTCAGCAGCTCTCCCGCATTCCGCAGAACCTGCGTCCTGGTCCGGTACCGATCGATAACTCGGGCCTTCCAGGTCTTCGCGAGGGCGCCTTCACGGTGGTTCTCACGCCTTTACCGGCTTCACCCAACACCGCCTCGGCGATGGTGGTTGTATTGAATGAAGAGGTCGTTGGTGCGCAGTCACTGTCGATGGGACTGCCTTCCTTACTCAATCTACTGGCAGACCTTCCGGCTCGGTGGGCGCAGGCAAGCGCGGGCCGAGCGCCGCCTGCGAGTCGTCCTTGGAGCGCGGGTAGCGTTTCTTTAGCCGAGTCACAGTCTGCTGGGAACCCCACCCACGACTTCTCCGCTGCCCAGCGACTGCATGACATCTTGCAGTCGTGTATTCGTCTTGGTGAAGAAACGCGGTTTATGAAGCTGGCCTTCTCCCTCTGCAATGACATTGCGGGGCGTCTTGAGGCAGATCGTGTCTCGTTAGGCTGGATTGATGGCCACTACGTGAAGCTCATGGCGATGAGCCAGATCGAGAAGTTTGATCGTAAGTCTGCCTTGGCCCGATCGCTTGAGTCGGCTATGGAAGAGGCCGTGGATCAGGAGGCGGTGCTTGTTTATCCCGGGCCAGCGGGTTCCTCTTCGGGCTTTGTGGTGCGCGCCCACGAAACCTACGCCCAGGATGCCAATGTTGTTGCCTTGACCTCCATACCCATTGGCCGCGGCGATGTGATTGAGGCGGTTCTCACCGTGGAATCGTCTCGCGGTGCGCTGACGGAGGCCCAGCTCTGGGAGCTGCGCATGCTGACTCAGGGACTAGCCCGAGCGCTGGTCGATCTGCGTGATCGCGATCGCTTCTGGGGCATTCGTCTCTGGGAGGGGCTGCGTAAGAACGCCGAAGGACTCTTGGGGGCTCAGCATACGGGCTGGAAACTCTTGGGCGCATCGGTGCTGCTCTTTCTCCTGGCGACGCTGGTCATTCCTTGGTCGTATCGGGTAGATGCCGCGATTGCGATTCGTAGCAAAGACCTGATCTTCATGCCTGCACCTTTTGATGGTTATCTGAAGGCGGCTTACGTGGATGTCGGCGATTCTGTGCGACCGGGAGACCTACTGGTTGAACTCGATACGCGGGACCTGACCCTCGAGGCGTCGATGGCCCAGGCCGAGATGCTGCGGTATACACGCGAGGCAGAAAAGGCCCTTGCCACCCGTAACTTGGCGGAGATGCAGATTTCACTCGCGCGCCAGCAGCAGGCCGAGGCACGTCTGGGCCTGATTCGTTTTCAACTCGACAACGCGCGGGTGCTGGCGCCCTATGCAGGCGTTGTGGTTGAGGGGGAGTTGAAGAAGAATCTGGGTTCGCCCGTACGAAAAGGGGACCTGCTCTTAAAGCTCACCCAGTCCAATGAGACCTATCTGGAGCTTGAGATTGATCAGGCCGATATCCACGAGATTGCGAAGGGCACCGCGGGAGAGTTTGCCCTCGTAGGCCGCCCGGAAGAGAAGTTTTCCCTAGTGATCGATCGCATCGACCCGGTTGCGGTCACGCAAGAGGGTCGCAATGTCTATCTCGCACGTGCGGTGGTCAAAGACCCGCCTGCGGATTGGTGGCGGCCGGGGATGGCAGGCACCGCTAAGCTCGATGCGGGTGACCACAGCCTGCTCTGGGTGATGACCCACCGCACGGTGCGCTTCCTACGAGAGATGTTCTGGATATGAGCCTCGAAGAAGCCAGCGGCCGAACTTTTAGCGACTCGTGGCACCGAGTTGCTACGGTACGGGTCTGCCTGCGTGGCAGCGTTGCGGCGCATCGCCAATCGTTTCAGGGGCAGGGCTGGGTCATTCTGCATGACCGTTTAAGTAGCGACTGGTATCGGGTCTCACCGGATGCCTACCATTTTTTGTCTCGGCTCGATGGCCAGCAGACGGTCGAAGAGGTCTGGGAGGCGTCGATCTCGGCAGACCCGGAGCGCGCCTTGACCCAAGAAGAAGTCGTGCAGCTCTTGGGCCAGTTAAACCTTTCGAACCTCTTGCAGTATGACGCCCAGCCCTCAGAGGAAAGTCTTTTTGATCGGCTGATCAAGCGTAAGTCTAAAGAGCGCAAGGCGCTCATGATGGGCTTTCTGTCGATCAAGGTTCCTTTGTTTGACCCCGACCGTTTTCTGAATCGGTCTCTGCCCGCGATTCGCCTGATCTTTAGCCGGTGGGGGCTTATCGCCTATCTGGCTCTTTTGCTCTGGGG
>CAZKWK010000070.1:0-10275 GCA_964556335.1 uncultured Bordetella sp. | reverse complement strand
GAAGCCACAGAGGCTTCTTCTCGCGATACCATGTTTTCATGACGTCCTCGCATCCGCCGGTCTCTGCACTCGATGCCACATTCGTTCGTGGGCTCTGCCGCATCTTCGAGGAACAGATTGTCTTTAACACCGTAATCGGGCTCAAGGTCCGCGCAATCCAGCCCCACGCCGTCGAGGGAGAGATCCTGATGCGGCCTGAACTCATCGGGCATTTCAGTCATCAGCGCTTACATGGCGGCGTCGTAAGCGCAGGGCTTGATGCGCTCGGCGGGCTTGCGGTCATGGCTGCGCTAGGCGCGCGTCATCCCGACGAGAACCCCGAGCAGCTCTTGCAGCGGTTCAACAAACTCGGAACCATCGACCTGCGGGTGGACTATCTTCGACCCAGTAAGGGAGAGCGATTTATTTTGCGGGCAGAGACATTGCGGCTAGGGTCAAGAGTAGCAACCACGCGGATGTCTTTTCATGGGGAGGACGATGTCCTGCTGGCAGTCGCTACGGGTGCCTATATCGTCTCTTAGGGGTGTCTCAGGAAGAAGTGGATGGCTGCATCGGCGCAGCCATCCTCGTGATCAACAGCGCGGGGTGGTGCAACTTCTCGGCTAGGCGGCCTTTCGCTCATCAACAATTAGCGATGGCTCGTTGGGTGTTGATCCAAACGATTGACCGATCGGAATTTTGCGAGGGCGCTTCTCTTCCGGAATTACATTCTCCAGAGCGATGACAAGCAGGCCATCTTGAATATCGGCGGACCGCACGACCAAGGTCTCTGCAAGCGTGAACTGGTGGCTGAAGTCGCGTGTACCGATTCCGCGATGCAGATACTCCCCCTGACGTTCCGCCTTGACGCGGCCACTCACCGTAAGCTTGCTGCCCTCGGCTTCGATCTCAATTTCATCGCGTCGAAACCCGGCGACGGCAATCTCAATGGCGTAGTCACGCTCATCTTTTTTCAGAATGTTGTACGGCGGATAGCTTGTGGTCTTGGCGTCTAAGCCGGTCGCGTCCAGTTTCTCAAACGCATCGATGAGACGTTCGAAGCCAACAGTACTCAGAAGCAGGTTACGGGTATAGGGAACACGCATGATCAAATCTCCTTAAAAAGTAAGCGAGTAGGCATCTGAGACCCCGAAGGCATCCCAGACAACGTAAGAGATGGGGACCGCTATGCAAAAAACAAGGGGCCCCTTGGGGCCCCCTCTTCTGCACAGAAATTTCGAGAACTGCTATGAGCGGTCCTGATCAAAGCCCCCCATGAGCTTTAGAAATGCAGGGGTGCGCGGGGGCGGCCGACTGATTGCCGGCGCTGGCCGGGGCGCTGGCGTAGAGGCTGTAGCCGATGGCGTTGGCTGAGGCAGCTCCGTTGCAGGGGCTACAGTGCCAGTGGCTGCCGATCCAAAGGCGGTAAAGCTCGGAATACTTGGCACAACCGTTGGCGATGCGCTGGCCGCGACGCTCTGAAGCGGCGGAGTCGTCGCGAAGGCAGGCGGTCGCGGGATAGCGCCATTCATCGCGACTGCAGGTGTTGGCTGAGGCGCGATATCGGAACCAGGCACGCTGCGACTGCGTTGTGCCATATGACGCGTGAGAAGCGTATTGTGGTTGTCCAATGCACGACGGCCCTCCAACGAACTCGGAAGGTCTTTGTAACGTGAAAGGTGGATATGCGCAGCCTGAAGGATGGCCTCGGCAAACTGCCGGAAGTTTTGTGCCTGCTGCCCTGGCTTGGAAATCAAGAAGTCTTTTCGGAAAAGCGATCGCACATCTGCATCGTCGTAGACCGGAGGAGACAGTACGAACCGAACCGGAAAGTTTTTGCCGTTAAACGCATGATCAAGCAACTGATCGTGCTTTACCCGCGACGGGCAAATAACGAGGGTGGGTGGCACCGTGCGTAATGATTCGAAGACCCACCGGTTTTTCTCAATGAATCCCATCGAGGCTTGCACCTCGATTTCGGAAATCCCGGAGGGCACCAGAACCAGGTCGAACCCGAGCAGGAACTCAGGGTCCATGCTGATCGTCCAGGTGAGGTCGGTGATCACCACATCGAACGATTCCGCCGCGCGGCGCAGATGGGTTCGGCAGGTGAGGAGCCATCGACGGGCACCGATGTCCTCTACAGGGAAGTGGCTAGCAGAGACGCCCACTTGACGCGCATCATTGATCCAGGTGCTAGAGGATCCGTGGGGGTCGAAGTCTATAAGTGCAGTCGAGCGCTTGGCCTCGGCCCGAAACCAGGCTGCGAGGTTCGCCGCGATCGTGCTTTTGCCTACGCCGCCTTTCTGGCTGACAACAATAATTTTCAGTGCTGCCATGAATCCGTGTCCTTAGAAGGGGTGTCAATGTATTGACACCGGTAGTCTACCCAGAGTTGCTTAGAAGCAAAACTTTACAAAGTACTTTAACAACGCCGAACAAGGATCATACCCGCTTTGGTTACCAAGTAAAGAGTTCACCAGTGTTTTCGGGTAATAGCCGAGAATCGGGTACCCTTAGAGCGATCAAATACTCCTAAATAATGTGAGCGCACACTATTAAATGTCTGTGATGTGTATTTATCGGTACAATCGTTCATCTCATCAATAAGTTACGAATAAGTGCTAACAATCAAAAACCAGAAAATATCAAAACGTCTGGGTGTACTAACCGTCGTTGGCTCTTTCGGTCTCATCGCCGGTGCCACTGTTTTATCTCTCGGCAGTGATGCGGCACACGGTATCGCAGAGAAGTCCACATCACCCAGTCTGCGAGGCGCGGAAGAACGCAGCGCTACGGCAACCGTAGCCGCCGTAAGACCCGAAGAGATTCTGGCGAAGACCCGTACAGGTGGGCTGCCCGCAGCCATTTCGGAGCTTGAGGCACTGCAGAGGCAAAGCCCCGGTAACCTGCAGTTGGCCAACCAACTCGCCGTTCTCTGGGCTGCCGCCGGAGACCTTGACCGATCGCGTGAGGCCCTTGAGCAGGCCTTTGCCAATCATCCCGAAACGGCAGCTGCTTTTTTAAATCTCCGCGAACTCGCAAGCCAGCAGTTTGCGCAGGCTTACGCAAAGGCAATCGGGCAGACTGCCCCAGGAAACCGTTTGTCTCTTGAAGCTTCAGGTCTGGAGCTCGCCTCTGTTCAGAGCGCTTCGGCCCTCTTTCAGACGGCTGAGGCGCAGAGAAAAGCGACAGAACTAGCAGCAGCGAAGCAGCAAGCGGAGAAGCTTGCTATGGAGCGCGCGGCGTCCGAGTCAGCCAAATGGCGCGAGTCGGCACCGCGTACCAACGAGCAGTCGAGCCTGGTGACATTTGGAAGCCCACGTGACGCAGAGCTTGTGGGGCGAATTCTTACCCAGTGGGCGCGGGCCTGGTCGCAGAAAGATTTCCAACGCTACGCAGATTTCTACAGTGGTTCGTTCAAGACTGCCCAGTTTCCGTCGAAACAACTCTGGTTAGATCATAGGAAACCGCGCATTGTTGGAAAGTCAAAGATCATCGTGGAAATAGATGCAATCAAGGTGGAGTTTCTCTCGGACCATAGAGCACAGGCCACATTTAGCCAGCGTTACGAGTCAGGAAACCTGAAACTCACGACGAGGAAAAAGGTGCTCCTGGTCTTCGAAGATAAGACCTGGCGTATTCAATCCGAGGGCAACTAATGATCGGAAGACTGTCCGTCATCATCGCGTCCTTTTGCCTCTGTACCCAGGGTCATGCGGAGGGAACCCTGGCCGCACCCGATCTGCATCTTCAGACCGCGATCGAGAAGAGTCTGAAGAATCAGACCGAAAAAGCAATACCGGCAGCCCGTGCGGCCAGACAGGCCGAACCGCAATCACGGCTCGCGCATTGGCTTGAGGCCCAAGCGATCTTGGTGCAGTCCGGGCAATTCAAGGCCTTAAGCAAACAAGACCAAGACCTACTGCGCGAGTCGGAGGCACGACTCCACCGTGTTCCCTCTGGATCTCTTCCCGCCAACATCCTGTCCTTTGGCCGTCAACTCGATATTGGTCGCTACCTACTGCTTGCAGACCTCTCGGTGTCTCGTATCTACGTGTTCGATATCTCAACAACGAAGCCGCAGCTGGTGCGAGAAATTTATTCTTCAATTGGCGTGAAGGGCCCAATCAAGCTGCGTGAAGGCGATCGGCGGACTCCCATTGGTGTCTACCGCCTCTTAAAAGAAATCAAGAACCCCCGTGCCGATGGTTTTCTGGGAGACCTCGCCATTACCCTCGACTACCCAAACGCGGAAGACCGTAGAGCCCGCCGTACGGGGAGCGGTATCTGGATCCATGGGGTACCCCACGAAGTCCACGTACGCCCTCCTCGATCGTCGGATGGTTGCTTAGCCATCTCCAACACGGACATGCTTACGATTCGGGAATTCGTGGACTATGGAACCACCCATATCGTGATTGTGCCCAAGGTGGAATGGCTTAGTCGTGACGAGTGGGACCGCCAAAGACAGAGGACACTCGCGGCGTTGCCGCTTTCAAAGTCGCTTGGCGCCGTAGAAGAGCAGGCAGTCTTCTTTATTGCGCAAGACCGACCGATTGTTTCCATCGCGCGTAAAGACAGACGGTTGACGCGGGCTTACTGGGCGCAGGGCCAGAGTCGTAGCCCCCTACTCGTCGAAGAGTTGTAGCCTTTCTCCACCAGAGTGTCCCGAACATGACAAGCCAACGTATCCCGAGCATCACTATGACGCGGGTCTTGATTGTGGTGCTGGCGCTGCTCGCGGCGGGACTTGCCATGTGGCGCGTGAGCACGACTGCGCCAGCCCCCGAAGCCCCCTACTTCCCTCCGGGACATATGCAGATTACCGCCAACAATCGCGCAGGCGGCCCGGTGGAGGCAGAAAAATCTGCAGACGGTGGGGTATCGACTGCTGAAGCCCCCGCCGCTGCGGGGACGGCCACCACACCAGCCTCGGCACCACCCGCCTCGACCGCGGCTCAACCAAAACCAGAGCCAACAGCCCCCGCCAAATCGCAAACCAAAGAGGTTGGGGTTGCCCCCTCGGCAGGAGAGGTACAGACGGCGCTTGCTGCATGGAAGGTGGCCTGGGAGTCACGCGATGTAGAAACCTACATGATGTTTTATCACCCCAATTTTCCTGACAGGAATGTGTTTTCACGTCAGAAAAACGGGGTGATGGTGCGCGCGAAGAATATTCGTATCGATGTGCAAGATCTAAAAGTGACCATCGAAGCCCAGAAGACAAGGGCAGTTTTTCTACAGCACTACAAGTCTGACACCTATGAAAGCAAGGACATCAAAACCCAGGTCTGGATCTCCGGTCCGGATGGACCAAGGATCATAGAAGAGTCTACCCGCGCCAAACGCGGGTCTGAAGGCGAATAACTCTCACGAGTGCCACGCCCAAGCGGAGCAGCAAAAAGCCTAAAAATATTCCGAGTAGATCACCGAACATCATTAGGCTCACCGTATGCGCACCGACAGAAAGAGCGGTCGGTTCGAACTCCGCCCAAAATGCACCATGCAGCAACGCACTTAAGAGGCTGGTAAAGCCGGCAACGAGCAGGAGTGTCCAGAGGTCAAACAAGCCCGCACTCCGTCGTATCGCAAACTGTAAAAGAAGAACTGCAAGGCAGGGAGACAACGCAGAAATCGCAGCATGGGCTGTCGCTACCCAGAGGCTATCCCCGTTACCGACACCCAAAAACAGCGCCCCGACAAAGATACCGAAAGCGCCCGCGAAGCCTGCCACCAGGACGGCCACCACACGAACAAAGGCGGGAAGAAAAATGAAGGACACACGTGCATCGACGACACCGACCAGGGGTTCCATGATGCGATGCAGTTCATAGAGCACAACATACAAGACAGCGAAGCCTAAGGACCAGGCCCAGGGGGCCTTTTCAGGCCAGCCTAGGCCAAGAAAGCCGTCTTTACGGGTTCCGTCGACTACCTTTTCGCCATCTCGACGGCCCATGCAGATACCTTCTGGCCGAGGCCCTGAAATAGACGCCACGATTTTTCGGTAGGACTCACGATGCGCCGACGAGAGTCGGTAGTGTCTATCTCAAAATGTAAAAACCCATGACGCTCCAGGATCGCGAGACATTTATGTACCGTGGCAGGAGACGCGACGTGCGAATCTGTAACGATGGTCTGTACGAAGGTAGGCTCGGTGGGGTCATGATGCGCGACGACCCATTCTAGAAGCCGTTGGCTGCGGTCATCGAGTTGCCCGAAATCAGAGTCGCGGGAGACGGATTCAAGAAGATGGCGAAGGTTTAACCAGGCGTTCATTTTTTATACTCAGTAAAGTATCGATAACCCTCAGACCGACTATCGATTAGGAAAGTTCTTATTTCTGCACGCAATAATAAATAAAAGTGCAACAGAAGACCAACCTTTGGGCGAAAAAAAACCCAGAGAAACGCCTCTGGGTTTTGATGTGGCTCAAGGCCATTACTTCTTCTTATTAACCGCGTCCTTAAATGCCTTGCCGGCAGTGAACTTCACGGTCTTGGCTGCGGCAATTTTAATCGCTTCACCAGTGCGGGGGTTGCGCCCAGTACGTGCCGCACGCTTACCAGAACCGAAGGTACCGAACCCAACGAGTTGGACCGGGTCTCCCTTTGAGACTGATTTGATGATCGTGGCGATAATGGTGCCGAGCACTTCATCGGTCTTGGACTTGGAAAGTTCGGTGGCGTTTGCCACGGCTTCAACGAGATCTGCTTTGTTCATGGTCCCTCTTTGACTAAGAGTTGTAAATGGAAGCCGCAGTGTACCAATGCTTGGGCCGAAATGTCTGCTCCTAAGGCGAAGAAGATCAAAATATCGAAAAATTTCTCGTTTTCCCTCATGACAAATATTCCACACCCAACACAAAACGCACCCCTGAGCGCCAAGGATGTAAGCCAGTCAGCGGCCGCAAACGACATGCGGCAACGCGAGATCCGCAGCTTTGTGCGCCGCCAGGGCAAGATCACATCTGGACAGAGAAGGGCTCTGCAGACGCTCTCCGCGCGATGGGTCGTGCCCTTTTCTGGGGCGCCTCTGCAGCTCGAAGCGATCTTTGCAAACCCGAACCCGGTCACTCTCGAGATTGGTTTTGGCATGGGCGAGTCCACGGCGGCCATCGCTCAGGCCCGACCCGAGATGAATTTTCTTGGAGTGGAGGTCTACGACGCAGGGGTGGGCGCCTTGATGCAAAAGGCAGAGGCACGGGGCTTGGACAACATACGAATTATTCAAGGCGATGCGGTTACCCTCGTGCGTCAGGGTCTTACGCCGCAATGTCTCGCGGGCATCCATGTGTTCTTCCCAGACCCCTGGCCCAAGAAACGACACCACAAGCGACGGTTGCTCAAGGCGGAATTCGTTGCGTTACTTGCCAGCCGGTTGAAACCCGGCGCAGCCCTGCACATCGCCACGGACTGGCCCGACTACGCCGAAGAAATTCTAGAAGTGCTCCTACACGAACCCCTGTTGGTAAACGCCTCGCCAAATGAGAGCGGATACTGCCCACGGCCGGATGCACGTCCACTTACAAAGTTTGAGCAGAGAGGACTGCGACTCGGTAACCCGGTAGCAGACCTGATTTTTTTGCGCAGAAGCGAACCTTAGACGCGCCAATCCACCCAGCCGAATTGCCAGCTCAGGAGCACGAGGACCCCAAAAACAATTCGGTAATAGGCGAATCCGTTCAAGCTATGACGAGAGACAAAGCCAATTAGCCAGCGAACGACCAGCAAGGCTGACAGAAAGGCCATGACAGTGCCAATGGCGAAGAGCGGAAGGTCAGCAAGCTGCAGGTGCTCCCACTGTCGGTACAGGGCGTAGCCCCCAGCAGCCACCAGGGTGGGTACCGCTAAGAAGAACGAAAATTCGGTCGCCGCTTTACGGGAGAATCCAAAAAACATGCCCCCGATAATCGTGGCCCCGGAACGGCTGGTGCCGGGAAATAAAGCAACCGCCTGAGCGAACCCAATCTTCAAAGCGTCCTGCCAGCGAACATCGTCCACCGTATGCAGACGGATGCGGGCTGGGGATTTTGCCTGCCAGCGTTCCGCCCAAAGAATCACAAATCCCCCTGCAATGAGGGCAATAGCGACCGTAATCGGGCTAAACAAGTGCGCCTTGATAAAGCCCGCAAGCGCCAGCCCCAATACCGCAGAAGGTAGGAAGGCGACGAATAAAAGCGCGAAGAATCGACTCCGGGCCGGCAGCATGTTGCCCTTTCCCGAGAGCCACGCGGCCCAGACCTCCCGTTGGAAGGCTGGACCCAAAGCGTCTAGGAATCGCTTGCGATACAACCAGAGAATAGAGGACACCGCACCGGTCTGGATGGCGATATCGAAGGCCTTTGCCCGCTCATCGTCAAACGCAAGGAGGGATCCAACAAGAATGAGGTGGCCGGTCGAGGAGATCGGCAGAAACTCCGTCAGACCTTCAATCACGCCCATAATGAGCGCCTTCAGTTCGAGCGGGAGGCTGCGCAGACTCTCAAGAAATTCGGCCATAACTGCGCATAATAAGGGGTCTGTGCTTTTTGCCCATTGTCAGGATTCGCCATGTCAACAGATACCAGCCTTTCGCGCACCCAGGCCCATGGGCCTGGGGATACCCATGATCCATTCATGACCGCGCGCCGCAACATGATCGCCCAACAGATTCGTCCGTGGGACGTGCTTGAACCCCGCGTGCTGGAGGCTCTTGAGAAGCTTCCTCGCCACTGGTTTGTGCCCCCGGATCGAGAGGCTCTGGCCTATGTGGATCTTGAAGTTCCCCTGCCAGACCACCAGGTCATGCTTGCGCCTAAGGTCGAAGCGCGGCTGCTCCAGGAGCTCGACCTAGGCCCCACCGATGAGGTCCTAGAGGTCGGTACCGGAAGCGGATACATGGCCGCGCTCATGGGGCTCTTTGCCAAGAGTGTGCTCACGATCGAGAAGTATGAGCGCCTAGCGCGTTTTGCCGAAGGGAATCTCGGCCATCGGCTCTGCCGGGCAGTCACCGTTTTGGAAGGCAATGGTCTCATCCCAGATCCGCGTTGGTCCCACCGCCCCTTCGATGTGATTATGATCTCCGGAGGGGTGGAGCAAATACCCGATTCTCTTTTATCGCAGCTCAAGCCGGGAGGGCGGCTGATTGCGCTCATTGGCAGAGCCCCTGTAATGCAGGCAACCATAATAGAACGCGCCGGGGACTCGTTTCGCAGCACGGCACTCTTTGACACGCTCACCTTGCCCTTAGAAGACCAGCCCATCCCGCAGGAGTTCGTATTTTGATGCCGCTCTGCCCAGCCCCCCACCAGCCACCCAAGCGACGCCCTTACACCGCTTGGCTATGCCAGGCGATGGTCATAGGTTTTCTGGCCTCGCCATCGGCGCAGGCCATGAGTCTGGCGCAGGCACTCGACTTTTCGCTCGGACATGACTCGGAATTTCTTGCTGCGCAGAAGGCGTTAATCGCCAG
Organism: uncultured Bordetella sp.; assembly: GCA_964556335.1. Classification (GTDB taxonomy): domain Bacteria; phylum Pseudomonadota; class Gammaproteobacteria; order Burkholderiales; family Burkholderiaceae_A; genus Hahnella. The sequence continues at coordinate 840 of CAZKWK010000070.1, read as the reverse complement.
CGAGGAACGGTTGCGTCAATCGCGGGCACGGCTCGGGCCCAGCCTATCGGCAGAACTCGATGCACGCCGAGTCGATACCGAACTCGTGCATCTGCGCACAGACCTGACCCTGAACCAGAAGAGCTATGCCATAGCACTGCGGCAGCCCCTGTTCAACCTCGCCCTCACCCGAGGCCTCTCACAATCTGAGCAAAGACTCGAGGCGAGCAGGGCAGTACTGGCCCAGGCGCGGCAGGATGCCGTCTTACGGCTCGTTTCCGCCTATTTCGATATTCTCGTCGCCCAAGACTCTCTGGCCACCGTCCGCGCAGAGAAGACAGCCATTGCAGAGCAGTTGGCCCAGGCACAACGCAGCTTTGAGGTCGGAACGGCCACGATTACGGATCAGCAGGAGGCCCGTGCACGATTTGATCTCGCCTCCGCCCGGGAGATTTCTGCCCAGAATCAGCTCAACATCGCCCGCAGTGCACTCAGCCTACTCACCCGCCAGCCCACCCCTGAGACGCTGTCCGGCGTGGGCTCTGGATTTCGTATTCCGGCCCCCGAGCCGCAGAGTATGGAGGCCTGGGTAGAGGCCGCCCGCACACAGAACCCTGGGGTCATTCGCGCCCGAATGCTTGCAGACGCGGCACGCACCGAAATCGGTCGACGCCGCGGAGCAGATCTCCCCAGTCTTGCGCTGAGCGCTTCTCACTCCGGGAACTGGGAGACCACGACCCCCGCCGACGAGACCCGGCGTAATGTCGTGGGGGTGACCCTTACCGTTCCACTTCTGGGCGGGCCAGTGCCCGCCGAAGTCCGCGAAGCCGTAGCCTTGTCTGAAGAGGAGGCTTTTCGCGC
>CAZKWK010000069.1:0-10465 GCA_964556335.1 uncultured Bordetella sp. | reverse complement strand
CTGCGGGGGTTGTTCGCGACGGAACGGAGGGGGAGTCGCAAATCTCTCGCAGGGCCCGAGCATGAGCTAAGGATTAAGCCGGTCTAGCCCGAGCGATTGATACGGCCCATTAGAGAGAATGTCGCTGCACCCGCCACAACATGGCCAGACCCAGCAGCAAAGCGAGTACGCTCGGGAGCGAGACCACCACCGCCGGTGGCCAGGTATTGAGAACACCAAGATGCGCAAAGAGGCTATTGATGAGGTGAAAGCCAACCCCCGCAACAATCGCCAGAAAGACCTTGAGGCCCACAGCACCCCCCCTGGCCTGCAGGTATGCAGCAGGCAGGGCAAGAATCATCATGACCCAGACGGCCACGGGATAAATCAGCTTTTTCCAGAACGCAATCTCATAGCGGCCTGCCACCTGTCGACCCTCTTTGAGATAGCCCACATAGAGATAGAGTTCGCGGGCCGACATCTGTTCGGGTTTCACCATCAAGGCCCCCAAGGTGGCTGGGGAGAGGCTTGATCGCAACACAGTCGAGCCGCTCTTCTGCCCTTGTATGTTGCCTGTCTTCAGATCGATTCTTTGAAGGGTTGTGCCTTCCAACTTCCAGTCGGAATACTCTCGACCCGCAGCCACACCGGACTCGAGAAAGACGCCAGACTGCGCCCGAATCACTGCTTGAAGGCGCAGGTCGTCAGAGAACTCGTAGATCGTGATGCCGCGTAAGGAACGATCCGCCGCCATGCCCTGCAGATTGATCATACGGTGGCCTTGGGTGCGACCGTCGGCCCCAGTGGGATAGTCACGCAGCCAATAGCCCGATGACAGCACCCCTGCCCCAGGCCGCCCCAAGGCGCCGGCGCGGGTCTGTAAGGCAAGCGTCTCGGTGATCGGCAAGACTAGTTCTGCGAGTACCAGGGTCAGAACCACCAGCGGAATCCCAATACGCCCAATCGCAGAGAGCACGAGGCCCGGCCCCATCCCGGAGGCACGAGCCACCGTGAATTCCGAGGCACCGGCCATCTGTGAGAGGGCCCAGACCGTGCCAATCAGCGCCGCCACGGGCATCAACTCATAGGCCATACCGGGTATACGCAGGGCAATCACCGTGACGATCTCGATCACCCCGTATCCGCCCCGCCCCAGGTCACGCATTTCTGCAACGAGATCAACAAACGCAAACAAGCCCACAAACCCAAGCAGCACAAAGCCTACGTGCAGATAGATCTGCCGGGCCATATAACGACGAAGGATACGCATCGACTACCCCTGCCGCAGCCTACGCACCTGCAGCCAGACCCACTCGGTAGGGCCACGAATCAAGCCTTGGCGGAACCAGATCAGGCCAAGAGTCAGAACCAACATCGCCATCGGAACAAGCCACCACCCCATCAAAAAAGAGATTCGTCCCTGCGCAATCCAGGCATGACTGAGGGTCATGGCATTACTTACCAAGACATAGGCCAGCAGGCCAAAAAGCAGGTGGAATGATCGGCCCAGTCGCGGATTGGTCACCGCCAGAGGAATGGCCAGCAGTGGCATCACCAGACAGAGCAGGGGCAGCCCCAGCCGTGTGGCCAGTTCCCCCATGGCGGGCAGGCTGCCCCGCCCAACCTCCTCCCAGAGTGCTGGCAGTTGGGCAGCCTTGAGCGACAGACTGGTGAGTACGGTGGGGGGCGCCCGGTCAGAGACCACCTTATAAGAGTCGAAGGACATGGTGCGCACCTCGAGGCTATCAAGGGCGAGATCTGTGCGGGTGCCGTTGCGCAGATGCAGCCAGGCCTGCCCCTCGGCGTCCTTCTCCAGCGAACCACTGGCCGCGAGCGCGACCGCCTCCTGCTGCCCCCGGACCACCCGCAGAAAGACAAGCCCCAACGATTGGCCGGTCTCCTCGGAGATCTCTCCGAAGAAGACCATGCGACCGGACTGCGACTCCACAAAGGTGCCGGGACTCACACGTTGGTCGTCGGACCGCGTCTCAAACTGGCTTCTCAGCAGATCAACCTGCTGATAGGACCAAGGGGTGACGGCAAACGAAAAAAGAGCTACCAGGGCTGCAAAAGGCCAGGTAAAGCGGAGCACCGGGGCAATCCAGTGGCGCAGACTCTGGCCCGAGGCGAGCCAGACGACCATTTCAGAATCTTTCCAGGCCCGGGTGAGCGCCATGAGGACGGCGACATAGGCCGTCAAACCCAGAAGAATTCCCAGGCTGGTGAGGGAAGACAGGGCGATCAGGGGAAGCGCCAACTCGGAATCAGCACGGCCGGAGGCCGCCCGCCCGAGGGTACGGATCAGCGCGGAGGTGACAACAATAGTAAGCAATACCGAGAAGACGCCACCGGCGAGTCCGCGCAATTCCTGGAGATAAGATCGCTGAAAGGTCACTAACTTTATAATCTCAGGTTATAGGTGTGCGGGCGACCAATACTCCGTGGGAGTGCGGAACGATCCAGGCACAGAGGCACAGACTTCATCAAAGAGGCATTTTGTCATGACCGTGGCAACCCAGACCAAAGAAACCAAGGAAATTCGCATCCCTGTGGAGCACAAGACAGAGATTAGTTTTACGGCGAGCAACAAGCCTGTGGACCGCGCACAGGCCGACTGCGCCTGGGTAGGGCTCTTCTCAACCGCTGCAGGCGTGGAACTCACCATGCCCGTGCGGGTGATCGACAAGGTCTCAGGCGGCGCCATCGCGCGCCTCTTAAAGGCAGGCGACTTTGATGCCAAGGCGGGCAGCACGCTACTGCTGCGTGACCTCCAGGGTATTCCCAGCAGTCGGGTCTTGCTGGTGGGTTGTGGCCCCAAAGAGGGCTTTACCGAGAAAGTCTATGCTGACGCGGTGCGGGCTGCGACCAAGGCCATGGCTGGGCTCAAAGGGGTGAAGCGGGTGTCGTCCTACCTCACCGAACTTGCCGTCGGAGATCGGTCTGGCGAGTGGAAATTGCAGACCCACGTACTTGCCTGCCGCGAGGTGCTCTACCGGTTTGAACGGTTCAAGACCCGGAAGGACAACGGCAAGGCGGATGATCCAAAGACGACGGCCAAACCGGTAAAGTCCCCTCGACCAGAAGGGCCAAGCCTCCAGGCAATTGAAGTCTTGCTGCCCGGCGATATGCGCCCCACCGATGCGCCCAAGGTGATTACCGATGCCCAGGCCCTTGCCAATGGCCTAGAACTCACCAAAGACCTGGGCAATCTGCCCCCTAACCTTTGTACGCCCACGCACCTGGCCAACACCGCGAAGGCACTCGGTCGGCAGTTTCGGCTTAAGGTCGATGTGCTCGACCGTGCGGCCATGGAGAAGCTAGGGATGAACGCCCTGCTTGCGGTCTCCCAAGGCTCGGCCCAGCCGCCCCAGTTTGTGGTGATCCACCACAACGGGGGTACGGCCAAAGATGCCCCTGTGGTCATCGTTGGGAAGGGCATCACCTTTGACACGGGCGGCATTTCGCTCAAACCCCCCGGAGATATGGACCACATGAAGTACGACATGTCCGGCGCGGGCACCGTGCTGGGGGTGATGCATGCCGTGGCAGAGATGGGCCTCAAACGCAACGTGATTGGCGTGATTCCCACCTGCGAGAACATGCCCAGCGGAACCGCAACCCGCCCGGGCGATATTGTTCAGACGATGTCTGGCCAGACGGTGGAGATTCTGAACACCGACGCCGAGGGGCGTCTGATTTTGTGTGATGCGCTGACTTATGTGGAAAAAGAATTCAAACCCGAAGCGGTCATCGATATTGCAACGCTCACCGGCGCCTGCGTGATCGCTCTCGGCCACGTAAACAGTGGGCTCTTTGCCTCAGACGATGCGCTTGCGGATGCGTTGCTTAAAGCAGGCAAAGACGCGCTCGACCCCGCCTGGAGGCTTCCCCTGCAAGAGGACTACCAAGAACAACTCAAGAGTCCCTTTGCGGATATGGCCAACGTAGGTGGGCGGTCTGCAGGCAGCATCACCGCCGCCTGCTTTCTCTGGCGTTTTACGAAGGCCTACAAATGGGCGCACCTCGATATCGCAGGTACCGCCTGGAATTCCGGTGCGCAGAAGGGGGCCACGGGGCGACCGGTGGCCCTGCTGGTGCAGTACCTGCGCAATGGTCTGTAGTCTGATGCCGAGCAGGGTGCGTCCCGACGCACCCTTCGCGCGGTGCAGAACCTATGCGCCCTGTCTGTGACCACCGTCGACTTCCATTTCAACACGTCAGACCGACTGCTGCACGCCTGCAGGCTCGTGCGCAAGGCCTTTCATTCGGGTAAGGTCAGCGAAGAGAAGCCGCTTCTTGTCTTCTGCACGGATGCACCTCGCCTGCGGCGGTTCGATGATCTGTTGTACGAATTCTCCGAGTCGGACTTTATTCCGCATGTGGATGCAGACCATCCCCTGGCCGAAGAGTCGCCTGTGCTGCTCTGCCAGACACACTACACACCGCAACCGCCACGCACGCCCTTCGTGCTGATAAATCTAGATGATGCCGTACCGGAATTCTTTAGCCGGTTTGACCGCGTCTTCGAAATCGTCGGGCCCGACGAAGACGACAAGCAAAAAGCACGTCTGCGCTATGCGTTTTATAAAAGCCGGGGGTACGCAATTACCCGACACGACCTCTCTGCAGCGAACTCTCAACAGCCCTCTCCATGACCAGCCTGTCCAAATCCTTCGAACCCCATGAAATAGAACCCTACTGGCGCGCCGCCTGGGAAGACAGGGGCATCTTTGCCGCAGGCACCGCTGCGGGCGCGACGCCATTCTGCATACAGCTTCCACCGCCCAATGTGACAGGCACCTTGCATATGGGCCATGCGTTTAACCAGACGCTCATGGACACGCTGACACGTTGGCACCGGATGCGTGGCGAGAATACCCTCTGGCTTCCAGGAACGGACCATGCGGGAATTGCGACCCAGATCGTCGTGGAACGACAACTCGATGCCCAGGGAGTCTCACGGCACGACCTGGGTCGCGAAAAATTTCTAGAAAAAGTCTGGGAGTGGAAGGAGCACTCCGGATCGACCATCACCGGGCAGATGCGGCGCATGGGCGCGAGTTGCGATTGGTCTATGGAGTACTTCACCATGAGCCCGAACCTCTCGGCGGTGGTGAAAGAAGTCTTCATGAGCCTCTACCGGCAGGGCCTCATCTATCGCGGTAAGCGCCTAGTGAACTGGGACCCACAGCTTCTCACCGCCGTATCAGACCTGGAAGTGGTCAGCGAGGAAGAAGACGGCAAGATCTGGGAGATTGCCTACCCCTTGGCCGATGGCACAGGACAGTTGGTCGTGGCAACCACCCGGCCGGAGACTATGCTGGGGGATGTTGCGGTGGCCGTGCATCCGCAAGACCCGCGGTATCAGCAGTTGATTGGTAAGCGAATCAGGCTTCCACTGGTGGGCCGAGAGATCCCGGTGATCGCAGACGACTATGTGGATCCTGCCTTTGGCACGGGCTGCGTCAAAATTACCCCGGCCCATGACTTTAACGACTATGCGGTGGGGCAGCGTCATGGGCTGGAGATGATCAACATCTTCACACTCGATGCGCGTATCAATGAGGCTGCGCCGCCTCAGTACCAAGGGCTTGACCGTTATGTAGCCCGAGAAAGAATTCTGGCTGATCTTGAGGTGGCCGCATGCCTAGTGAGCGCGAAACCCCACAAGCTCATGGTGCCACGGGGAGACCGAACGGGCGCGGTGATTGAGCCCATGCTCACCAACCAATGGTTTGTGGCCATGAGCCAGCCTGCCCCCGAGGGGACGCATACCCCAGGGGTCTCGATCGCGGCCCGGGCTCTTGCCGCGGTTGAAGAGGGTGAGGTTCGCTTCTTTCCAGAGAACTGGACGACGACCTACCGCCAATGGCTTGAAAATATTCAAGACTGGTGTATCTCTCGACAGCTTTGGTGGGGGCATCAGATACCCGCCTGGTACAAGGCAGATGCCGATGGCCTCGCCATTGAAGACGGCACAGTCTTTGTTGCGGCTTCGGAGGAAGAAGCCCGCGACCAGGCAAAGTCGGCGGGCTGGGCTGGGCCCATCGTGCGCGACCCCGATGTGCTCGATACCTGGTTTTCCTCTGCGCTCGTGCCGTTCTCCACCCTCGTAGAGGACGGCAATGTCTGGGACAGCCAACTTGGCGCGGATCGGGGTCTTGCTTTTGGGGGACCTCGACTCAAGCAAGACCTCGCCCAGTTTCTGCCCTCCAGCGTCTTGGTCACCGGCTTTGACATCATATTTTTCTGGGTTGCCCGTATGGTGATGATGACCTGTCACTTCACAGGCCAGGTTCCCTTCCGAGATGTCTACGTGCATGCGCTGGTACGGGATGCAGAAGGCCAGAAGATGAGTAAGAGCAAGGGCAATACCCTGGATCCCATCGATCTGATCGACGGGATTGCGCTCAATGACCTCGTGGCCAAACGCACCTCAGGCCTTATGAACCCCAAGCAGGCCACACAGATCGAAAAGAAAACCCGCAAGGAGTACCCCGATGGAATCGCCGCCTTCGGTACGGATGCGCTGCGGTTCACCTTTGCTAGCCTCGCGACCCCGGGACGCAACATCAACTTCGATTTGTCGCGATGCGAAGGCTACAGAAATTTCTGTAACAAGCTCTGGAATGCCAGCCGCTTTGTGCTCATGCACTGCGAGGGAAAAGACTGCGGATTAACGGTCTGTGCAGGCGACTGCGGGCCGGAAGGTGCCTTGCATTTTAGTTTTGTTGACAAGTGGATCGTCTCGGAATTGCAGAGAACAGAGGCAGAGGTACACCACCAACTCAGCCAATACCGGTTCGACCTTGCCGCCAAGGCCCTCTATGAATTCATCTGGAATGAGTTCTGCGACTGGTACCTCGAGCTGGCAAAGAATGCACTACAGGGCTCAGCGGAGAATGCCGCGCGGGCTGCACGCCGCACCCTGCTGCGGGTGCTCGAGGCAGCCCTGCGTCTGGCCCACCCGATTATTCCCTTCATCACTGAGGCGCTCTGGCAGGCCGTGGCCCCCGTGGCCCAAAAATCTGCTCGGCTGGCAGAAGGTGCGCAAGACTCGATTGCGACCGCTCCTTATCCGGTGGCAGAGCCCAAGAAGATCGATGCGGTCTCGGATGCCCAGATGGCAGAGCTCAAGGCCTTGGTTGGGGCAGTACGCAGTCTGCGGTCGGAGATGGGCCTAGGCCCTGCCGATCGCGTGCCGCTGCGCATTGGACTGGAAGACGTGACAGCGTCTGTCACACGAACAGGCCTTGACTTCGGCCAGGACACCCACGAACGACGCACCGCGCTTGCAGCACTCCAATCACTGGGCCGGCTTGCGGAGGTCGAGGTCGTGGACCGCCTGGACGCAGACGGTAAGAAGCACCTAGCACCCGTGCAACTCGTGGGTGATCTGCGATTGATGCTGGTCGTCGAGATCGATCGTGATGCGGAGCGCAGCCGCCTTGATAAGGAACTCTCCCGCATTGGAGAGGAGATGCGTAAGGCCAATGCCAAACTCGAGAATAAGCTGTTCGTGGATCGTGCGCCGCCCGCGGTGGTTCAACAAGAACGGGAACGGGTTGCGCAGTTTGCAGAACTGGTGGGCAAGCTCTCTGCCCAGCGTGCGGCACTAGACGGCTAGCATCTGTGGCAGCGCTGCAGAGACTTTTTTAAAAAAAGAAAGGCGACGCAGATCGCTCAGCCTCGCCCCCAAATGGCCGCTTCGCTTTCGCTTCCGCGGCCTCTCCTCCTCAACGAGCCTTGACCTTATCAAGCCAGCGCAGGCATAGCAAGTTGTGCTGCAGTATGTATTTCCCCTTTGTAGAGCCTTCGACAAAGCAAAACTGACCCGGGGCATGAACAAAGGGACGGCAAATATTCTTTTCAGCGGAATTGGCCCACAAAAACTAGCGTTATCCCTAGGGCCCTAAGCCAGATGTTTTCGAGGGATCAGGCGAGCGTGTCGATCTTTTCGGGCGGATCGCGCACCTCAAAGACATCCCGCGTGCTGGCATAGAAGGAGCCCTGTGCCACGGCAATCAACACCAGCGAGATCGGCATCACTGCCGTGAAGATCATGCGCGGTTCGGCTCCTGTGACCTCTGCAAAAAGCGAGACCACGAGACTGATTGCCACGATGAGTAGTGTCCATGCCAGGCCGTAGCGGAAAAAAGCCCCTCGGTTTCTCCAGACCGCGAAGAACGAATAAAAGAGCGACTTACCAACGGGGAAGTCTTTCCAAACCACGAGCTGTGGGGCATACCAGAAAGCCATCAACACCGGAATATAGGCCAGCAGTGCAACGAGAAGACCCATGCGCACGCCCGACTCCAGGGCGACCTCGGGGTCAGCAAGATCAGAAGGGTTCTCCGTCATGGTGCGGGCGAGAAAGCCACCATCTGCGATCCAGGCCACCCCCAGTACAAGTAGCAGTCCTACAAAATAGACCATGCCGAGTTGCACGAGAGGCTTGGCCTTGGCGCTACGAAAGCCAGAGAGCAGCAGCAGGGGCATCGGCAGGTCGCGCCGATCCACTGCCCGGGCCAGGGCAATAAATCCGAAGGAGAGCCCCGGAGACAAAATCAGCGGGAGTATGAGGCCAAGCACAGGGATCATGGCGAGAATCACCAGCCCTGCCCAATAAGCAAAGAGAGTCAAAAACCAGACCAGAGGCTGCCGATGGAACAAGCGAAAACCGTCGAGCAGCCAGGCCTGTCCGTAGCGACTCGGAAGGATGAGGGGGGCATCAAGCATCTTCATGGCAGGCGTGCGAGAGCGTCATGTTGGTCTATTCGGGCCCGCAGGATCCGCTCAAAATGGGAGGGGTCTTTAGGGGTAAGCATCTGCGCAGGACGGGGCAGGTACCAGTCAAATAGACGCGAAACCCAGAACCGATAGGCCGCCGCGCGCAGCATCCAGGGCCATGCGGCACGTTCGGACTCTGAGAACCGGTGATGCCGCGCATAGGCGGCAAGCAGTGCCTGGTCCCGGGCTCCATTAAAGCGTGCACGCCCTTGCGCGCCTGTAAGGGGTGGTTCGGAGGGCCCTGCGGTAGGGTCTATGGGCTCAACCGTCCAATCGTTCACGACCACGGCAAGGTCAAAGAGCCAGGTGTCTGTCCCGGCAAAGTAGAAATCGATGAGACCGCCGAGTACGGGGTCACCGGTCTTGGGGTCTTGATGAAACAAGACGTTGTCCCGGAATAAGTCGGCATGTACGGGCCCCCGTGGCAGGCCAAGATAGAGAGCCGACTCGGCAAACGCCGACTGGGCCGCAAGCTCTTCTTGCAACAAGGCGGCGAGCGGCGGCAAGAGATGCGGCACGATCTTAGGTACTACCTCTTTCCACCAGGCAAGTCCCCGCAAGTTGGGCTGCTCGAGAGGAAAATCCCGGCCGGCATGGTGGGCGCGGACCAGTGCATCGCCGACCAACGCGCAATGGGCCGGGCTAGGAGCCGAGACATCCCGTCCTGGCAGGCACTCCACAAATGCGGAGGGCTTACCTTTGGCCTCGGCAAGAAGAGCGCCCTGACGTGTGAGAAAAGGGGCTGGGCAGGGAACCCCATGCGAGGCCAGGTGGCGCATCAACGAGAGATAAAAAGGCAGTTGTGCGGCGGAGAGTCGCTCAAAGAGCGTGAGAACGATCTTTTTGGGGGGTTCAGACGCGCCGACCCCTGTTACCCAGACAAAGTAGTTGGTGTTTTCAATGCCCGAGGAGATACCCTCGAAACGATCGAGAATCCCCAGGTCGTAGTGAAGAAGAAGGCTTTCGAGGTCGCCTCGCTCTAGCGCAGTAAAAACAGCCATACCACTAGTGTACAGAGCAGGCGGGCGACCTCCCGCGTCGGCGGACTACTTGGTGAGTCTGGTGATGAGGCTTGAGGTATCCCAGCGGCGGCCGCCCTGAGCCTGCACATCAGAATAGAACTGGTCTACCAAGGCGGTGACGGGCAGATGGGCCCCATTGCGACGGGCCTCGTCCATGCACAAGCCCAGATCTTTACGCATCCAGTCGACCGCAAAGCCAAAATCGAACTTGCCATCCACCATGGTGCCGCCCCGGTTATCCATCTGCCACGACTGCGCTGCGCCCTTACCGATGACCTCGAGCACAAGTTTCATATCTAGACCAGCCTTCATGCCAAAGGCCACGCCCTCCGATAACCCCTGCACCAGGCCTGCGATACAAATCTGGTTGACCATTTTGGCCAACTGCCCCGCGCCCGCATCGCCAATCCGAGTAAAGGCGCGGGAAAAGGCCATAGCCACGGGCTTAGCCCGGGCGAACTGCGCTGCGTCGCCGCCGACCATGACCGTGAGCAGGCCATTGACGGCACCGGCCTGACCGCCCGATACAGGTGCATCTAAAAAATGCAGGCCCTGGCTCTGGGCAAGGGCATTCAGCTCACGGGCGGCATGGGCAGAGGCAGTGGTGTGGTCAACGAATAGTGCACCTTTTTTCATGCCCGCAAACGCGCCCTGATCGCTTAAGACCACGCTGC
>CAZKWK010000068.1:0-10566 GCA_964556335.1 uncultured Bordetella sp. | reverse complement strand
GATCGACCAACATCACAGGCCATTCAAAAGGGCCTAGAGCGGATTTTCCCCCTTTACTACGCATTCGGTAGGCATAAGCATCGAAAGCGTCTTGTAGATATTTGGACGCCCTTGCACAGGCGTATCGTCGATCAGAAGGATTTCCAGGAGAAGCGAGCTCTTATCGATTCCGGCCAGTGTGTGGTGACTGAGATGGTGGTGAAGCCGCTTTAGGAGCGCTGATACATAGAGCGAACACGCCGCTTTATTCGGAGGTCCTCAGTTTCAAAATAATCCTGCACACCATAGTTCTCTTTCTGTTACTTCGCATCAGGATGGAACCGCTGGTTACGTTGAGAGCAACTGCTTCGACGCTGGCAAAGGGTGTCATGAATCTGTCGCATCGGGCAAAAGTTAATTCTGCCGACGAGTTCGGTGTACTCGCCTCTGATCTCAACCATTTTCTTGACCGCGTCAAGTTAATTGTTCATGACCTTGACAGAATTTTAAGTGAGGTGGTGAGTGTTGGAGAACGCCTAAGCACAGTTAATCGGGTCCTTGATAATCAGATAGACAGCCTCCGTGAAACGACCGAGGTGAGCAATGCTCGCGCTCTAAAGCAAAGCGTAGATACGCGGGTTGTAATAGCCCAAGAAATAGGTGCGTTTGAGGTTGTGATTGCAACGCTTGATGAGCTTTTGTCCAAAAGAATTACAACAGAGCAAGATGCGCGGGAACTGTAGGAGAAGATTGAGAGGCTTAGACAGAGCTTTGAGACTATCGCGCGAGTCATCGGACAAGTTGGGACAGACTCGGAATCTACTCGAGTCGGTGCAAGCCAGTATCTGATCCTCTCTCAATCGCTACGAGAGATGGCGTTACTCGAGGGATCTATGCAAAAAGTCGCTGAGTCCGGGCGAATGCTGCTTAAGCGTATAGAGACTAATAGTCCTTCATCTCAGAAGAAAGAGAACTGATTTGCAGTAGACTAAAGCCACTTGACTTTGTGTCAAATTGCAATTTAAACGGAGTTTGACTGATGCTTCGCGTGACCTACCTTAGCCGTGAGTCTCAACCCTTGACCGCCAAAGCTTTGGCCGAACTGTTAGAGCAATGCAAACTCAACAATCCGGGTCTGGCTGTCACAGGTATGCTCATCTATGCAAACGGAACTTTTTTGCAAACACTGGAGGGCGAGTCTGGCCCGGTTGAAAAGTTACTCCAGAAAATTGAGCGCGACAGCCGTCATCGAGATTTTCAGGTGATCAAGCGCGAGGTTACAAGTAGTAGGCTTTATGAAAACTGGAGCATGGGGTTTGAGCGGCTTACCGAAGCAGCGCTCCAAGAGGTACCCGCACTGAGAGCCTTTCAACTCGAAAATTTTAATCCAGAGTTTCTTGTTTCACACCCTGCAATCGTCGAAAATCTTCTTGAGCGACACCGTTCATTCCATTGGGATCCGTTGATTCGTGAGATCGGAGCCCGCGACCAGTTCATTGACGAGTTGCGTCGCGCGCTTGTTAGTGCCAGCCAGCGCAATGAGCAAGCGCTACTATTGATTGAGTCAGTGGTTGAAGCCTCTGCAGAGGGCCAGCTCACAGACAACCATCTTGATCTTTGCCGCCGTATGGTTGAAACGTTACGTAAACGATAAGCACTTCTGGCTGGTCTGTCTAATGGCTGTGGTGGGTAAAAATGCAATGCCATCTGAGCTTTAAAATCATAGAGTCGGTCTGGTGAAGTCCCAGGCGCCCTTTCTATGGGAACAAGATGAAAATATAGGCTTCCGTCCTTTGGGAGATGGGGATGTGGAAGTCGAACTTCACGGAGGGTCAGATTTTTGGGATTTTTTCCGGGGATGATGGGGAGCTGCCGCTTTTATATGGTGTGCGCGTAAGAACGTATGACGCCCGATACTCAGAAGAGAGTTAACGCTTGGGTTTTCGGCGCCCTGATTCCTGGGGCTTATCTCATTATTGAGTTGGGTTTCAATCATCGCTTGGTGGGAATTGCTTCGGGCTCACTAGACCGGGAGGCACTGTCTGGGCTGGAGTTTTGGGGAAGGGTACTCTCGGGCTTAGGGCTGGGACTGTTTTTCTTTCGCCTGGCTCTGGGAACAGCCATCTCCCGAGTTCTCTTGTTACTGATGTCTCTCATCACGGGAATCTTAGTGATGTGGAATCTTCAAGTCGCACTCGCAGACTACCTCGTGCGGTCGGCCACAGAGGAGGACAAATCAGTGGCTATGGCTCTCTTTCAGGTAGCCCCGCAAGTAACTTCTGACGAACTGAGGACGCTAAAGGGCGAGTCGATGATCAGCCCTGGGATGTCCTCATTTGAGAGCCATGCAATGCGGATCTTGTTTCCCGCTGCCTCTCTGCATATTGAAAATCGATCGACACAATTAGAGAACTGGATAAGTCGCTTGCCTGCGGAAATACGAGTTCCTCAATCCTCTTGGTTGTCACCAGACGAGGCCTACAGAAATCTGATCATCCTTCCCATCGCCCTGGGAATGTCAATCCTCTTTGCAGTACTAAACATGTCAGTTCTGATCGTTTTCCTGTTTCATCGAGGTTCAAGTCGACGCCGCTCTGTACTTAACGCAGTCGTCTTTAGTCTTCTCGTTGCCCTATCAGCATTAGCAGGCAGAGGATTCGTGAGGTCAGATGGCTATCTGGGCTCAATGAGGTCTGGTATCTGGCAGGAGAAGCCGTTGCTGGCGTTATTGGTTGAGTGGTCTGGATCTGCTCCGCAATTCTGGAGTGGCCCATCAGCATTCATCAGCCAGACCCTTCTAGTCGATGTTGGCTTCAAAAAGCCGTCTATCTCCTTCTGACGGAGCGCATGACGCATAAAAAACTTGTGAAAGGGGAGATTGCCAGAGTCTCTTTTCATACCGCCGCGGCTTCTTGGTAATTTCTGCCAAAGCGACTCGCTAAGGCAGAATTAGATGACTCTCTCGGCGTGTCATGAACGCTACGTCAGTGTTATATCGTCTCGGAATCATGTTTATCTCTGAGCGAGCCACATCGCGTATTCATAGTAAAGGGGAATACCGACTATAAGGTTAAATGGAAGGGTGACACCAAGCGATGAGGTGAGATAAATACCTGGGTTCGCAAGTGGAAGCGACGCGCGGCAGGCGGCGGGTGCGTCAATAAATGACGCGCTTGCACAGATCGCTCCAAATACAAAGGCTCCTCCAACAGATAAGCCTACCCAGTTCGCAAGTGTCACTCCAGCAATGCCGTGGATCACTGGCATCACCACCCCAAAGCAACCCATGAACGTGCCGACTTGCTTAAACGACTTTATCTCTCGAACTGCGGTAATGCCCATTTCCAGTAGAAATAGCATGAGCATGCCGCGAAAAAGGTCTTCGTAAAACGGAGAGATTTGTTGCCACTGACGATCTGTTGCGACAAGTCCAATCATTATTCCGCCGACCAGAAGCAATATTCCCCTGCCGCGGATGACGCTCATGAATAACTGGGCCGTGTCGATTTTTTGACCCTCGGCTTTACCCATGGCGATCCGCGCGATGACAAGCGAATAGATTACGCCAAACTCCATAAGGGCCACCATAGCCGCCATATAGCCTTCGGCTGGTGTGCCCATGGCGGTCGCAAAACTCATGGAGGCAAAGAAGGTCGCAGTGGACACCGACCCATAATGCGCAGCAATTGCCGCTGAATTACTGATATCCATTTTTCCAAGCCGCCGCGTAATGACGTAGGCGACAGTTGGAATCCCGAAAATCATGATTACTGTAATTCCAAGCAATGGCCCAACAGCCGCGATCTCGGTACTTGCTAACTCTCTCCCACCATTAAGACCTAATGAGAACAGTAGGTAAATTGCTAGCAGCTTTACAACGGCCTCTGGCAATTCGAGTTCACTCCTTACCGCTCCTGCTATAGCCCCCAGTAGAAAGGCAAGAACAATTGGCTGGAGCAGATTGGTGATCAGTAGGTCTAGACCGGGCATAGCGTGTTTTTTCGGTTCAGGTGAGGCTGACGATTTGAGTGTTGGTGAGCACTCTAAGAAGAAAATGCGATCTCGTCTAATATATTGTTTTAAACAAATTGTTTAATTAAACTAAATGAATATATGGCGGATCTCAACTTCCATCACCTGCGGTACTTCTGGTTCGTTGCCCACCAGCGCAGTCTCACCAAGGCAGCCACGCTCTTGCATGTCTCGCCATCGGCACTCTCTATTCAGCTGCGCCAGCTTGAGGATCGATTGGGAAATGCCCTGTTTGAGAGGAAGAATCGCCGGCTTGTGCTCACAGAGGCTGGTCGCATCGCTTTAGCGTACGCAGAGACAATCTTTCACTCCGGTCAGGAGCTTGTGAGTACCTTAAAAGGCATCACGCCTTCATCAAGGGTGGTATTACGCGTGGGGGCAGTTGCGACGCTGTCACGCAATTTTCAGATGGGCTGGTTGTTACCCATCTTTCAGGAGGAAAATATCCAGGTTCGCCTTGTTTCTGGACAGATGCGCGAGTTGTTAGCGCAGTTGTCTTCGCATTCTCTTGATGTGGTGCTCAGTAATGCGCCCGCCCCGAGGGACTCCGCGGCGGGCTGGATAAGCCGACGGGTTGCTCAGCAGTCGTTAAGCCTGGTATCGCGACCGCCGCGAGGCAGTGTTCGACGCCGTGAGAAGCTTAAATTCCCCGAGGAGTTACAAGGCCAGCCCCTTATTCTGCCGGGCGAGGATAGCGCTGTGCGCACCGCCTTTGATTTGCTCCTTGAGGCTTCAGGAATACAGCCGAAAATCCTCGCTGAGGTCGACGACATGGCCATGGTGCGTTTACTTGCCCGGGAAACAGGAGCCTTAGCGCTGGTGCCTCCGGTGGTTGTCCAGGATGAATTAAGGAGCGGCGCGTTGGTTGAGCGCTGCTCAATTTCGCAGCTACAGGAGAATTTCTATGCTGTTACGATGCGTCGTCGATTCGCCCACCCAATCCTCAGGGAAATGCTGGGTCTTGCCTAGGTTCAAAGGCGTTTGACTCATAGGAGTCCAAACTCGTGTCGGTGACCTCGGGATCGAAAACAGGGGGTGGGGTTCGAGGCTGAATATACAGAGCCTTGGCGACCTGAGAGGGCCCATACTTTGTTGCCCAGGAAGAAGTAGACTCCTGCCACGCTAAGAACCAGAACACCATGCTCGCAAAGAACAAGTGATTCAGCCATGACAGTTGGGTTTGGGTCAGCATCGCGGTTTCTTTCATGCGTAATGGAGATGACACCCCAGACTCTAACCCTGTAGGGAGCACCCATGCAACCAAACCCCCTCCTGGCATGAGCCTAGTTAGGCAGGAGAGGGGGTTTGGCGCAACCATGGCGGCAGGCTAGACCTTCGATACGTTATTAGTGTCGCCCATGAGGCGTTCCGTGTCTCGCTTAAAATTCAAGTAGCAACCCAATTTTCGAGGTACCGATTTACTGACCTGAGTCAGTTGCGCTCTGGTGCTAAGCGTGTACCCTCAGCACGGACGAAGGCTTGATCATTGCTTGCAAAGTCCCAGCGTTCAATGTCGCAATAACGTCGCGACTCATCCCCGACGTCGGACTGATCAACCGCCGAGCTCATAGCCCCACCCCAGCGAAGAATGTTTACTGAGTTGGGTACTTCGGGGCGTATGCGCGACGAGACAGCGGTTCCGGCTTGGAGTACCCACAATCGGCGCGCCAACCCTTCCATTTCCAGAAGGTAGGGAAGGTGGATATGCCCACCCAAAACGAGGTCGGCCCCGGCGGCAGACCATACCTTCAGTGCGTCATGGCGGCCGCGTAGCAAATTCGGACGGTCTTCTGCTTTTGTCACTTCCGCTGGTTGATGCACCACCACTAGACGTAACTGCTGCGGGCTCGCCGTGTTGAGTAGGCTGGCCACTCGATCGATTTGTGCGGTCGAAACTTCCCCATGCTTGTGCCGCCAGGCGCGTGTCGTGTTGACGCCAATCACCAGTAGGTCTGGCGACACGTAAACGGGTTCGAGATTGGTACCGAAGGCCTTCGAATAGCGCGCGTACGGACGGATAAACCGTGCCCAAAGATCGAATAACGCGATGTCATGGTTGCCTGGTACGGCTATCACCGGTGCGCCCAGGCGGTCAACGAAGGCCTTCGCGGCGCGAAACTGTGCTGGCCGAGCGCGCTGGGTGATATCGCCCGAGAGCACCACGACATCTGGCCGCTGCTGAGCGGACAGGGCAACGAGCGCCTCGACCACTGGCGGCTGTTCGGTGCCAAAATGGGTGTCGGAAATGTGCAGTACTACGCCCATACGGAAGCCGTCAGATTGGCTCTGCCCCTGCCGTGCCATCGGGTTGAAGCAAGTACAAGGGCTTGTCCAGCACGCGGATATCGATAGGCGCGCGCATTCGTGCCACCTCGCCATCGAAGGCAACCACGACCTCCTTGTGGCTGGGGGCTAGGGTCGGCTTCACCACGATGTGTTGGAACTCGAATCCTTCGACCCCAGCAGATTCCCCTAGCTTACCCATGGCGCCATGTAGCAGCAGTCCAAGCATCGAGAGCGTGCCGATAGGTCGTAGCATCAACGCAGCCAAGCTCCCGTGGCCAGGGGTGCCAGGCACGGTGTCTTCCGGTTCGGCACCGAACTGTTGCAGTTGCAGCCGGTTGTTACCCACGAAAAGCGTCAGGGTGCGCACGTCGCGAACCGCCGAACCCATCTCGATATGCAGGCGTAATTGCCGCTGGGCGCGCAGCAACGTTGCACAGGCGGCTACGAATGCCACCCAGCGGCTGCGACCAAAGCGGGCTTTGAAGGCCTCCCGGTCCCGCAATAGCTCCGGGTAGACGCCAAGGCTGGCGTTCACCAGGAAGATACGGTCGTTTATCGCGCCCACCTGGACAGGCAGCGGACGAGCATTGAGCAGTAGCCGCGCTGCGACTGCTGGCTCGGTGGGAATGTTATGCGTCCTGGCGAAATAGTTAAAAGTGCCATGGGGAATCACGCCCATGGCACAACCGGCGGAGTGCGCCGCCTGGGCTACTGTATTGAGGCTACCATCACCACCAACGGCAATCACAGCCGTACGTCGGGCAACTGCCGTTGCGGCTGCCTCTGCCGCCACCCGCGCTAGATCGGCAGGCTGGCATATCAAGAGTTCGCCTTTTCTCCCTTCCGCGGTGAGAGCCGACTGGATGACGGCACGCTTTGCGTCAAGGTCGAAAGCCCCGGCAGATACGTTGATTACGAACTGCAAGGGCGATGCAGGATCAATACGCGGAACAGGTACGGCCGAGCTGTGCGGATGGCCTGTCCCCATCGAGTGGGCCCGAGAAATATCAGTCATACCGCAGAAGATCCCCAAAGACAGTGTGCTCACCATCGCGGCGATCGGCTCCTGGAGCATCGTAGAGCACTAGCCAAGCAGGCTTCCCGCCGGAAATCGTAGGTGATAGGTCACAGATAGCTTCAGCACGGTTCGTACCATGTCCATGGGGCAGTGAAACCGACTCCGTTAGCCCCGTTTCAAAACGCACCTGCTCCCGGTTGGATCTCATTGCGGATCTGGCTCGAGGCCACTTAAAAACACGGATATCGCCATCGAGCACCATCGTTGGACCAGCGAGGATATACAGATCATCGTCAAAAAAGAGCAGGTCTCGAACACCAAGACCGTCGAGGTTTAGGAAGTGTTTGCGCAGCAGCGTGCCGCTATCGTCAAGGGGCACTAGGTGAAGTTGATCCTCACGTGCTTCGACAGCGATCTCAAGTAATCCTGACCAACCACGTAGCACGGGGCCACGTAGCCCGAGCAAGAGACGGCGTCCATCCACTGCGAGGCCTTCGATATCAAAGCCGTTGTCCTTACCCGGGAATGTCATACTCGATCCGAAGTGAGGGTCATCGGCGAGCAACTGCGTGAGCAAATTCCCCTGCGCATCGCCTTTTAGCCGTAAGGCCCGCCGGCCATCTTGAGCCCGGCGCACCAGGCAGGGCTCTCCATGGCCGTCTATCTCTATTGGCAGACAGGCGAGTAGGCGGCGGTTTCCGTCAAGGGCCATCTTCGCCAGGCGTTTGGCGTTCTCGGCGTGGCTGCGGTCTAGCTTAACGCTTTTACGCTTTAGTCCATGCGATCCGACTACCCAGAGGTAACCATCAGTCACCGCCATACCTTCGAGATCGGCCTCCTCGTCAGCCTTTCCCGGCAGGTCTAGCAGGTCTTTCAGCGGAAAGTCGCGTACTTCGCCAAAACGTAAGACCTCCCGACCTACGGTGTCAAGACGGCGAAGGCGGTCCACGCCACAAGCTTCATCGCCCGCTACCCAGAGCCATTCGCCGGTAAAGGCCGCACCCGACAAGTTGGTTTGAACGAGTGAACCGGGCGCGAAATCCAGTCGAACGGCGTTGGGCTCTCGTGCGTTGGGCATGTAACTTATTCTCCATAAAATATGGTCTTAAAGGGCTACAGATTGGCGCGATCGACAGTTTCCGCCGTAAACATGAGAACTTTGAGACCGAAGCCCTGTCGTATAAATGGTTTTTTACATCTGGCATTCTCTGATTTCTAATTTTTTTACTTCAGTTCAGTCGTCCACAGTCCTTACGCTAACTTATTTCCTTCAATTACCTTGGCAAGTAAGAACCCGCAGACACTGAACAAGCCAGAACCCTTAGGGGACAGACGGCGCGCTTCCGTACAACGGATTGCCGTGGCGCAATTGGCATCGATCGGCAGCACCTTGGCGGATAGCGTTGGGCATAGCAGTCGGCAACGACTGGTCTGGTTGGGCTTGCTGGCAATGCCACTTCTTTTTCCGGTCGCGCTGCCCGGCATGGCCTCCATGGTGGGTGCTCTTTGTCTTTTCATCGCGTACGGGCTCTGTATCGGTCAGCCGATTCCCTTACCGGGTTGGCTCGCCAAACGTGAGGTGAGTACCCGCATTAGGACGCTTCTCGAAAGTATGCTCAGCAGAGCCATTAACATCATTGCATTGTTGGGACGGCCTCGCATGCTGTCCTTGAGCAACAAACCCGCCCGAATGGTTAATGGCTTTATGCTCTCTGCTGCGGGGGTGTCGATGATGATTCCGGTCCCCATCATTACCTTTGACAATGTGCTGCCGGCGCTGGCCATCGTTCTGCTCTCGTGGGGGTTGCGCATACGAGATGGCCTGATACTACTCGTCGGCTACCTAGTTACCTTGGTTGCAGTCGCCTCGGTGGTGATGCTCTGGTGGGGAGGCGCAGTTATCGCCAACGAATTACTCTCACTGACGGGCCTTGCTTTTGGTCGGTAATCAGAAACGTTTTAGCCGCTGATTCTTCAAGTGCGACTCAATTCGCAGTTGGCCTTTTGCTTGCTGCCTGCCAGACGGTAGTCGTGCTAACGCGTATAGCCGAGGGCAGGCTGCATAAAGTAGAGCTTGGCTCAAATCTTCGGCTTCTAGGTAGGGGTACTCAGCGAGAATTTCAGCGTGAGTGCGCCCCGCAGCTATTTGCCCAACGATCATACTGACGGTCACACGCAGGCCTCGAATGCAAGCTTTGCCCCCCATCTTTCCATGCTCTTGGGTAATCCGATCTAAGTTGACCATGTTGCAGTTCCTGTCTTGAAAAGGTGCGAGATGCGATCTCTATTCGCAATTTAAAGCGCCTGCTGACAGATCGGGCTTCCTATCAAGCGCTAAGCGGTTCGTCACGCCGATGAACTCGGCGCGCAATCTCTGCGCGCGTAGGCAGCGTTTTTAAATCGTAGTCAGCCTGAAGCGCCATCCAAGATGCAGCATCACCACCGAAGTAATGCGCAAGTCGCTCAGCTGTATCCGCTGTGATTCCGCGACGCTCTTTAACAATCTCATGAATACGAGTGGCTGGCACAGCAAGAGCTAATGCAAGCGCATTAGCACTCATCTCAAGCGGAACCAGAAAATCTTCCCGTAACACTACCCCAGGATGAACTGGGCGCATACGGTTAGTAGCGCGGCTCATATTCTCACCTCAGTGATAGTCGACAATTTCAACATTGATCGGGCCACTGTCGCTCCAGATAAAGCACAAACGAAACTGATCGTTAATACGAATGCTGTATTGACCCGCCCGATCACCCTTAAGCGCTTCAAGCCGATTTCCAGGCGGGGAGCGCAGAAAACCCAGTGTTTTTGCAGCATCCAGTTGTGCCAATTTTCGCTCTGCTACAGATTGAATGGCGCGAAATCGGCGTGGGCTAGCACCCTCAAACAAAGCTTGGGTGTCTGCGCACTAGAATGACTTAATCACACGGTGAGAGTATTACGCTAAACGTAAAATTTCAACAGTAAGATTTCAAGTACTTTGAGCCTACAAGTATGTTTTCTATGATCACGGCGGTACAAAAGGGCTATCTTGCCCCTCGGCAATTGGGAAGTTATTGAAAAAAGTAGACTGGCGGTGACGCACCAGCAGCCCCTGCGCGTGGTCAGGACCTCACAAAATGTGGGGCTGCGAAACCTGACTTAACTACTTTTTTACTACTGGGCGGAAAAAATCTGCTAACCCACTGACTTTGAATGAGAGTTGGGATCGGTTGAAGCCTTCACACGGCAGGGGTCACAGGTTCGAACC
>CAZKWK010000067.1:0-10627 GCA_964556335.1 uncultured Bordetella sp. | reverse complement strand
ATCGGGCCGCGTTCTTAAATGGGATCGCATGGAATTTGCTCAATCTGAGCATTGCGCTTTGGCTGGTGATGCGGGCGCGAACGATCCGTTCCCCAGCCTGAACGCGATCGTCTACCCCATGCTCGCCTGACATCGGGCGATAGATAAACAGTCCCTTTAGTCAGTTGACATTCTCATAGAATTGGTAAACACTGTACTAAATATTTCAGAAAGTTACCATCATGAAGAGTTTCACGGGTCGGAGCAAGCTGCCAACTGCTTGGGGCGGTGTTCCCGTTTTCGGTCTGCTCTTCGCAGCCGCATTTCTCACCCATTCGACAGCTTTCGCTCAGTTCGGCAATCTGCTGCAGCAGTTGCAGAAGGTTATCCCGCAGCAACCGGCGCAAGGCCAGAGTGTGCCGGGCATGGCTGCTCCCCCGCAGGGTCAGGCCGCCGGCAACCGGAGGGGCGGGGGACTCGTGCCCAGTGAGCGGTGGTGTCAAGCGCAGACCGGGGCTCTGGGACGCATGAAGGTCGACACTGGCGTTATCTTCTCGGAGTTCAAAGTGGCCGACCTGGATGCTCTGCAGGATGACTTCAGGCGGGTTTTCAGGAAAGGTCCTATCAACAGGACCTTCCCCGGGGTTGGATTTTTCCGCGCTTCCTTCGAGACCGTACGAATACGGGCAATTTACGACACCTTCTTGGCATTTCCCGAGCCAAGCACTCTCGCCGCGCTGATTCAGCTTTCACGCGGAGGGGACCCCCAAGAGCGAGCCGAGGCGGTTATGGCTCTGACTTTTATCCACCTACAGGCGCAGGAGCTATCCGTCACCCCGGACCGCTGGTGGCAGTTATTTCAATCCCTCAAGGGTTCCGAGCATTACACCATGCTCGTTTTCAGGGCCCGGTTGAACGCCTACGGTGAATATGGCCCCAAGAACCTTGGTCAGGCCCTGGGTGATCTGGTTTATGCCGGCGGATTGCCGGGACAGTACAGAGGGCAGGACTCCCGCAAGGAATTCGACAGTCAGAATTACCAGACGATTTCAACGGCGACCGCGCTGGATATCTTCCGCAACGATCCCAACGCCCCGTTCAGGCAGCAGTGGCAGGGGCCGATGCAGATCGGCATTCAGATTGAACAGGCCCAGCAGGCCTTCGCGCAGACCTTGCCTAACACGCGCATCGGCCGAATGTATGCGGAGGCCAACAAGCTCAACCGGGAGGCGATAGGTTACGGCGACGAGATCATCAGGCGCAGCCAGGGGGGAAACCAGTTGCTCGGGCAGATAGAGGGCTTGAAGTCCTTACGCGCGACAGCCCCGGGCGACAAGCCAGTGTTCGAAGACGTCAGTGCCGACGTTCAGGCAGAGCAGATCAAGATGTTCGCCAAGCTGGGTAATTTAGATGATGAACAGAAGCAACTCTTGGTCAAGGCTCAGGAAAAACGTCTGCTGGCGCAGGGTACGATAGTGCAGACCTACGGCGAGTTGTTTCAAGTGATGGCTGGCGGGATGGGCGATAACGTGAAGATGGCCGCCGCTCTACCGGCCCTGACACAGGCCAACAACGCTTTGATTCAGAGCTGCGTCATCGCGGCTAAGTGGGAGCAGGCCATGAGGGCGCGGGATGTGCCCAAACCCGACCTCAAGAAGACCGAGGCTATGGTTGGCGATCTGCAGAGTCGATTTAAAGACTGAATCGTATGGCTATCGCTAAACCGTCTGTCTTGCGTCGACAGCTTCTGAACTGGTTGTGGGTGCTGGGTCTGGCTTCTCCCCTGGCTTCTGTAGCTCAGCCCGCGACGCGCAAACTCAGGCCCAAGTCGCCGCCTGTGTGGACCGGTTTCGGCCTCAACGGGGGCCATTCGCAGGCTCGTTACAACTTGACCCGCAGTTTCATCCAGAAAACGGGTGGGGGCAGCCTTTCTGAATCTACAGCCTTTGCGGAAATTAATCAAAAGGTATTGACGCCGCGCCTGAAGGCCTTGCAAGGTCTCGTTCAGTTCAAGTCCCAAGTGGAGTTCGGAGAAGATCTGCTCTTGGGCTTTGCCCACGATTACGAAACAACTGTGGGGGCGCGGATAGAGCGCGATGGGCAGAATGCCAATACCCTGATCATTTTCATGTCAGGGGTAGGCTTGATTCTGGGTTTCGACCGCAGTAGCGGTTGGCGCATAGTGTCGTCCTTCCCCTTCATGTTGCGCATGGAAAGACCAGGCGGCGATCTGCGCAACATCCAGGACAGAGCAGTTGCCGTGATGGATCAGGCTTACCAGAGTTACGGCGTCGCCTTCGCTGAGTTTGTAAAACGTTTTAATAAATGGGGCCAGGGTTTCAGCTCCAACTTCTTCGCCCGACTGACAAAGGCCTCAATCCACAAAGATGCGGCGGAGCAGCTTCAGCGCCTTCGCATCCATCAGGTTTACAACGAGGAGTTTCTGGGCTTCTCGGCTAGTACTGCCATCTGCGACAACCTGGACATCCCCTTGTTGCCCTATCAGGAAAATGACGCTATGGCCAAGCGCTATGCGGTCAAGTTCAGCGACGACCTTACCGCTCAGGCCGAGATCAGCATACCGGATGCCGATCTGCGTTTCGAGGTGGTGCTGCGGCATATGGAAAAGAAGCTCACTCCTAGCTCACAGAGGGGGGTAACTATCGTGCGGCGCAATGTGGTGCTCAGACTAATGGTTTACGATGAATTTTCCTCTCTGCCGGACAAGCGGCTTCTTAATGTCCTGGCGGAGGGCGCCGGCGAAGATCGGCTGCCTCTTGACCCGCGAGAGGACGATACTCCCGAGCGCGATCTGGTGATGTTCGACCGCCTGATCTCGCGAACCCTGAGTAATCTGCTTCAGGGCCTAGCTACCCGAAATGAACAGGCCCTCGCCGCCGTAGAGGTCAAGCTCAGTTTTGTGGCTCCCGCTTTGCCCAGACTGATGGAACTGTGTTTGAAAACTCGTTCGTGAAAGGCCAACAGATGACCTCCATCCTTTGCTCGCACAAATCCTTTTGGCCCGCTCTGGCCCTGTGCCTAACTCTAGCGGCCGCTCCCGTTTTGGCTCAGCAGAAATTTGTCCGCGGACAGGGCACCGGTGGCGACCGTGCAGCGGCTCTGGCAGCGGCCCGGGTTGCGGCCTGGAAAAACTATATGGGCACCTTGCAGGGCGCGAAGCTTGACAATATCGTTATCAACGAGCGGATGTTTTTGGAAGGGCTCGACTCAATCCTTGTGGACGTATCGGTGGTCGATGAGCGCTGCGCTCCGACCGGCGGAGGTGCTTCCAATTGCACGGTCAGCGTCAAGGCTACGGTCAACGAGTCCATCGTGGACAGTCGTCTGCGACAACAAACCATGGCCTCCTCGGGAGGCAAGAGTGCTGCCCAGGAAGATATCGCTTTTCTGGTTATGGCGCGGGTTGCCGATTCCCAAACCTCGTTCGATACTCGAGTGACGCGTCGTGCCGAATCCACGGTCGGCACCTCAGGAACTTCGGCCAGTGCTGATGCCTCCGCTTCCAACCGGTCGGGATCGGCTGAAGCCTCTGCCGAGACGGCCTCTGTGACGCAGACGTCTAAGACGGTCACGGGCGGCTCTCAGGAAAACAAGCGCGACCGGATCAAGTATGCGGCCTGGCCCAACATCGATGACCTCCAGAACCGGGTTGGCGAGGCCCTGAACAACAACAAAATTGGCACGGTAGCCTGGGAGGACCTAGTTGCTAATTGCGGCGTGACCGACAACGATCCCTTCTCCAAGCTTTACGCCGAGTCTGAAACGGGACAATTGCCTGCGCCAATCCGTAACGATACGTTTAAAAAACTCAAGGACTGTCAACTCAACAAGATCATCCTGGCATCGATCGAGGTCGACGGTTATCGGCAGGATCCCAATACCGGCCTGTGGTTGGCCACGGGTAATATGAATATCACCTTGTTTGACTTGTCGGGCCGATTTGCCCGCAGCGTTGGATCGGCCAACCGAACCTTCAGCGGCCGGGCCGAAAAGGTCACCGATGCCGGGCGTGCCGCGCTGGCCAACGCCGCGCGTGCCGCCTCAGAGGTAGTTATTAACCAGCTCAGCCTGCGATGATTGCGCGATATCTAGCCCTCGGCCTGACTTTGTGCAGCGGGCTCGCACTTTTCCAGCCGGCTGCTCAGGCGCAGGTGGTAATGCGCGAGGTAGTAGCGACGGGTAATGGTGGAGACATTTCTAAGGCAACAGTGGATGCGCTGGAAAACGCTATCGCCCAAGTCGGGGGCATGAGGCTGTCCACCAGCACCTCCCTGACCATGAGCGAGGTAACCAGTGGTGGGACGACTACCTTCGACGAGCGATTCAAACAAAACATCGAGAAGGTCACTCGAGGGTTGGTGAAGTCATACACCGTGCTCGAATCGGGCTTCAGCCCGGGATCCGGCCGGGCCCAGGTCAAGATCCGCGCGGTCATCCCAACTTACCGGCAGTCTGAGCAACTCAAGCGGATGCGCCTGGCAGTGGTGCCTCTGCGAGTGACCGGGGTGGCTGCCTCTCGGCCGGGCGGGGCAGACTTTGCCGAGTCGGTCTCTGCCTCTCTCGAGGCCTTCCTGACTCAGACGCGCAAGTTCGCGATGATAGACCGAAGGAGTGCAGACGCCAGCCACAAGGAAATGCAGCGGGTCCACAGTCGCAATGCGCCGATCGAAGAAACGGTAAAAATCGGTATGCGTGTCGGTGCCGATTACATGGTCATTGCAGCCCTTAAAGACTTCAACATTCAAGAAATTCAGCAGCAGCGAGTCACCGGGCGGGTCGTTACCCGAACCAGCGCGCCCGTGGGCATCGATGTTCGAGTCATCGATATTGCGACCGGGCAAATCAAGTTCGCGCAGACCTACACCAACCCGGGTAGATTACCGCCCGGCATGACCCTTTCTCAGTATGCTGGTGACATTGGAGCCGACATAGGACATGTCATCAGCACTGCGATCTATCCGATCGCTGTAGTGGCTGCAACCGGCAATGAAGTAACGCTCAATCAGGGTGGCGACACGGTACAGGTGGGGCGCGTCTACCGGATTGTCAGCCTCGGACAGAATCTGATAGACCCGCACACCAAGGAGTCCCTTGGGCAGGAAGAACTAGAGATCGGGCGCATTGAGATCACCGCGGTGACCGATCGCACAGCCAATGCCAAGCTTCTATCTGGCCGACTTCCGTCTCCGATGAAACCGGGTTCCGTGCTGGCCCGCGTGATTCCAGAGGACCCATCCAGACCGCTGACTGCGCAGGTTAGCCTGTCTTCTTTGC
Organism: uncultured Bordetella sp.; assembly: GCA_964556335.1. Classification (GTDB taxonomy): domain Bacteria; phylum Pseudomonadota; class Gammaproteobacteria; order Burkholderiales; family Burkholderiaceae_A; genus Hahnella. The sequence goes on along the minus strand of CAZKWK010000067.1, from coordinate 5,353 downwards.
CGGTCCTAGAAGGGGCAGCGGGCGGGGGTAAGTCAAAGAAAGAGGATGAAGATTGGTAACCCAATGGAGAAAGTCATGAACACAAAACTTGTAAAACACAATCATACGACTGCGCTGGCTCTGACCTTGACAGCAGTTTTGCTTTCTCCGGTCATGGCTCAGACTGGCAAAATTGAAACTGAGCAACAGCCGCTACCGGAGTTACCCAATAGCATCTCTGGAACCGAAACGGTGCGTGCCCGCATGGATCGATTCATCCGCGAACAAAACTTGCGTGAAATTAAGGACAACAAGAAAGACGAGACCGGACGGGACGTCCTAATCGACTTTGCAACTGCGACGATTGCGGCCCCGCCCTCCGACCCTAACTTCGTCAATGCGCGGATCGCGGCTTTCAACAAGGCCATGCTCAATGCCAAGGCCCAGTGCGCTGAATTCCAAAAAACGATTGTGGCCACCGAGGCGGTCAAGGATGTAACCCAGCCGCCTGCTGAACGCGCCAAGGAAGACGCCGAGCAGCTACGGCGTGCCGGTCTGGCGCAGGAGGGGGTCGCTCGCGTAGCCCAGGCCCTCAATGCTGACGTTAAGAACCGGGCAGGTGCTCCGCAGGTCATACAAACCGCAGCTCTTTACGGCGAGAAGCTCGTGGGCATGAAGATGGCCGATGAACTGCGCAAGAAAGGACTCGATCCATCCAAGCCGGTCGAGGCTCAGGCCGCTCGTGCCATAGCTGAGACGGCTTCCTTCAAGAACGCCGTCTCGACTGTAGCTGCCGCCCGATGCACTGGTATCAAGGCCTTGGCCTCCTTTGAGCAAAATCCGGCCTCAGGCCAGGGACAGGTGGGCATCGTCACCGTCTGGACAGAAAAGCTGCATGCGGTTGCTGACGCGATCGTCACGAATCAGTGGGATCTGATTCCCAAGGGTGAACCCGGCAAAAAGATTCAGGATCATATTCCCGACGACAAGCGCACCCTACTGACCACGTTCGGCACTCAGCTCGTCCGCGATGAGCGGGGAGAGTATGTCCTGCTGGCCTATGCGCAGGCGCAGCCCAGAACCAAGAATCAGCAGAGCATCGACTCGGCCTATGAGGTTGCCAAGACCCGCGGAATGGGCCTAATCCGCTCGTTTATGGGGGAAGCGGTCGAGACTAACCGCGAGCTTCTGGACGCTGAGGTGTCCACCGTGTTCGCTGACGAGGGCACGCGCTACCAAGAGGAAAGCGCCTTCCAAAGAAGTATCAAGGCGGTAGGTGAAGCGCTGCCAATAAGTGGTATGACAGTGGCCCAGGAGTGGGAGACGCTGCATCCGTCGAATAATGGCCCAGTGGTTGGTGTGGTGATGCAGTGGAAAGTGGATTCAGCCCGAATCGCAGGCGCCTTGGCTCGGCTCAATCAGGCAAGCGGGGCTAAAACTCAAGCTGCCGCCGGTGGGGCGCGAGCCGGTAGCGCAGGTGCTGTAGCAGCGCCACAGGCAGTGCCGACCGCACCGCGTAAAGCTGAGCCTTACAGCGGGCAGGGCAAGGCCTCCCGGGACTTCTGAGAGTCCGGGAGCTGCACTTGAGGGCCCCCAGGTTAGCGTTGAAGGTCGCCTTAGGTCTGGTCACCCTCGCGCTGGGACCGGTTGTACTCGGACAGGTTCCGGATGAGGTTCGTGCCCGTCTAGGGCGCGATAGCGTGATCAGCACCGAGACCTGGGTTTTTGCCAGTGCGACAGGGCCGATGCGCGGGTCCCGCGAGACGGACGAACATCGTCAGGCCGCGCGGGCGATGGCCGCCATAGCCCGTTCGCTGTGCAAGTTTGAACCGGGTCCAGGCAAGAGATTAGAGGCCGGTGTCTCCGGTTACTCCATGGTTAGTTCAATACAGCGTGGCCGCGAGATCGAGGTGGTGATGAGAGCACCGCTGCAGAAGGCCTCGTGCCGGGTTGAGGTAATCGAGACTAAGCCCGAGGTGGCAGCCGCAAGCGGTAACAGCCTGTTGACCAATGAACGCTCAACCGCCGAGCCCGATGGATCCACTCAGGTTTTACGGCCAGACTACACACGTGAAAAAAATATGACCATCAGGATGCTCAACCGTGATTACTAAAGGCAAATTTCAGACGGTGGCGGCTGCTTTTCTGTGGCTCCTGCTTGCACTCATTTCCGGGGATGTTGCGGCTCAGGTGGTCCGGGAAGATTCGGTTCTGGTGGACGCGCCCGATGGTAAGGGTGTAGTTTTGAACGTTAAGGCTGGAACGGCTGCCAAAGCGGTCAAGCGTCAGGGCTTCTGGGTTCAGGTGGATATCAGCGGGAAAAACGGCTGGATCAAGGCCTCTGCACTGAATTTTTCCAGTGGGGGAGGTGGGGCGATGGCCATAGACACCGGGCGCATGGGTCAATCCAACATTGTCTCGACCTCTTCGGCGCGAGGCCTTTCGGCCAAAGATTTGGTCAGCGGTCAACCAAATCTCGAAGAGGTGGCCTGGTTAGAGTCACGCCCCACGCCACCAGCGGCCTTGCCGGCTTTTCTAAGCGGCGGCGGCATCGTTGCTGCGAGCGGACGGATACAACTATCGGCTCCCCGGCCTGCGGCGCCCGCGGTTACGGCACCGACTCCTGCGGGAGATGCAAAAAATACTCCGAGAAAAAAGGCTGATGATGACTGGTAAACCTTGGCTGCAATGGTTTGTTTGTGGACTCTGGCTTGTCTCGGCCAGCAGTTCCCTGAGGGCTCAGTCCGATGAGGAGAAGGTGGGCCGGGCGGCTGCCTCCCAGGTTTTAGGGGCAGCGCCCTTGATCCGCGCCGATGCCGCCCATCAGTATGTCGGCTTAGTGGGCTTGGCTGTAGCGGCTCAGTCAGGGAGCAACTATAAATGGCGCTTCGGCGTGTTTCGCTCTGATGCGGTCAACGCCTTTGCGATGCCCGGCGGCTACGTGCTCTTGTCTTCGGGTCTGCTCAAAATGCTCGACTCGGAAGACGAACTGGCCTTCGTTCTGGCGCACGAGGTCGCACACGTCCAGCGCAGACATCACTATCAGGTGGTGCTCAGGCAGCGTCTGGCCGATCAGGCCTCAAAGAACCTGTCCACCGTGGTGCAGGATGGCGATACGGCCAAGCTTGCGCAGGCCAGCGGGCTGATTTACGCAAGGGGTCTGGATAAGTCGGCCGAGTTCGAGGCTGACCGGCTAGGGGTCGAGCTGATGACACGAAGTGGTTACGACCCCGCTGCGGCCATAAGCGTTCTGGAGAAGATGCAGAGCCTAAGGGGCAACGACCCACGGGCCGAGTTGCTGTTTTCCACGCATCCATCCCCCGCCGAAAGACTCGACGCCCTTCTTCAAAGCGGGATCGACACCCTGCCGCGACCTTCCTCTGATTCTGCGGGCAAGCGCGAGAGTCGCTTCAAACAGTTCCGAGCGGCCCTCTGACCGGTCGGGTCGGCACCTCCCCCTGTTATGAATCACCTCAGCTTCCTACGGCAGGTGCTTCGCGGCCTGTGGCGTCTTGTATCAAGCCGGCCCGAATCACTGGCCGGCCTAAAGGGGCGCTGGAAGGACCTTGAAAATCTTGCTCTTTCATGGGCTGCTCTGGTGTCCAGGCAACTTGGATCGCGGGCCATTCTAATAATCGGTCTGGGTGCGAGCGTTTATGCGGGCTTCCTCTATGTGGCCGGACAGATCGCTCCATCGGCGACCTCCGCTTCGCACGACACGGTGCTGCGGGCTCGGTGGGCTAGTCCCGTCCCGTCCCCGCATATCGTGATCGTCGACATCGATGAGCGTTCTCTGGCCGCTCTGGCCCCCGAATATGGCCGGTGGCCCTGGCCGCGCGCCGTTCTGGCCGACGGACTCGAGCGCATGAACCAAGCCGGGGCTCGGGCCATCCTGATGAATGTGATGCTCAGTGATCCGGACAAGAATGCCCCGGACTCCGATGCAGCCATGGAGGCGACCGCTGCCATGTCGCCCAACATTGCGTATCCGCTGATTCGCCTCAATCCTGCAAACGACTCCAAGAGCCAACTCAAGGTCAGTGATCTCCTGAAGAAAACCGGCGATCCGGTCGGCAATCGATCAGAGACAGTCGCCATGCTTTTGCCAATGTTCGACCCCATGATCGAGCGAGGCGGTGTTGCCAACCAAAAACCTGATGAAGACGGTGCCATAAGACGCTACCCGGTGATCTGGAATGATCCGGTAATCACCATGCCCAGCATAGTGGCGCGAACCGCCCAGTTAGCGGGCCATAAGTTGGACAGCACGCCCGAGGAAATCACTCTCAATTGGAGAAACAAAAGGGGACGTTACCAGCGCATCTCCTTTTCGGATCTATTGGCTGCCCAACCGGAGAATGCAGCACTGGCCCGGCTTAAGGGCACGGTCATCATCTTGGGCGCGTCTGCCCCGGGGATTGGACAGACCAAGGGCACCGCGGTGGCTTCCGTCGAGGACGACAACGAAATTTTGGCTACCGCTCTCGATGACTTGATGTCCGACACCCACCTGCGAGTTCTGCCGGCCGAGGTTGTCCTGCTCCTCGAACTGGCAGCCGTCTGGGTCCTGGTTTGGGTGAGCACGGGCGGGAAATTATCTCCAATCTTAAATTTGGCCTTCATCGGTTTTCAGTCAGGAGCTGCATCAATCACCATGCTGAGCGCGAGCTACACCCACTACCTGATTGATTTGACCACGCCCATGGCATTCGGCGCCGGTGTTTTTGCTGCGATCAAGTTAGTCCAGTCGCTCGATTCGAGCTGGTCCCGGGCCAAGCCCGGCTACAGGCGGGTGATGCCCCCTGAGGAGGCCACCACGGTGCTGCTGCTTGGCTACCGAGACACTCAGGTCGACAAGCTCGAGGCTGGCCAGCTCCAACGCTTCCTGGAAGATAAGGTGGGCCTAAGTGGCGTAATCCGTGTGGATGACCTCTTCGGCGGTGAGAGCTTTGCCCGCGAGGTGTGCGAGGATTTCAGTTGCCAGATCGTTCGGTCCTCGGAAGACAAATTGACGGTCCTATTGGCGGATCTTCGGAGCCTGGCCTTTCATGAGAAGCTCAATATCCGCGATCTGAGGTTGGATCTGCCCTGGAGCCCAGAAGATCAGGCCTTCCGGCTTGCGGTCGCTCCCAACCTCTTGAGGCAGTGCGCCGATCTGATGGAGTCCTGATAGCGCGTGGTCCTTTGGATCCTCTGCACGTATCCCACTTGCCTGAAGGAGCTCGCGCACAGGGCAGGGGACAGCTTCATCTAAGAATGGCTCCGGACGCGGATAGACCATGCCATAGGGCTTCATAGTCACTCTGTCCCCGCAGCTCGAGCGCCGCCGCCGTCCCCGCCGCCTGACCCATCACAAAACAGGCCCCGCTGGCGC
>CAZKWK010000066.1:0-10725 GCA_964556335.1 uncultured Bordetella sp. | reverse complement strand
TCTATGCATGGCGCCGAAGTGTACCGAGTTCTCGCAGCGGAGGACTTAGAAACGCGTGACGGCCTTCACCCCAACTATCCAGTTGCGCTCCGGGGAGGGTTCGAAGGGCGATGCGTTGTTGACAATCACCGAACCCACGTACTTCTCATCTAGCAGATTGTCGATACGGGCAAAGACACGCAGGTCGGTCGCGCCGACAGTGCGCGAGTAGCCAGAGCGAAGGGCGACGGTCTCGAAGGAGTCAGCACTAAGCGTATTTACATCATTCGCATAGCGACGCCCCACAGACTGGGCTTCCAGACCAGCTGACCAACCCTGAACGGCAGACCGAGTATTGCGGGCCTGGGCCCACTCAAGCTCACCGAAGACAACATTTGCGGGGATACCGGGTATCTTTTTCCCAGCACCCACAACGGAAGTGCCGGACATAAACGTCGTTTCGTACGTTGCATCAATAACGGTAGCTGCAATTAGTAAGCGCCACTGCGTGGACCACTCTCGGTTCCACGAGATCTCCCCACCAGTTCTCTTGGTTTTTGGCGCATTCTTGAATGAGGTTCTGCCGAAGGCGCTTTGATCGGTCACAATTTCATTTTCTGTGGATACCCAGAAAACGGTCGCAGACAGGCTCTGCCCCCTACCGGGACGCCACTTCACACCAAGCTCCGCCTGATCATTCTTTGATGACCGAATAGTGCGGTTAAAAGTCGATGTCGGGGTCGTACCGGAACTGCTACTGGCATACGAAACTTCTGCCAGCGTTGGCGTCTCAAAGCCTCTTCCGTAGTTAACGAACACATTAAGCGACGGGTCTACATGGCGCGTTACCCCAACAACTGGACTCACCTGAGAATAACGAACTTTTCCAGACCCGTCTGCATTCATAGACGTCACATAGAGATCTTTACTCTCAAATTCCACTTCGCCTACCCGAGCACCTGCCGTAACGGTATAACGCTCCGAGAAGAAGAAAGTCCCCAGGAGATAGGCATTCATCGCCTGCGCGATATTGTCCTCATTCCTCGTAAGAGACCCTGGCACCTTTTCCCCCGCGGTGGCGGCTCCCCCCTGCCGCCGCTCCTCCGAGTAATCCGCCTCGAGCCCGCCTGTTAATCGAAAGGCCACGTCAGCCAACTTCCGATTCTGCGATATCGCGACACCCACACCGTAGTAGTCTCGATCCAGGCCCACCCATTGATTGTTCGCCTGGTACTGCAGATTCTCGCGTTGGCCACTATAGACCCGACCCTCCCAAGATCGTCCAACAGAGTCCTCGTGCCGAAAGGTGGCGCCCAACTGTTCCTGCGACGTAATCTTTCGCACACGCCTTGACACAGTGTCCGTTCCCGCCTGCGTCCTGTCGCTCGCCATCTGTGCCGCTGTCAAACCCGCCGGATCCAATGCATACGGCTGATCCCACAGATTCAAAATAAAACTCAGCTGCGTTTTTGCAGACTGCTTCAGATCGTATTTGCCGTTGAACTGAGTGCGCTTCGCGGCACTGTTCACCCGATAGCCGTCGGTCGTAAACCGGCTGTAATCAGCTAAGAGGCCCGCCTTGCCCGAGGTGGTCGAGAACTGCACATCCTCACGCCGCAGGCCATACGAACCGGTGTACCCCATAAGAGAAAGCTCTGCCGTCTCAGAGGCCTTGCGCGTGAAGGCCTGAATCACCCCGCCTGAGGAGTTGCCATAGAGCACCGCCAATGGGCCACGAAGTACTTCAATGCGATCGGTCGAGGTAAGCGCAAACGTCGATGCCTGGCCCTGGCCGTCTGGAATCGAAGCGGGAATACCATCAGTCACCAGCTTAATGCCCCGCACGCCAAAGGCCGCGCGAGCCCCAAAACCTCGAATCGAGATCTGCGGGTCCTGGGCGTAGTTGTTGCGGTTTGAGGCAGAGATGCCGGGAATACGCGACAAGGCCTCAGACACATTCACCTGCGGTCCCGCCACTGACAGAGTCTCAATACCCACCGAATTAATCGCCGCTGGTGCGTCAAAGGCCTGCTGCTCTTGGCGATTGGCACTCACCACTACCTCATCGAGCACCGACTGCGCCATGACCGGCGAAGCAAGTGCGCTCGCCACCAACGCAGCTACAGTGAGAATACGACCGGGGTAACGATCAGCGTCATGACGCATGGGACCACTCCTTTTAATGAATCGAAATACGCGCGCACAAGAGGCGTGCGCAAGTTAGGTACACGGGTACTGACTTGAAATAATTTCTCTGACCAGGCTCGCCGCGTTGTAGCGACGCAGATCGGGGCGCTGAGCGAGGGTCTGCGCCACAGTGCCGTAGACCGTATCGGCAGGCACCTCGACCCCAATACAGATCTTTGGATCTTTCAGGTGCATCAGACCATCGAGCACCCCCAGTACATACGAACGGGCAGAAGCCTGTGCAAGGCCATCAGACGACGAGGCCATGGCATGCAGCGTCTCTCCCGTCATAAACCGCACGGATTGCGCGGCGTTCACAGAACCCCAGAGCATTCCGAAGGCACCCGCCAGCGCCAGCACGACACCGGCAGGCCCGCGGGCCCAGACCTTCGTCACTGAGGCTGCTCCACCGTCAACTTAATCGAGGTGTACCAGGCCACCACATTCTCAATATCTTCTTCCGAGAGGCTCTTGGCAATGACGGACATCACCTCGTGGGAGCGCTTACCCGTCTTGTAGTTACGAATCTGGTAGGCCATGTACTCGGGAACCTGGCCTGCGAGGTTCGGGGTCATCGGCGTCTGGGCCTTTCCATACAGACCATGACAGGTCGCACAGGCCTGCTGCACTTTCAGCTTACCTGCTGCCGCATCGCGCGCCGAGGCGGCGCTGCTTAGCGCCAGACAGGCCCCCACCGTCATCACCACTTTCATTACATTTCGCACGTCACCGACTCCTTCTTCCACAATAAAAAACCAGCCCAGCGGAGACTTCCCGATGGGCTGGTTTCAGTAAGACCTGCTACTTCCGCATCTTTACTGCTCGTAGGAGATACGGTAAATCGCTCCAGCAAAGTCATCGGACACCAGGATGGAGCCGTCTTTCATCACCGCCACATCAACAGGGCGGCCACGATAGAGACCCGTCTCGGGATCCAAGAAGCCGGACGCAAAGACTTCCATCTTGCCAGCCGAGCCGTCTGCATTGACCGGCACGAACTGGATTTCAGCGCCACTGGGCTTGGTGCGGTTCCAGGATCCGTGGGCCGCCACAAACATGCCGCCGCGGTACTTTGCGGGGAACTTATTACCCGTGTAGAAGGCCATGCCAAGCTGGGCCTGATGCGCAGGGAACTCTACCTGGGGGAAGATCGCGCCTTTGGGCTCGGGCATATCCTTCAGATCGGGCGCTGCAGAAGACCCAGCAACCTTGTACTTGCCATTCCAATAAGGGAAGCCAAAGTGCTCGCCCGCCTTGGTCGAACGGTTGAGTTCGCCCGGGGGAACGTCGTCACCGAGGCCATCGACCTGGTTGTCTGTCCACCAGAGGGTGCCATCTTTGGGGTTAAAGTCCATGCCCACGGAATTACGAGACCCTTTGGCGAAGACCTCGCGGCCACCGCCATCGAACGGATCAAGGCGAATGATGCCGCCGATACCGATCTTCTCGTACATATCAACCTTACCCTTGGGCTGCACGTTGTAGGGCTGACCAAGCGTCACGTAGAGTTTCTTATCCGGACCAATACGGCAGGTACGGGCCCCGTGGTTGAAGGACTCTTCTTCCACCGGAATGAGTTTGCCCTGGGGTACCACCTCGATGACTGCAACATCCGGGCCCTCATAGAAGAACTCGGCAGCGGGGAAGTTCAATACACGGTTGTGTTCCACCACCACGAGGAAACCGTCTTTGGTCCAGCAGACCGCATTGGGGTTGGTGAACTTCAAGGACGGTGCAAAAGACTTCACCTCATCGGCTACACCATCGCTATTGCGATCGGTTACCGCCCAGACAGTGGTTTTACGGGTACCGACAAAAAGCATGTTGGTTGACGGTGCAACGGCCATGTGGCGGGCATCGGGAACCACCGCGAAGAGGTCGATCTTAAAGCCGGGGGGCAGCTTGACCTTCTTCAAATTCTCTCGAATGGCGGCAGCATTCTTGCCTTCTTGCGGCACCACGGGAATGTTCAGATCGGTGGTAGCCACTTTCATCTGCTTCAGCGTGGACAGCTTGTCGGAAGCGACGACAGCGCCTTGGGCTACAAGGCCGAGGCCCACCGCAACTGCCACGGTAGACAACTTAAATTTTTTCATTGAAATAGTCTCCTAAAGGTTCAGAAAAATCTGGCCGATCACGAAAACACCAGACTTGCTTCCAGCCTTTGGATAATAGCGAGGTCGAGAGGCTCCCTCGCATCAGGCTTACCCTAAAGCCCAGATCAATCGCTAGGAAAAACCCTAGCGAATAGCCCGCCACTTCGACGTGTCTTGCGCTGCATCGCGGCAGACAGAACGGCCACGGGATCTTCGGGTGCGACGATAGAAAACCCCAGCCGCGCCCGGGTTATGGCGGTGTAGACAAGCTCACGGGTCACGGCCACGCTGGCCGACTCCGGCATCACAAGCATGCAGCGGTCAAACTCTGAGCCTTGCGATTTGTGCACGGTGAGCGCGAAGGCTGTCTCCACCGCATCAAGCCGACTCGGTACGACCCAACGAATTGGCTCTTGCCCGTCCTCACGAAGAAAAGCCACGCGCAGGGCCATGGCCCTTCCTCCTGATGGCTGCTCCACCGGAACACGCAGGGTGATTCCCATATCGCCATTCATGAGGCCAAGCGCATAGTCGTTGCGGGTCATCAGCACCGGCCTTCCCTCGTACCATGTCCCATGGGGTGCGATAAGGCCTCGCGCCGCCAGTAGCGACGATAGGATCTGATTCATGTCGTGCACCCCCAGCGGCCCATCGCGCAACGCACAGAGCACCTGAAACTGGGTCCGTGCGCGTAGTACGCCTACCGCCCAGTGGGCAAATTCCAACCGCGGAGAATCCGGCCCCGGGCGGTTCATTGCAAGTTCTTCCAAAAAGCCGCTTACACACGCGAGGGATGCAGGCTGGGCTTCAGCGGGGAAAAGCACCTGGCCAAAGGCCCGCGCGTAGGGACGCGCGAGTCGATGCAGAGATAAATCGTGATGCCCATGGGCGAGAACACTGGCCAATCCCGCAGCGTCTGCCTGATGCACCGCCGCTGCGAGCCGACCAATGCCACTGTCTTCCGTAAACCGATGGCTCGTACGCAACATGACCACCTGCTGATCAAGCGCCCGCCCCTGCGGGTCTTCGAAGCGCTCCGGGATCTGCTGCCCCGTGTTCTCATGGAGCCAGGAAATCGTCTCGGGTAGATAGTGGCCTGTCGATGCCTCCGCACAGAGTTGGCCCAAGACAGCACCCGCCTCGACAGAGGAAAGCTGGTCTTTATCTCCCAGGAGCACGAGGCCTGCGGTATCTGGCAGTGCCCGTACGACGGCCGCCATCATCTCCAGGTCAATCATCGAGGCCTCATCAATCACCAAGAGGTCGACAGGCAGTTTTTCGCGTTGCCCGTAACGAAAGGCCCGACGATCGAACTGCGCGCCGAGCAGTCGGTGCACGGTGGCCACCTCGGTGGGAATGCTCTCGAGGAGACCCGGATGATCCCGCACAAGAGAGGGAAGATGGTGCAGGGCGCCCGAGAGAGCCCCCTTGAGCCGCGCAGCCGCCTTGCCGGTGGGGGCGGCTAGCAAAACCCGCAGGGGGCGCCCGACAGGATCAGCCAAGGCTAGGCGCTGTAGGAGGGCCAGCAACCGCACCACCGTCGTTGTCTTTCCCGTACCGGGGCCACCGGTGATTACCGCAAAGGCGCTGCGGGCGGCAAGCGCACAGGCCACCTTCTGCCAGTCGAGCGACTCGGCCGCCTGCCCGGATGGAAACAAGGCCTCTAAGGTTGTGCGAAACAATTCGAAGGGTAGTGCCGATGCGCGCTCGTGCGCGGTTTTAAGCCGCTGCCGAATCGCTGCCTCGACTTCCCGTTCATAGCGCCAGTACCGTCTCAGATAGACACAATGCCCTGCCAGTATCAGTGGCGTCTGAGACGTCTGCGCAGCGTCGGCGCTCGCGACAACGTCGCTGGCCGCACGAAGTTCTTGTATCCAAGATTCAAGCGGTTGGGGGGCGACCGCGCTGCCCGAGCCGATAAGCGCAGAGACAACCGCTCGACGCTCCGGGTCAACCATGGACTCGGAGAGCCCAAGCGTGCTGCGGGGATCCTCTAAGACCGCGGAGAGATCAAGACAGACATGGCCTCGGCCCAACTGGAAACTTGTCAGCCCAGCCGCAATCGCCACCGCATCCGAGACTCCCGGGGCCTTCTCCAGAAGAAACGCGGCCAGTGCATTGTCTAGGGGGCGCAGAAGTCCCGATTCGGCCCAGTCGCGCCAAGACATCCTCATACGGGGCTCACCTGCTCTACCGAGCCCACAAAGAGCCTATCGAGCGCCTCAATGATCTGCCTCTGAGGCCTCTGATAATGGACACCTGCGGCCGGCCCGTCGAGTCCTCGTAAGAACAGATACACGGCGCCCCCCACGTGCCGATCGTAGTCGTAATCAGGAATCCGAGACCGCAGCAGTCGGTGGAGCGCCAACAGATAGAGGGCGGACTGCAACTCCTAACGATGCTCTAAGACCGCCTGGTCGAGCGCCTCTGCCGAATAGTCTGCATCGGTAGGGCCGAGCCAGTTCGACTTATAGTCCAAGACAAAGTAGCGACCATTGTGGGCCACGACCAGATCGATGAATCCCTTGAGCATGCCGGTCACCCGGCGCAACTCGAGGGGCCGGCGTGCACGGCCGGGCAGAAGACCCTCCGTGACAACCGTATCGATGTCGGCTAGGGCAACGTCGGAGGCGGCAAACCAGAACTCCACTTCGGGCCGGGCACCATCTGCCTGATCAAGACGCAATACGCCTGTATCAACAGGCAGTGCATGCGTCATGGTCCGTAGCATCCACTGCGTCACCGGTTCTGCCCAGCGTGACCAACCGCAGGCAAGACACTGCTGTGCCACCTGCGCAGAGAACGACTGCGGATGATTCACCACCGTGGACAACCCCTGACGGGCCGCCCACTCCAAGAGGCTGTGCAGAAACGAACCAGGCTCTGGGCCACGGGGGAAGCGATGCAGAGGGCCCGCAGGAATGAGGGTAGCTTCATCGCGCACCTCTGGCGTTGGCCGCTCCGCCTGCATCTCCAGTAAGTTCTCCGCAAACGCCGAATCGTCCTCGTGTGTGAGATCGGAAGCATTGGGTCCACGAGTGCGCATCGCCGAATAGCTCGTAATGGACCACCCATCGAAGCCCTGCCGCTGCACGCGCCAAGGATGGCCGGGCACTGCAGCCACCTGCATCGGGCCCGAATCACCTGCCACCGCCTTCTCCGACCGATAGACAGACAACTCAGAGGCAGACGCACGCACGACCGAATGACAGTCAGGATTGGCCAGAGCCTCCCGAAGCCTCTGCACATAGGTGTCCGGTGCCGCGACCGCATCGCTTAATCCCAAAAGCACGTCCACCGCGGCAGGCCCTGGCTGCGCTATCGGGGCCACGCCCACCCAGACCGCATACTGGGCACGGGTAAGCGCCACATAGAGCTTACGCATGTCTTCTGCGAGCCGATCACGGTCCGCTGCTTGCAGCGCTTCGGGGTCGGCCGTACCAAAAGCAACCTGCAATCGGCCGTTCGCATCGTGCCACTTCAGCGGGCAATCGCGGAGCTTCACCGGCCGTGCGGCCGACGCAAAGGGCAGAAACACCAGCGGGTATTCCAGCCCCTTTGACTTATGAATCGTGACGACGCGAATGAGCTGCTCATCGCTCTCGAGCCGCCGCCGCCTGCCCTCGTCCCCCTGCTCCGGGCTTTCGCACTGCTCTGCAAAAAAACGAATGAGCGCATCGGGGCCCTCTAGGCGGGTACTTGCCTGTTGCAACAACTCCGCCAGATGTAAGAGGTCGGTGAGAATCCGCTCGCCGGTCTGCCCCTGCGCATCCATCGGGAGTCTCAAGAGCCGCTGCGTCACCCCATAGTCGACGAGAAACTGCCGCAACATGGGTAAGACACCACGTTGCCACCAGATATCGCGATAGGCCTTAAATCGCTCCAGGGTCGTCTCCCAAGACCACTCGTCTTGGGTCAGTGCGTAGACCTGGTCGTAACGCAGCCCCACAAGATCAGTTGCCAGGGCAGCCCGTACCAGGCGTTCACGCTCGGGATGGGCACAGGCAACCAGCCAGCGATAGACTTCACTGGCCTGCGGAGTGGCATAGACCGACTCTTTATCGGATAGATAGACAGACCGAAGCCCCCGTTGCGCCAGCGCCCGCCGCACGAGGCTGGCCTGGTTGCCATTGTCGACAAGCACTGCAATATCTGCCGGCTGCAGCGCCTGCCACTGACCCGTCTCACCATGACGAAAGCCTGCGCGCATTGCCTCGGCATCAGCCAGCCAGGAGGCGATCACCTGCGCGCACTCCGTAGCCATGGCCGTGAGATAGCTGTCTTTCGAAGTCGGGGTGCCGCCGCCATAGACGACCCACTGCATCGGACAGACGGAACCCGAGTCCAGCGCAAATGCATCGTCTCTTCCGCGTGCAGAAACCACAGAAAACGGCACCGGATTATCGTCTTCTCGTCGAAACAAAAACGCGCCAGTGCTGTCCGGACGCGCCTCCGCCTGCGCGAAGAGGCCGTTGACGGCAGAAACCATGGCGTTTGTCGCGCGATAATTTGTACCGAGGGTCTGTATTCGGTCGTCGACATCCGCCCGAGCGCGCAGGTAGGTGTAAATGTCGGCCTGCCGAAAGGAATAGATGGCCTGCTTCGGATCCCCGATCAAGACAAGTGCCGTGTCTTGACGGTTATCGGCAACGCCATAGACCCGATCAAAGATTGCGTACTGCATCGGGTCTGTGTCCTGAAACTCATCGATCAGCGCGACAGGAAATTTTCGCCGAATCGACCCAGTGAGATACGCAGACCCGTCGCCTGCAAGCGCCTCAGCAAGGTGGCGCAGCATGTCATCAAAATGCAATTCGCTACGTTGTCGTCGGCCCTGACGCACGGCGTCGGAGACCCAGGCCAGGGCATGTGCGAGGAGCGGCGTAGACGAGAATGCTGCGCCCTCAATGGCCGCACGCAGCACGGAGATCTGTTCAAAGGCAGGATGCAACGGAGGACTTCCGTCCGACCAGACCTCGGCAAGCCCCTGGGGCGTCAGCCGTTCCCAGCCCTTGCCAATGGAAAGCTCCGTAGCCGCGGAATCTGCCGCCCAGGCGGCAATGGTATCGAACCAGCTTACATACCAACGCTCTGCGAGACGTTGGAGATCGAAGGCCCGCGCCTCACGCGCCTGCGCAAAAAGCGCACGCAACTCTGGGATCCAACTGGCCCACTGATGCTTCAGCGGGGCGAGTCGCGCCTCCACCGCCGCATCGTGGGCCCGAAGCAGATGCTCTGGTGTGCCCTCTGCCTGGGCCCAATCCGCATAGGGAAGAAGGGGCGCGAGGTGCCGATCTAGGGACTCTGGATCCGCCCAGCACGCAGCCACCCGGGCCATGTCTTCTTGCGGCAGAGGATCGTAAAAACGCCGCCAGTAATCGCGTACGGCATCGCGCCGTTGGGCGGTGAGATCGGCCGTGAGCGTCTGCTGAAAAAGCGTACGACTCTCAAAGGCATGCTCTTGCAGCATGCGATAGCACCAGCTGTGAATGGTCAGAATGGCTGAGGCGTCCATCGACTCGGCAGCCCGGTCAAGCCGCTGTGCACAGAGGGGCCAGTCGGTCTGCGGGTAGGCAGCGCGCAGCTGCAGGAGTGCTGCATCCCGCCCCGCAGCCCCCACCCCCGCACCCGACCCCAAGGGCCTATCGGAGAAAAGTATCGCCGCCTCCACCAGCATCTTTCTAATGCGACTGCGTAACTCCTCGGTGGCCGCCTCGGTGAAGGTCACCACCAGAATCTGCTCAGGCGTGAGGCCCAGGCCCGTGGGTGCGACCCCCGCCGTTCCATGACCCAGAATGAGCCGCAGATAGAGAAACGCGATGGTGTAGGTCTTGCCCGTGCCTGCGCTGGCCTCGATCAGGTGGCTGCCGCGCAGGGGGAAGGTGTGCGCGTTGAGGGCGTGGGCGGCGCTCATGCTTCGCCCCCCTCTTCTGCTTCTCCATCGCCCTCAGGCGCATCGGGCAGTGGGTCGATGCCGATCTGCTCTGCCCAGGCTTTCAAAGGCGCGTACACCGTCTGAGCCAGGCGCTCGAACTCGCCCGTGGCCAGCAGGTCCTCGACCGTGGGGTAGGTGCGGGCCAGCGCCGGGTCTTTGCTCTTTTCGCCGCTCTTGAACTCGCCACCTTCGTAGGCATCGGCCAGCGCATTGAGGTTCTTCGGGTCCTTGAGCCACTGCATGGCCACACCCGGCGGCAGGGGCAGCGGCCAGCGCATGCCCTCGGCCCAGGTGGTCAGCAATGCGGTCAATTGGGCACACGACGCTTCGGGCTCCTGCTCGGGCACGCGCAGCACGGCGTTGCGCCCCACCACAACGCATCGCAGGGGCTGGTCCATCGCGGCAGCAGCGAGCGACAGCAACCAGATGTCGATCAGTCTCTCGGCATGAGCCAAGGGTTTTTGGGACTTGAAGCTGGCCAGGTCGTTGGCGCGCAGGTGCAGGGACAAGTGCCCGCCCTCACCTGTC
>CAZKWK010000065.1:10508-10869 GCA_964556335.1 uncultured Bordetella sp. | reverse complement strand
GCCGCCAAACACTCCGCGGCCCCAGACCAGCGTGCTACTGCTCTTCTCTACTGGCTCATTTCTGCCGCCATGGGCTCGGTAAAGGCCCCTGACCATCGGCCCGACCTCTGCGCGCAGATCGCCCAGCGTATCGCCCAGGAGCCGGTCTATATGCCCCAGGCGGCCCGGCTCGCGCGGGTTGGTCAGAACCGTAAACCCATGACGCCCGCCTTGCGTCTGGTGGCTTCCGTGGCGGCGGTGGTTTTTGTTGGGGCTGGGGCCTTCTTTACCCTCAGCCTTCCTACGGGCGTGGGCGATGGTGTCTCGGTGGCCTCTGCGCCTGGTACCTCGGGTCCGCTCGCGCAGGGGCGGACGCCCTCCG
>CAZKWK010000065.1:257-10498 GCA_964556335.1 uncultured Bordetella sp. | reverse complement strand
CTCCGCCGCGTCAGGCCCGCTTACGTTTACCGCCTTTGATAGTCCAGAGGGGCGGGCGCTGCTCGATGCTCACGGGGCGTCCCATGTACGCCTTAGAATGGACGATCGGTAATCGAGGTGCAGCCCATCGTGCAATTCCCCCGTTCTCTCTTCCTTTTGTTCTCCACAGCGCGCACCGTTGCATGCGGAACCCGGCGTCTGCCCAGCCTCTTTCTCGGCCTGAGCCTCGCTCTCACAAGCCTGTCAGGGCTTGCAGCGATCGACCCCACCGTCGAGATGGTGCAGAAGATCAGCCGCTCGGCCCAGGCGCTCAATTTTGAAGGCACCTACGTCCATCAGCAGAACGGTGCGCTCTATACCGCCCGGGTCTACCATCGGGTGAGCGCCAGTGGCGAGCGGGTTACACGGGTGCAGTCGCTTGATGGCCCCACCCGTGAGGTGATTCGTTCATCGCGCGAGATGCGGGCCTATCTGCCTGAACAGCGTGTGGTGCGTATTTACAAGGGTCCTGCCGTACGGCCCGACTTCCCTGCGGTGTTTGTCTCGAATCCTGCCTGGGTCCTTGACCACTATCATGTCGAGAAAAAGCCCGGTAAGCGGGTGGCCGACCTTGAAACCGACTTACTTGTATTCGCACCGAAAGACCAATTCCGCTGGCGTGTGCATTGCTGGATTGAGAAACGGCATCGCCTCCCGCTCAAACTCCAGGTCATAGATCACCAGGGTGTGGTGCTTGAGGAATACGCGTTTTCCGAAATACGCATCAACCCCTCGCAGGCCCCGCAGGTGACGCCCTCCTTTGAAGGGGTGAGCGACTGGAAGCAGGTACATGCGCCGATGTCGCCCAAAGAGATCTCGCAGAGCCTGGCCGCCGGAGGCCCGATGATTGGCTTTCGCCCCGTGGCAGCAGCACTCATCTCTGAGCCGGCCTTAAAATCGCTGGAACAGCATGTATTGTCTGACGGGCTAGCGGTCGTCTCGGTCTTCGTGGGGCCGGCGGTCGATGCCGAGAATGCGAAGCCGGAGGTGTCTCGTAGAGGGGCACTGAGCATGGTCGTTCGCAAGAAGGGCAGTCAGACCATTACGGCCATGGGCGAGGTTCCTGCGGAGACCGTTCAGGATCTTGTCGAGAGGTTTTCGTCCCAATAGACAGGGCGTCTGTGCGCGGCCACCACCATGGGGCCGCAGTCTCTAAGCCAGGGTGTCCTGGTTTTTCTTTTTTTGAACGAAGGAAACACAGTATGGGTATGCATCGTCGGATCTTTACGGCGGTTGTGGCTGTAGGCCTCTGGGTGGCCCTGGCAGCCCCGATGCCGGCCTCGGCACAGCGTGGTCTGCCAGACTTCACCGACCTTGTCGAAAAGGCGGGGCCTGCCGTGGTGAACATTCGTACGCTTGAGCGGGCCAAGCCCCGGGGGCCAGGAGCACCCCAGGGCCCTGGTGCAATGCCTCCTGGACTGGACGAGAACGATCCGTTTTATGAGTTCTTCCGTCGATTCTTTCCACCCGGACATCCAGGCGCGCCCGGTGAAGGCCGAGGCGGGCAGGGGCAGGGCCCCGATGCAGGCCCCCAAGGTGGCGCTGAACCCGAGAATCAACGCCCGCGCGGGGTCGGCAGTGGGTTTGTCATTTCCGCCGATGGATTCATTCTCTCCAACCACCATGTCGTAGAGGGTGCCGATGAGGTGCTGGTAACGCTCACCGACCAGCGCGAATTTAAGGCGCGGGTTGTGGGGTCTGACCAGCGTACCGATGTGGCCCTCCTCAAGATCGAGGCGTCTGGTCTGCCCACACTTCCCTTGGGTGACCCCTCGAAAGTCAAGGTGGGGGCCTGGGTACTTGCTATTGGATCGCCTTTTGGTCTGGAAAATACCGTCACAGCGGGCATTGTGAGCGCGAAGGGCCGTGAAACGGGCGACTACCTGCCTTTTATTCAGACCGATGTCGCGGTTAACCCTGGTAATTCCGGCGGCCCCTTGCTCAATATGGAGGGTGAGGTCATTGGCATCAATTCTCAGATCTACAGTCGCACGGGGGGCTTCATGGGCATCTCGTTTGCGATTCCGATCGATGAGGCCAAGCGTGTGGCGGACCAACTCCGTGCCTCGGGAAGAGTCATTCGTGGTCGTATTGGGGTCGCTATTGGTGACGTCACCCGGGAGGTGGCCGAGGCCCTGGGGCTTAAGGGCAGCAATGGGGCGCTGGTGCGCAACGTGGATCCCGAGGGCCCGGCAGCCAAGGCGGGTATTGAGCCGGGCGACATTGTCTTGTCCTTTGCTGGCAAGCCTGTGCAGCGTATGTCCGACCTGCCGCGACTGGTGGGCAACACCACGCCCGGGCGCACCGAGTCCATTGAGGTCTGGCGACGTGGTGAGCGCAAGCAACTCCGCATTCAGGTGGTGGAGCTCGAGCCAGAGGCCCGCGCCCAGGCAGCGCCTGCCCCTTCGGCCCAGAAACCCAGCGTGAGCTGGCTGGGTCTGGGCGCATCCGAGCTCACGGAGGCCCAGCGCTCACGACTTCGGCTCAGCCAGGGGGTTCTGGTCTCTGCTGTCTCTGGCCTGGCCGAACGGGCAGGAATTCGTCAGGGTGACATAATCCTGTCCGTAGACAGGATGCCGGTGGCCTCCGTCGCCCAGTTTTCCAGCCTTGTAGAACGCCTCGACCGAAAGCGCCCCGTGGCTTTGTTGGTGCATCGGGACGGTGCGTCTTCCTGGATTGTTATAAAACCGTAGTCGAGTCAATGACTTGGCTTCAGAAAATCGTGTGTTGTCAATTTGCAGAATATTCGAAACTTTTCCATCATTGCCCATATCGACCATGGAAAGAGCACCCTGGCCGACCGGATCATCCAGATCTGTGGAGGACTCTCCGATCGTGAGATGGAGGAGCAGGTGCTCGACTCCATGGATCTCGAGCGCGAGCGGGGCATCACCATCAAGGCCCAGACGGCGGCGCTGCAGTATCGGGCCCGCGATGGTCAGATTTACGCACTCAACCTGATTGATACGCCGGGCCATGTAGACTTTTCCTACGAGGTCAGCCGGTCACTCTCCGCCTGTGAAGGCGCACTGCTGGTGGTTGACGCGTCCCAAGGGGTCGAGGCCCAGACCGTCGCCAACTGCTATACCGCCATAGAACTCGGAGTGGAGGTCTGCCCGGTTCTCAACAAAATCGATCTTCCCGCCGCCGACCCTGAGCAGGCCATTGAAGAAATCGAGGATGTCATCGGGATTCAGGCCTCCGATGCAATTCGGGCCAGCGCCAAGACTGGTGAGGGCGTGCAAGACATCCTCGAAATGATCGTGGCCCGCATTCCGCCCCCCAAGGGCGACCCGCTCGCACCCTTGCAGGCGCTCATCATCGACTCCTGGTTCGACAATTATGTGGGTGTGGTGATGTTGGTACGGGTCGTGAATGGCACCCTCAAGACCAAAGACAAGATTCTGCTTATGGCCACAGGGAGCACGCATCCGGCCGAGCAGCTTGGGGTGTTCACGCCGAAGTCACTGGCCCGAGAGTCCCTGAGTGCGGGCGAGGTAGGCTTTGTGATCACTGGCATCAAGGAGCTTAAGGCCGCCAAGGTGGGCGACACGATCACCTTGGCTGGGCGGCCAGCCAAGGCACCCCTGCCGGGCTTTAAAGAAGTCAAGCCCCAGGTCTTTGCCGGGCTCTATCCGGTGGAGTCGAGCGAGTACGAGATCATGCGCGATGCGCTCGAGAAGCTGCAGCTCAACGACGCGGCCCTGCAGTTTGAGCCCGAGGTCTCTCAGGCTCTGGGCTTTGGTTTTCGTTGCGGATTTCTCGGCCTTTTGCACATGGATATCGTGCAGGAGCGGCTTGAGCGCGAATACGACATCGACCTCATTACCACGGCGCCCACGGTGGTCTATCAGGTGCTCATGAAAGATGGCACGGTCATCGACGTGGACAATCCTTCAAAGATGCCCGATCCTGCCCGCATAGAAGAGATTCGTGAGCCGATTGTCACGGTCTCGTTGTTCATGCCCCAAGACTATGTGGGTGTGGTGATGACCCTGTGTACGAGTAAGCGCGGCGTTCAAACGGGAATGACCTACGCGGGCCGCCAGGTGAATCTTAGTTACGAGATTCCCATGAACGAGATCGTTCTGGATTTCTTCGACAAGCTCAAGTCGATCTCGCGCGGCTATGCCTCCATGGATTACGAGTTCAAAGAATATCGTGCCTCGGATGTCGTGAAGATGGACATCCTCATCAACGGGGATCGGGTCGACACCTTGTCTGTCATCGTTCACCGTGCAGGCGCCCAGTCTCGTGGCCGCGAACTGGCCTCTAAGCTGCGAGAGCTTATTCCTCGGCAGATGTTTGATGTCGCGGTCCAGGCGGCGATAGGGTCCAACATTCTGGCACGCGAAAATATTAAGGCCCTGCGTAAGAATGTCTTGGCTAAGTGCTACGGCGGGGATATCACCCGCAAACGCAAGCTGCTGGAGAAGCAGAAGGCGGGTAAGAAACGTATGAAGCAGGTGGGTACGGTAGAAATTCCCCAAGAGGCATTCTTGGCAATTCTGAAGGTAGAAGGCTAACGATGAACTTTGCCCTGATCTTGTTTTTGTTGTGTCTCGTCACGGGGGTACTCTGGTTTGCCGACCGCCTTCTCTGGCGTAAGGCGCGGCCCGCGGGCGCCCCACGGCCGGCATTGCTCGAGTACACGGCGGGCTTCTTCCCCGTCATCTTCGTGGTCTTTGTCATTCGTTCTTTTCTCTTTGAGCCCTTTAATATCCCGTCGGGCTCCATGATTCCTACGCTGCGGATTGGCGACCTGATCTTGGTGAAGAAGTACAGCTATGGCGTGCGGCTTCCCATTAGTCACCAGTTGCTTTTTCAAACTGGTCTGCCACAACGGGGTGATGTGGCTGTCTTTCGCTATCCCCTCGACACATCAGTGGACTACATCAAGCGCATCGTAGGCCTGCCAGGCGATGTGGTTGTCTATGAGAACAAACAACTCTCGATCAACGGCCAGGTTGTCACGAAGGCACCTCAGGGCAGCTTTGTCGATGGCGCATCGGCCCGCGTTTCGCGGCAGTTTGGCGAGTCGATTGGCAGTCGAAATTACAGCACCTTAAATGACGATGGGGCGGGGGACTTCTACCTTTTAGAGTCCTTCCCGAATCAAGAGGCCTGCCAACGAACCGCCTTGGGCCTGCGCTGCACTGTGCCTGCGGGCCACTATTTTGCGATGGGCGATAACCGCGACAACTCCGCGGACAGTCGGGTCTGGGGGTTCGTGCCCGAGGGCAATCTGGTGGGGCAGGCGTTTTTAGTCTGGTTTAATGCCAGCGAGATTTTTTCTGGCCAGTTCGATCGGCTGGGGTTTTTTGAGTAGCTAAGCGGGCATGGCTGATACAGACTTCATGGCCGGTCTGGCCAGCCTGCAAGATCGAATCCAGTATCGGTTTGCCGATCCCGAGTTGGCACGGCTTGCCTTTACCCATCGTAGTCATAGTGCCCAGCACTATGAGCGATTGGAGTTCCTTGGCGACAGCGTGCTCAACCTGACGGTATCGAGCCTTCTCTATCGCGAGCTTCATGGGTTCACCGAGGGCGACCTCAGTCGCGTGCGATCCAACCTCGTGCGGCAGCAGGCCCTGCATGACATTGCGCAGACCCTGTCTCTCCATCAGCATCTCTTTCTTGGCGATGGAGAACGTAAGAGTGGGGGGCTACGCCGGCCGTCGATTCTTGCGGATGCCCTCGAGGCGTTGATCGGTGCAGTCTTCATCGACGGGGGCTTTGATGCGGCGGCGCAGGTGGTAGAGCGTTTCTATCGCCCCATCCTCAACCAGGTCGATCCCAAGACGCTTGGCAAAGACGCCAAGACGCTGCTGCAGGAGTTTCTGCAGGGCCATGGGCTGCCTCTGCCTATCTATCAGGTAGTAGCCACGCACGGTGCGGCCCACAGCCAAGTCTTTGAGGTGGAGTGTGTGATTTCCAAGTTGTCTATCACGGTGCTGGGTTCGGGGGCATCGCGCCGTGCAGCAGAGCAGGGCGCCGCGACGCAGGCGCTAGAGGCTGCCCGTCGGGCCCTGACGGAACTGCCGAAGAAGGGACGGCGTGCAAAGAAGGCGGAGCCCGCGCCCCAGGCCAAGCTCGAATTCTCTTCGCCAAAGACCAGTCCGCGGGTGCAAGAGGGCTGACATGACCCATCGGGCAGGATTCGTCGCACTGGTGGGCCGCCCGAACGTTGGTAAGTCGAGTCTGCTCAATGCCTTGGTGGGCATGAATCTGGCGATCACGTCACGTAAGCCTCAGACCACGCGCCATCGCATTCTTGGTGTGCGTACTGCGGCCGACCATCAGATATTTTTTGTCGATACCCCCGGCATTCAACATACCCATACGGCGGCCCCCAACCGTCAGCTCAACCGCACGGCGCTCTCGGCGTTGCAAGAGGTCTCTGCCGTGGCCTGGGTGATCGAGGCGCATCGGTTAAAGCCCGAGGACGAGGCCGTGTTGGCCCGTATTCCGCCCTCCGTACCCGTGGTGGTCGCCATGAATAAGGCCGATCGTCTGGAGTCCGAGGCCGACAAGGCCCGGGCCTTTGCGCTGGGAGCCCGGCTGCAGACGATGCGTGCCTTTAAGGCTTTGGTTCCCGTGTCCGCCGTCAAGGGGTTTCAGATTGATGTGCTGGCCCAGGCACTGGCCGATTGTCTGCCCGAAGGCCCCCCTCAGGTCGATGCCGAGACTGTCACCGACAGAAGCACGCGTTTTTTTGTTTCCGAAATCATCCGCGAGAAGCTGTTTCGCTTTCTGGGCGATGAATTGCCCTATGAGGCCACGGTGGTTATCGATCAGTTTGAGGAAGTCCCTGCTGCGTCCGGGCGGTCTGCGCAGCTTGCGGTCGCGGCAACCATCATTGTGGGCCGCGATTCCCACAAGCCCATGGTACTCGGGGAGGGTGGTGCGCGGCTTCGCCAGATTGGATCGCAGGCCCGTCTTGATATCGCCGCTTTCTGCGATGCCCAGGTGCGACTCGACCTCTGGGTGAAGGTGAAAGAAAACTGGGCGGACCATGAGTCGTTGGTTCGCAGTTTCGGCTACGAGTAGGGCGCAGGATGCTGCAGGGCTATGTCTTGCATAGTCTGGCCTGGCGAGAGACGAGTCTCATTACCGAGGTCTTCACCCGCGACGCTGGCCGTCTCGGGCTCGTGGCACGCGGTGCGCGCCGCCCGCGGTCAGCGCTTCGGGGGTTGCTGCAGCCCTTTCAGCCGCTTGCCCTGCGGTACTCCACCAAAGGTGAGTTGCGCACGCTCATGTCCGCCGAATGGTTGGGCGGGCTCGGTGCGCTTGAAGGGGACGCGCTTCTGGCGGGCTTCTATCTGAATGAACTCCTGATGCGACTGGTCCCTCGCGAAGACCCGCATCCCGCGCTATTCGATGCTTATGTCAGCGCCCTTACCGGTCTGGCGACCGCATCGCAAGACCTTGGTTCTTGGCTCCGTTGGTTTGAGTGCCGGCTGCTCCGAGAGATGGGCGTTGCGCCCGACTTTGGGGTCGTGGCCGGTCTTCCTGTTGAGCCTAGAGGGCAGTACAGCCTGGTCTATGGTGAGGCCATCTCGCCGGCGACGGAGACGGCTATCCCGACGTCCCTCGGGCTTCTGGTCTCTGGCGAGGTGCTTCAGCTGCTCTCGCGGTACGATGCGGCCACGGGCGCTGCTGAGCAGACGCTCCAGGATGCGCGTCTGGCCAATGAGGCCAAGCGCGTGCTCCGTGGACTGATTCGGCATCAGTTGGGCGAATCGGGGCTGCAGTCACGCCAGACCCTTCAAGATCTGGTACGACTGAGGCAGCGTGCGCTCGAGACCAGCGGTGACGACTATTCTGAGGAATGAGGCGGAGATGATTGAACTCGGTGTCAATATCGACCATGTGGCCACACTTCGGCAGGCGCGGCGCAGCTACGACCCCGACCCGATCTGGGCCGCGGTAGAGGCCCACCTAGGCGGTGCAGATGGCATCACCGTGCATCTGCGCGAAGACCGACGTCACATTCAAGACGACGATGTGCGTCGCCTACGCGACCATACCCAAATCAAACTCAATCTTGAGATGGCCGCCACAACGGAGATGGTGGATCTTGCGGTGCGTCTTAAGCCAGAGATGGCTATGCTTGTGCCAGAGGGTCGGCAGGAGATCACCACCGAAGGGGGGCTCGATCTTGTGGGGCAGAAGGCGGCCCTGCGGGGCCCGATTGATCGCCTGAGAGATGCGGGAATTTCCGTGAGTGCCTTCATCGATGCCGATCTTGCGCAGATTGAGATGGCGTCGGCCCTCGGGGTACAGGTCTGCGAGGTGCACACGGGGCCCTATGCGGAGGTCTTCTATGCCAAGGGCCGGGATGCCGAGCAGCCTGCAGTCCAGGCAGAACTCGAGAAGATTCGTCGTGCAGGCAAGGAGATTCGTGCCCGTGGTATGCGATTTAATGCGGGCCACGCGCTGAATTACTTCAATGTCCAGCCCGTCGCGGCGATTGCTGGGGTGCGTGAATTGCATATCGGGCATGCGATTGTCTCGCGCGCTGTCTTTGTGGGCATGCGTGAGGCGGTGCGCGAGATGAAGCGCCTGATGCGCGAGGCGGCCTGGGAGGGCAGAGAATGATTGCGGGTGTCGGCACAGACCGTGTGCTGATTAGTCGAATCCAGGCGCTTCTACTGCGCTGGGGAGACCGGTTTGTTTCCCGCGTGCTCGGCCCATCAGAGCGGGCGGAGTTCTCTCGTCGTCGGCTGCGGTCGGAATTTCGCGCTGCCGCCTATCTTGCAAAACGTTTTGCTGCCAAGGAGGCCTTCGGAAAGGCACTGGGCTGCGGACTTGCGCACCCGATGAGTCTGCACAGCCTCGAGGTACTCAACAACCCAAAGGGCGCGCCCTATCCCGTCTTTCATAAGGCGCTCGCCATCTATATGCAGACCCAACAGCTTCGGGGGTTTGTTTCTCTGTCCGATGAGCAGGATGCCGCCCTGGCCTTTGCCGTGGTCGAGTCTGCTCCCCACACTGAAAAGGTCTAACTTCTATGTCTGGTCCCTTCATTATTGACGTCGAAGGCCTGCAGGCAACTGATGAGGAGCTTGAGCGGCTAGCCCATCCTTGGGTAGGTGGCGTCATTCTCTTCTCGCGAAATTTTGCTGACCGTGATCAACTCCGTGGATTGACGCAGCAGATTCGTCAGGTACGTCGTGCCGATGGCGTGCCGCTGCTCATCTCTGTGGACCACGAAGGGGGCCGGGTACAACGTTTTCGGGAAGGATTTACCGCACTTCCCGCCTTTGGTGCACTGGGTACGCGCCCGGGCGAGGCGCTTGCCCAGCCAGTTGAAGCAACGCGCGCGGAGCAGGTCGAGGCGGCCTTGGCGTTTGCCCGCCAGGCAGGCCAAGACTTGGCTTTTGAGCTCAAGGCGGTCGGCGTAGATTTCAGTTACACGCCTGTACTCGACCTCGACTATGGTCGTAGTGAAGTGATTGGCAACCGGTCGTTCGGAAGGCTTCCCCAGATGGTCACGCTCGCCGCGACCGCCGTCTTGCAGGGGCTCGCCCAGGCGGGTTTCCGCGCGTGCGGAAAACATTTTCCTGGGCATGGCTGGGCCGAAGCCGATTCGCACCACGCGCTGCCGATCGATGACCGGCCGCTCGATCAGATCCTTGCGCAGGATATCTGGCCTTACGAGAGACTGTGTACAGGGCCCTTCGATCGTGCGCTGGTGCAAGCGGTTATGCCCGCGCATGTGGTCTACAGCCAGGTGGATAGTCAACCTGCAGGCTTCTCCTCCCGTTGGATTCGGGAGGTGCTGCGGGGCCGTCTTCGCTTTGAGGGGGTCGTGATTAGCGACGATCTCTCCATGGCGGGCGCTGCCGTTTATGCCGATGTGGCCGATCGTGCCCAAGCCGCCTTTGCGGCGGGGTGCGACGCGACCCTCATCTGTAATCGCCCCGACTTGGCGATTCAGGCGCTTGATGCAGTTCCTCGCCGAATGCCCGGTTTTCTCGCAGACCCGAACCGCAGGCCGCTGTCGCTGTTGATGCCGGGTTGAGCGAACGACGACTGTCCGGAAGCTGTGTGGATGCTTAGACGCTTATGGCCCGCATGAGGCCGTTGACTGCCTCTGTATCTTTTGCGGATCCCTCGAGTACTACCTCTCCTCGCTCAATGGCATAAAAGCGATCGCAGACGGTTAGGGCATGGTGGACATTCTGCTCGATGAGCAG
>CAZKWK010000065.1:0-247 GCA_964556335.1 uncultured Bordetella sp. | reverse complement strand
CGCACGATCATCGGTGCGAGTCCTTCTGTTGGCTCGTCGATGAGAATGAGCTTGGGGCTGCCCACCAAGGTACGGGCGATCGAGAGCATCTGCTGCTCCCCGCCAGAGAGCGTTGTACCGAGCTGACGGCGGCGCTCCTGGAGTCTTGGAAATCGTTCGTAGACCGCTTGAAGTTTTTGTTCTGCCCCAGTTCGGGCCTCTCTGGCGACTTGCATAAGCCCGAGGCGAAGATTTTCCTCCACGGTCA
>CAZKWK010000064.1:0-10979 GCA_964556335.1 uncultured Bordetella sp. | reverse complement strand
GCCTTCTTTACCAAGACCGGTGTGGGCACCGCGGTCTCCGAGGGCAAAGAGATTCGGGAATTCGATGGTCATAAGTATGTGATGGAGCGCAGCCTCTTTGCGGATATCTCGCTCGTGAAGGCCTGGAAGGCCGACCGCTCGGGCAATCTGGTGTATCGCTATACGGCACGCAACTTCAATCCCAACGTGGCAATGGCCAGCCACATGACAATTGTTGAGGTGGAAGAGGTCGTTGAAAACGGCGCGCTGCATCCCGACCAGATTCATACCCCGGGAATCTTTGTGAAGCGCATTGTGATCAATGCCACCCCGGAAAAGACCATCGAGAAAGTCACCACGCGTAGCGCCTAGGACGCCCCTAGACGCACTGACCGACCGAACCGTTTTGGAGAGAAACCATGAACCATTGGACCCGTGAACAGATGGCTGCCCGTGCGGCCAAAGAATTACGTGATGGCTTTTATGTGAACCTAGGCATTGGTATTCCTGGCCATGTGGCGAACTATGTGCCCGAGGGTATTGAGGTCTGGCTGCAGTCTGAAAATGGCCTGCTGGGTATTGGCCCCTATCCCCTAGAGTCGGAAGTCGATGCCGACATCATTAATGCGGGTAAGCAGACGGTCACGACGCTTCCGGGCTCTTCGATTTTTCCGAGTGCTGACTCGTTTGCCATGATCCGGGGCGGTCACATCGACCTGGCCATTCTCGGTGCCATGCAGGTCTCAGAGAAGGGCGATCTTGCGAACTGGATGATTCCCGGCAAGATGGTCAAGGGCATGGGCGGTGCGATGGATCTGGTGGCAGGGGTCTCCCGCGTGATTGTTCTTATGGAGCACACGGCGAAGAAGTCCGACGGCTCTGTGGATTTCAAGCTCTTAAAAGAGTGCACCCTGCCGCTGACGGGTGTGGGGGTGGTGGACATGGTGATTACCAACCTGGGGGTCTTTGAGATCAAGCGCCAGGGCCTTACCGTGCTGGAGATGGCACCGGGGGTCACCATCGAAGAGATTCGTGAGCACACAGCCTGCCCCGTGCATATGTAGCCGAATACCGCAGTAGTGGGGCGCATTTTGTTCCAGAGAGAGGGCTCGTCACAGAGCCCTTTTTTCTGCCCCGTATAATCTGACTTTCAAGTTACAGGTCTCCGGGTATGCCCAAGTTTGTCTTTGTTACCGGTGGTGTGGTTTCTTCCCTGGGTAAGGGCATCGCTGCGGCCTCCATCGGCGCTCTTTTAGAGTCTCGGGGGCTGAAGGTCACCATCATCAAGATGGATCCCTACCTCAATGTTGATCCGGGAACCATGAGCCCGTTTCAGCACGGCGAAGTGTTTGTGACTGAAGACGGCGCGGAGACCGACCTCGATCTTGGCCACTACGAGCGGTTCTTAGAGGCCCGTATGCGAAAGGTGAATAATTTCACCACGGGCCAGATCTACGACTCGGTGCTGCGCAAAGAGCGGCGTGGTGAGTATCTCGGAAAGACCGTGCAGGTCATTCCCCATATCACCAACGAGATTCAAGACTTTATTCTGCGCGGAGCCCGGGCGGGTTCGCCCGATGAGGTCGATGTGGCCATTGTGGAGGTGGGCGGAACAGTCGGCGATATTGAGTCGCTCCCGTTTCTCGAGGCCATTCGCCAGTTGAGCCTGCGCCAAGGCCGTAACAGCAGCTGTTTTATCCATCTCACCCTTGTGCCCTTCATTCCGTCGGCGGGCGAGCTCAAGACCAAGCCGACCCAGCATTCCGTACAAAAGCTGCGCGAGATTGGGGTGAGCCCCAATCTTTTGTTGTGTCGCGCAGATCGTCCATTGCCCGAAGACGAGCGCGACAAGATCTCCTTGTTCTCGAATGTGCCGCCGGAGGCCGTAATCTCGGTGGCCGATGTCGACAGCATCTATCGCATCCCGCGCATGCTCTGGGAGCAGGCAGTCGACCAACAGATTGCCGATGCCCTGGCGCTTGCGCCCCGTCCGCCCGCCAACCTCGCCGTCTGGGACGACCTGGTCGAGCGGCTCGAGCACCCGCAGGCCACCGTACGCATTGCCATGGTGGGCAAGTATGTTGACCTCACGGAGTCGTACAAGTCGCTCACCGAGGCGCTGGTGCATGCCGGGCTGCACACCCGGTCACGGGTACAGATTGACTATATTGATTCGGAAGAGCTCGAGGCCCATGGCACCGAGATGCTCGCGGCCTATCAGGGTATTTTGGTACCTGGGGGGTTTGGCAAGCGGGGTGTGGAAGGCAAGATTCTGGCGGTACGGTACGCCCGTGAACACAAGATTCCCTACCTGGGCATCTGCCTGGGGCTGCAGCTTGCGGTCATCGAATTTGCTCGCCACGTCGCGGGTCTCACGCAGGCCAACTCCACGGAGTTTTTCCCCTCGTGCGCCGAGCCGGTGATTGCGCTGATTACCGAATGGATCTCGGCCGATGGGTCGGTGCAGAGCCGGTCGCAGCAGTCCGATATGGGAGGAACGATGCGTCTCGGTGCCCAGCGCTGCCCGGTGCGTCCGGGCACCCGTGCCCAGGCAATCTATGGCCCCGAGGTCAATGAGCGGCATCGTCACCGCTACGAGGTCAACAATCTGTTTAAGGAGCGGCTGGCGCAGTCGGGGCTTGTGATCAGTTCCGAGACGCCCACCGAGGCCCTGGTCGAGATGATTGAACTGCCGCCCTCGGTGCACCCCTGGTTTATGGCAGTGCAGTTTCACCCGGAGTTCACCTCCACGCCGCGTAAGGGGCATCCGCTTTTCATCTCCTATGTGCAGGCGGCCTTGGCCCGCCCGGTGGGGGGTGCTTCTTGAATCTCTGTGGCTTCACGGTGGGGCTGGATCAGCCGTTTTTTCTCATCGCAGGCCCGTGTGTGGTGGAGTCTGAGACGTTGCAGGTAGAGACCGCCGGCCGGCTTCAAGAGGTCTGCCGTAGCCTCCAGATTCCCTTCATCTTTAAGTCGAGTTATGACAAGGCCAATCGGTCTTCAGGCCGCTCGTTTCGGGGGCTTGGAAAGGATGAAGGACTAAAGATCCTACAGGCCGTGAAGAAGCAATTGGGCCTTCCTATCTTGACCGATGTGCATGCCGAGGACGAGGTGGCTGAGGTTGCCGCAGTTGTCGATGTCTTACAGACGCCGGCCTTTCTCTGCCGTCAGACCGACTTCATTCGGGCGGTGGCCCAGAGCGGGCGTCCGGTAAATATTAAGAAGGGGCAGTTTTTGGCGCCCCATGACATGAAGAATGTGATCGATAAAGCCCGCGAGGCGGCCCAGGAGAAGGGCCTCTCGACCGATCGCTTTATGGCCTGTGAGCGTGGGGTGACCTTTGGCTACAACAACCTGGTGAGCGATATGCGCAGCCTGGCCATCATGCGCGAGACAGACTGCCCGGTGGTCTTCGATGCCACCCATTCGGTGCAGCTTCCCGGCGGGCAGGGCAGTTCGAGTGGTGGGCAGCGTGAGTTTGTGCCAGTGCTCGCGCGGGCCGCGGTGGGCGTGGGCATCGCGGGGCTCTTTATGGAGACCCATCCTGATCCCTCCAAGGCCTTGTCCGATGGGCCCAATGCGGTGCCCCTTGAAAAGATGCGACCGCTGCTCGAGCAGTTGGTGGCCCTCGACCGGGTGGTGAAGTCATCGCCGCTCATCGAAACCGAATTCTAAAAACCAGAAGACGTCGAAGGAGAAATAGGACATGACCGCGATTGTTGACCTCGTGGGCCGCGAGGTGCTCGATAGCCGGGGTAACCCGACCGTAGAGTGCGATGTACTGCTCGAGTCGGGCATCATGGGTCGCGCGGCCGTCCCTAGTGGCGCCTCGACTGGAAGCCGCGAGGCCGTAGAACTGCGCGATGGGGATAAGTCGCGCTATCTGGGCAAGGGGGTGCGCAAGGCGGTCGAGCATGTCAACACCGAGATCGCTGAGGCCCTGATGGGGCTTGATGCCTTTGAGCAGGCCGCAATCGATCACGCCCTGATTGCTCTCGACGGCACGGAGAACAAATCGCGCCTGGGGGCCAATGCGGTCTTGGCCGTCTCGATGGCGGTGGCCCGCGCGGCCGCCGAGGAGTCGCGCCTCCCGCTCCCCCGCTATTTCGGGGGCTCTGGGCCGATGGCCATGCCGGTACCGATGATGAATGTGGTCAACGGTGGGGCCCATGCCAACAACAATCTAGATCTCCAAGAACTCATGATCATTCCGGTCGGTGCACCGAGCTTTCGGGAGGCACTGCGGTATGGGGCGGAGGTCTTTCATGCCTTGAAGGCCATCCTGCACGATCAGGGTCTCTCGGTGGCCGTGGGGGATGAGGGAGGATTCGCCCCCAGCGTGAAGAGCCACGAGGCTGCCATTCAGATGATTCTCCAGGCCATCGAAAAAGCAGGCTATGAGCCTGGCCGACAGGTGGCCTTGGGGCTCGACTGCGCGAGTTCAGAGTTCTACAAAAACGGAAAATACGAATTGGCTGGTGAGGGACTGTCGCTCTCGGCTACGGGCTTTGTGGACCTGCTGTCGACCTGGTGTGACAAGTACCCAATTATCTCGATTGAAGATGGCTGTGCCGAAGACGACTGGGCAGGATGGGCCGAACTCACCAAGGCCCTGGGCAAGAATGTACAACTCGTGGGTGACGACCTCTTTGTCACCAACACCAAGATCCTGAAAGAGGGTATCTCCAAAGGTATTGCCAACTCAATTCTCATCAAGATCAACCAGATCGGAACCCTCACAGAGACCTTTGCCGCCATCGAGATGGCCAAGCGGGCGGGCTATACGGCGGTGGTCTCCCACCGCTCGGGTGAGACCGAGGACAGCACCATTGCAGATATCGCTGTGGGGACCAATGCCCTGCAGATTAAAACGGGGTCCTTGTCGCGGTCGGACCGTATGGCCAAGTACAACCAGCTCCTGCGAATTGAAGAAGATCTCGGTACAGCCGCCCACTACCCTGGGCTAGAGGCTTTCTATCAGCTCCGGGCTCGGTCATAATCGTGGGCATGCCTCCGTTTCCCTCTCTGCGCACTGTTCTGCTTGCCTGTCTGGTGGCGATTCAGTTTCCGCTCTGGTTTAGTTCTGGCGGATGGCTAGAGGTATGGAAGAAGGAGACCCAAGTCGAATCGTTGGCCAAGCAGGTCGAAGACAAGGAACTCATGATTGCGGAGCTCGAGGCCGAACTGCGTGATCTCCGCTCCGGCCATATGGCAGCAGAAGAGCGCGCCCGATTTGAGCTCGGTCTGCTCAAGTCCGGCGAGCGGTTCGTGCAGTACTAGCCCTTCACCTCTTGAAGGTCTTTGCGATATCGCACCGCACGTGCCTGATAGCTCTGCGCGCCCTCTGCCATTTTGGCGAGTTCCTCAGGCCGAAGGTTCCGAATAATCTTTGCCGGCGCGCCCATCACCAGACTCTGGTCGGGAATCACCATGCCGCCAGTCACCAGGGCGCCTGCACCGATAATGCACTGCTTCCCAATCTTGGCCCCGTTGAGCACAACCGCCTGCATTCCGATCAAGGATTCATCGTCAATCAGACACCCATGCAACATGGCGAGGTGTCCCACCGTCACATTCCGGCCCAGGGTGAGCGGGCTTCCCATATCGGTATGCAGCACGGAAGACTCTTGGACATTACTGCCTTCGCCAATCACGATGGGCTCATTGTCACCGCGCAGGGTGGCGTTAAACCAGACGCTGCTGCGCGCATGGAGCACCACATCGCCAATAATCTGCGCGCCAGGCGCCACATAGGCGGTTACATCAATCTGCGGCTGTCGCGGTCCAAGCTGGTAGACGGGCATCGAGGTCTCCTTCATGCATGTGGAGTGATAGGGTAGGAACCATGGTGCCACACGATCTGAACGTCGACCTCCATATGCATTCTTCGGCCTCCGATGGCGTGTTGGCCCCTGCCGATCTGGTGGCGCGGGCGGCCGCGAATGACCTGGAGGTCATGGCCCTCACAGACCATGACACCCTCGATGGTCTTGCAGAAGCCACCGAGGCGGCAGCCGATCACGGCATTCGGTTCACCCCGGGGGTGGAGATCTCGGTCACTTGGGCGGGAGAGACCTTGCATCTGGTGGGCCTGGGCTTTGACCCTCAGGCCGCCCCGTTGCGTGAGGCCCTGCGGGAGATGCAGCGTAGCCGGCACCGTCGTGCCCAGGAGATGAATCAGGCACTGGTGGATGCGGGCCTGCCATCCGTACTCGAGGCGGCACTGGCCTTTGCCGGAAACCCCATGCTCGTGGGGCGTACCCATTTCGCGCGCGCGCTGGTGGCCCAAGGGGTCTGCCACCATGTCCAAGAGGTTTTCGACCGCTTTCTCACACCCAACAAGCCTGGCTATGTTCCCCACCAGTGGGCGCGACTCTCGCATGCCATGTCCTGGATTCAGGCGGCAGGTGGTACCCCGGTTCTCGCCCACCCGGCCCGGTATCGACTCACCGAGACCGCCCGCTGGGCGCTTTTGCAGGAATTTCTCTCGTTGGGGGGCCGAACCATCGAGGTCTCTACGGGCAGCCACACGCAGGACGATACGCGCCGATACCAACAGATTGCCCTGCAGTGGGGCTTGCGGGCATCGCGTGGCAGCGATTTTCACAGCCCCACGGAGAGTCGCTGTGACGTCGGGCGGGCGCCACCGCTACCAGACGGCTGCGACCCCGTCTGGGCCTACTGGTAAAATCCAGCGCATGTATCCTCAACGCGTTCTGTCGGGCATGCGGCCCACCGGTGCCCTGCATCTTGGGCATTATCACGGGGTTCTCAAAAACTGGGTTCGGCTGCAGTCCGAGTACGAATGCCTGTTTTTTGTTGCTGACTGGCATGCCCTTACCACCCACTACGAAGACCCGCAGTCGATTGGCGAGAATGTCTGGGAGATGGTCATCGACTGGCTTGCCGCCGGTATCGATCCTTCGCAGGCCACCCTCTTTATTCAGTCGCGGGTGCCTGAGCATGCTGAGTTACATCTGTTGCTCTCGATGTGCACCCCCCTTGGATGGCTTGAACGGGTGCCCACCTATAAAGACCAACAGGAGCGGCTCTCAGAGAAAGATCTCTCCACCTACGGTTTTCTCGGCTACCCCTTGCTGCAGTCGGCCGACATCCTGATTTATCGCGCAGGCTTTGTGCCGGTGGGCGAAGACCAGGTCCCGCATGTCGAGCTCACCCGCGAGGTGGCCCGGCGTTTTAATCACCTCTATGGTCGCGAGCCCGGGTTTGAGGAAAAGGCCCAAGAGGCCGCCCGTAAACTGGGTTCTAAGCGGGCCCGACTCATTCTCGAACTGCGCACGCGGTATCAGGAGCAGGGCGACGAATCCGCGCTTGAGCAGGCCCAGGCGCTTTTGCAGGAGTCGCAGGATCTCCCGCTCGTTGACCGTGAGCGTCTCTTTGGTTACCTCGAGGGCCCCCGCCGCCTCTTTCTGGTGGAGCTAGAGGCCTTGCTCACCGAGGCCTCTCGGATGCCGGGTCTCGATGGGCAGAAGATGAGCAAGAGCTACAACAACACCATTGGGCTGCGCGAGCATCCCGATTCGGTGGTCAAGAAGATTCGTACCATGCCCACCGATCCCGCCCGGGTACGGCGTAACGACCC
Source organism: uncultured Bordetella sp. (assembly GCA_964556335.1). Classification (GTDB taxonomy): domain Bacteria; phylum Pseudomonadota; class Gammaproteobacteria; order Burkholderiales; family Burkholderiaceae_A; genus Hahnella. Next base: position 3,397 of record CAZKWK010000064.1, on the reverse strand, counting down.
CGGTGACCCTGAGAATTGCCCGGTCTGGGCACTGCACCAGACCTACTCGGATGTCGATCGTCAGCAATGGGTGCAAGAAGGCTGCCGCTCCGCGGGCATTGGCTGCCTGGAGTGCAAGCAGCCGGTCATTGATGCGGTGCTTGACGAGCAGAAGATCTTTGTGGAGCGGGCGCGGCCTTATCAGGAAGAGCCCGATCTCGTAAAAGGCATAGTGGCCGATGGCTGTGAGAAAGCACGCGATCTCGCACGGCAGACCATGCGCGATGTGCGCGAGGCCATGGGATTAAATTTTTAGGCGTGCGTTTTTTTTAAAGGGTGGTCTTACATGTCTTTTTCGTTGACCGGTAGTCTTGTGGCCTTGGTCACCCCGATGACCGAAACCGGGGAGCTGGATATTCCTGCCTACGAGAAGCTGATCGACTGGCATGTAGAGCAGGGCACCAATGCCTTGGTGGTCGTGGGCACCAGTGGTGAGTCTCCCACCGTAGATGTCGACGAGCATCTTCAGCTTATTGAGACGGCAGTGAAGCGGGCGGCCGGGCGTATTCCTGTCATTGCGGGTACGGGAGCCAACTCCACGGCGGAGGCGGTGGAGCTTACCCGTGAGGCAGAGCGGCTCGGGGCCCAGGCCAGTCTTCAGGTGGTGCCCTATTACAACAAGCCCACCCAAGAGGGGCTCTATCACCACTTTCGGGCGATTGCGGAGTCCTGTGGTCTGCCCATCATTCTCTACAACGTGCCTGGTCGAACGGTGGCTGACCTCAACGAAGAGACCACCGTGCGGCTTGCACAGATCTCCAACATCGTGGGCATTAAAGATGCCACCGGTAACATTGAGCGGGCCCAGTGGCTGATTCGCGAACTGCCCGACGACTTCTGCGTATACAGCGGCGATGATGCCACTGCGGTGGCCCTCATGCTGCTGGGTGGAAAGGGCAATGTCTCTGTTACTGCCAATGTCATGCCCAAGGCTATGGCCGAGCTCTGCAAGCTTGCCATCGAGGGGCGCGTGCCTGAGGCCGCAGCGCTCAACCGGTGGCTTCTGCCACTGCATCGGCTGCTCTTTTCTGAACCCAATCCGGTACCTGTTAAATGGGCGCTCTGGCGTATGGGCCTGATTGGTCCTGGTATTCGTCTGCCGCTGGTCGGGCTCTCTGAGGCGCGCCAGAAAGAGCTCGATGCGGTGCTGGTTTCTCTAGGAGTTTGTACATGAACTATCGCGCCGGCGTGGCATTGATGGGGTTGATGCTGTCGGGCTGCGGTGTACTGGCCCCCTCCGAAACGGGGTACCAGTCGGCAACGCGAGTCGAGAAGCCCTTAGAGGTGCCCCCCGATCTTCTTGGGCCGGCACGCGATGATCGTTTTGCAGTGCCTGCCTCGGGCGCTGCGAGCCGTTCTGATTTCGATCGGCAACGGGCCACGGGGCGTGGCCCTGCGGTATCCACGGGGGTCCTGCCGAGTGTTCCCGGTATGCAGGTGCAGCAGGTCGCAGGCCAGTCCATTCTCGTGGTGGACCAGTCTGCGGAACGGCTCTGGCCCATCCTGCGCCAGTTCTGGCTCGATGCGGGCTTTCTCATCGCAGAAGAGAATCCCGCTACGGGGTTCCTCGAGACGGATTGGGCCGAAGACCGCTCCAAGATTCCCGACGACCTTATCAGGCGCACGATTGGTCGCGTCTTTGAGCGGGTCTACGACTCTGGCCTGCGCGACAAATTTCGCATGCGGCTGGAGCGCCTAGGCCCCAACCAGACCGAGATCTCGCTGACCCACCGGGGGCTCATCGAGATCTATCGGGCCGGCACAGACAGTGGGCAGACCACATGGACAAACCGTCCTGCCGATCGTCAGCTTGAGGGCGATTTCATTCGCCGCATCATGCTGCGACTGGGCGAAGATGAGAATAAGGCAAAGGCCGCCGTAACCGCAGCAGCAGGAACCGCACAGATGGTCCGCAGTGCCGAGCGTGCCCAGATCGAGTTGGCTGAGGGTTTTGATCGTGCCTGGCGCCGCGTGGGGGTGGCTATTGATCGGCTTGGATTTACGGTTGAAGACCGGGACCGTTCCAAGGGCCTCTTCTTCGTACGCTATCGTGATCCTACGGTGGATACCAAAGACAAGCCTGCAGGATTTTTTGGACGCCTCTTCTCCGGCACGAGTCCCACGGGAGAATCTGCCGCCCAGTACCAGGTACAGGTGCGGTCTGAAGGTGAACGGTCCACCGTACGCGTCTTAACCGAAGCTGGGGCCCCCACGAATGACGCCAATGCCAAGCAGATGCTAGACGTGCTCTTCGAGCAGTTGCGCTAAAGGTACCCTGTATGCGATTTACCAGCCTTGGCAGCGGCAGTCAGGGCAATGCGCTATTGGTGGAGTACTCCAGCGAAGCGGCCGACGTGCGTGTGCTGGTGGATTGTGGTCTTGGTCTGAAGATCGTATTAGACCGCCTCGCCGCGCGCGGCGTGGCCGCCTCCGATCTCGACTTCATTCTCGTGACCCACGAGCATGCCGACCATATCGGGGGCGTGGCGCGACTGGCCCGCCATGCGGAGATACCGGTGCTCGCCACCCATGGAACGCTGCTTGCGGCAGGCGGTGGTTTTTTTGATGGCGTCGAGACGGTGGCAATCTCCGCCCACCGGACGTTTGACTACCAGGGCCTGTCGATCCAGCCACTGCCAGTCCCCCACGATGCACGGGAGCCCATCTCTGTCGTCTTTGAGAGCCCGCAGGCCCGTCTGGCGGTGGTTACTGATCTTGGTGCGCCTACTGCCTTTCTGCGGGAGGCATTACAGGGCCTCACAGGCCTCTTTCTCGAGTTCAACCATGACCGTGCCATGCTCGACCAAGGGGGCTATCCCCCGAGTCTCAAGGCCCGGGTCGGCGGGGGACTTGGTCACCTATCGAATGCGCAGGCCTGTGAGATTCTGCAAGACTGTCTGCATCCCGGTCTTGCGGTGGTCATTGCCGCGCATCTGAGTCAGAACAATAACCATCCCGACTTGGTGCGGGCCGCGGTACGTGACATACATTTCGGCACAACCCGCTTCGACATTGCCTCTCAGGAATCAGGATTTGACTGGGTGGCGCTTACGGGGCGAACTTGTACGCGTACTGATAGGGATGAGATACCCCTGTAGATACCACTGCCAAAGCAGCACGACCAGCGGATCGTCAGCAGCCCGCTGCATCAGGGCTGCAGCTGGTATCTCTCGCTGATTGGCGAGGTCTCTGAGCATCTTGCGCATCTGCTGGAGCGCGCGCGGCCTTGCAGTAGGCAGGTCTACCGATTCTCCGTTGAGGGCAACAAAGTCATGCCAGAGTAAGAGGCGGGTACCGGGGCTAAGCCGCAGGCTTTCAGAAGACGCGATCAGCCGTAGAAATCGGCGCGCGGTGATTG
>CAZKWK010000063.1:0-11166 GCA_964556335.1 uncultured Bordetella sp. | reverse complement strand
ACAATCTCAGTGGTTGCTGATCCAGTTTTCAACAGGCAGTCCGGCGTAGTTCACAAAGTCAGCTTCGTTGTTGGTGACCAGTGTCACCCCTAAAGCGACCGCGTGAGATGCAATGAGTTTGTCCAGCGCATCACGGTTGCGATCTTTGTGGGCTGCGCGGATGGGGCTATAGGCCTTGGCAGCTTTCGCATCAAAAGGCGCGACCATGATGTCTTCGAGCAAACTCTCCAGTGCCGACCGGTTGGACTCCTGTGTCGCAGTGCTTGAGCACGCGATTCCAAATTCAAGCTCAGCCAAAGTCACCGCAGAAATGACCACGTCGCCCACAAAGCACTGGGCAAAACGCTCGCGCACCTCCGGCGGTTGGTGCTTCATTAGGTAGATGCAGATGTTGGTGTCGAGCATGTACTTCGGATTCATAGGGCCGCGCGTTCGCCCTCAATGTTTTCGCCTCGGCCCTCAGCCATGAAGTCAGGTGAAAACTTGGCAAGTTTGCCCAACACATCGCCCATGCGGCGCTGAGCCGGACGGATGCGCAACTCGTCTCCTTGGCGCTCGATGACCAGATCAATATCCCAAGTGCTGTAGGCAAGTTCGGCAGGGATACGAACCGCCTGCGAATTGCCGTTCTTGAAAAGTCTGGTGTTTGCCATGGCGAACCCTTATGGATGTACGTGTACATCTTAATCCCAGTAAAAATGAATGTAAAGTCAAGCATCAAGTCAATCTACGGCAGCGAGTGACATCGATGTCTCAGATAGATGTATTGACATTTCGTATGATGAACAGGACACCAAGAGCTTGATCTACAGTCACCCAAAAAAAGCTTCATGATGGCCTGGCCCAATTTCACCGCTGTGCTTCATACCTGCGCGCCTCACAGGTGGGAGACATAGACCTATGAATTTTTTAAAGTTTCAACCACGTTTTTTAATTGCGGTCGTGATTAGCTTTTTGGCGATGCCGGGTGCCCGAGTACAAGCATCGAGCGGCCCTGTGCTGAGTATCCAACACTATCAGGTCTCGGCTGAGTCTTATCGCGTTGCATTCTTTGTTCCCAGTGGCGAGGGTTCGTTCCCTCTAATCATTGCGCAACACGGAAGTAGTCCTACCGAGGCGTATGGCCAGTGCCCATTGTTCGGATCACGTAAAAATTGCGTGATGACCGACGTCTTCACCAAAGAACTTGTTCTTCAGGCAACCCAAGTGGGCTTTGCGGTCGCGGTGATCGATGCGTTTTCAGAGCTCGGGGTAAGTAGCGCTGATAAAACAAGGTTTCCTAATGCGACGCGATATGCGGTTCATCTCAGAGACGCGGTCCGATCTGATTCGCGGTTTGATCAGTCTCGCATCTATTACACGGGCTTTAGTTATGGTGGGCATTCAGTGATGAATGTACTCCACGACCGAGTAGCCCACTTTAAGGCGATTGCGCCAGTGGAGGCAGGCTGTCAGATCCAGCCTGCTAGTCGGCCGGTGCCATATGGTGTCTTGTTTGTGCTGGGAGATCGCAGCCACTACCCGCCCAAGCCATGTTTGTATTTACAGCAGGCTCTCCATGCGCAGGGAGCAGACGCACGAGCGGTCGTTATTGAAGGTGCGAATCATAATTTTGGTGTAGGTGCGAGTAAGACGGGCCCAAGTCGTTCATTGAATGGGTGTACAGACAACCACGTTATTATCGATGGACCGACATGGCGGCACCTTGATGGGAGACCGACGAACCGCAAAGATGCGGTAGAGGCGTGCACGACGCTGGTTGGGTACTCGAGCAATGACATTGAAAAAATGCCTGAGGCTGTGCGCTACGTAGTGAAATTCTTTACTGAGAAAAAGTAGCTTGCACGGTAATGCTAGTGCAATCCAAACTGCCCTCGAGAATGCTAAGGTAATGCACTCGAACCGTTAGCATTGTGACGATCACAGCACGAGGCGCCACATGTACATACCAGAACATTTCGCCCTAACAGACCCCGGTGAGGCTTATCGCATTATTCAGGCGCACCCCTTAGGCGTTCTCGTAACATCAACAAGCGACGGACTAGACGCTAATCATCTCCCCTTTGAACTCAATGCTGAGCGGGGCGTATTGACCGCACATGTTGCGCGCGCGAACCCGGTTTGGCAGAAGTGTGGAGACGGAATCGATGTTTTGGTGATCTTTCGGGGCGAGGAGAGCTACATTTCGCCAAATTGGTATCCCAGTAAACATGAATTTCACCGGCAGGTGCCGACCTGGAACTATCAGGCGGTTCACGTCCATGGGCGCCTCGTGGTGCAAGATCACGAAAAGTTTGTGCGGGGTGTGGTGGCTCGTTTGACACGTACACATGAGGCAACGGAGCCAAGGCCATGGAAGATGGGAGACTCTCCTCCCGACTATATCGACAGCATGCTCAAGGCGATTGTGGGAATCGAGGTTGGAATTAAGCGGCTGGAGGGCAAGGCCAAGCTGAGCCAGAATCGTGATGACCGCGATCGGTTAAGTGCTGCGGATGCGCTCGCGAATAAAAGCAGGGTGGCGCTGAGCCAAGCCATGCGTAAAGGGTTGTAAATAAACGTGATTATTCGGCCGGCGAATGAGGCTGACTTCAAGAGGTGGCTTCCGCTTTGGCGGGGCTACCAGCTTTTTTATAAAACCGATATCTCCGAAGAGACAACGTCGGTTACCTGGGCTCGGTTTGTAGATGTGGCCGAGCCTATGCACTGTGCAGTTGCTGAAGTCGACGAGAAACTCATTGGACTGGTGCATTACATTGCGCATCGTAGCTGCTGGACCATTGGTGACTACGTGTATTTGCAAGACTTGTTTGTGGATACGAGTGCCCGAGGCCACGGTGTAGGCAGAGCGCTCATCGAATTTGTGTACGCCAAAGCAAAAGAGTCTGGTGCCTCTCGCGTCTGGTGGCTTACGCACGAGACAAACACTGACGCCATGCGGTTGTATGACCGCATCGCCGCAAAGAGTGGGTTTGTTCAGTACCGAAAACTTCTGGAATAAGAATTAGTGTCGCCCGCGCTAGCCAGCAGAGCCAATCGCCTGCTGGATACAGAGGCTTAAAGGGTGGGCGTTTTCTTGATCGGGCTCATGGGCCCCTTCTCGTGCACGGGAATCGAGGGTAGTTGGTTGAGCCACGGCGCGGCCGATTCTCCCCAGATTTGGGCGGTCGGAACAAGCTGATCACGCTCTTGAATGCAGCCGAGCCGAAGATTTATGGTCTTTGGTTCCCCTTCGCCCTCGGTAGCCCAAAGATGGGTTCCGCATTCGCCGCAAAACGCTTGCAGTCGGCGATTACCGCTCTCTGCCACCTTGACATAGCGACTCGCCGTACCGGTGACCACAACATTGGCGGCTGGTGTCGGTAATACGGCCCGAAATGGGGCCCCAGAGAAGATCTGACAGTCGCTGCAGTGGCATACGATTACTCGTGCTGGATCTACGAGGGCCTTAAACGAAATCGCGCCGCAATAACACTTGCCGGTGACTTGCATGGTGACCCCTTTGGTTAGTTAAAGCGTGTCATCAAAAATCGCGACCGCACGTGTCCAGCCTGCGGATGCTCCCCGAATCTTATGCGGAAAGCAGCTGATGGTGAACCCCGCCGGGGGCAGAGCCTCGAGATTGTGGAGCTTCTCCAGGTGGCAGTAGCCAATATCGCGACCGGCCTTGTGTCCTTCCCAAATCAGGCCCGCGTTACTGGTCTCTTCATACTTCTTGGCCGTGTGTACAAATGGTGCATCCCAACTCCAGGCATCGGTACCGGTGAGCCGTACACCCTTATCTAAGAGATACATGGTGGCTTCATAACCGATGCCGCAGCCGGAAGAAACATAATCGGAATGCCCATACCGCGAGCCTGCGCGGGTATTGACGACAACAATCTCGAGGGGCTGTAGGGTATGGTTGATACGTTTGAGTTCGCTCTCGACGTCTTGCGCGGTGACCACATATCCATCGGGAAAATGTCTGAAGTCGAGTTTCACTCCCGGTTGAAAGCACCATTCGAGCGGTACTTCATCGATTGCGATGGCCCGCTCCTTCTTGCCTAGGGCCTCATTCATTGTTGAATGAAAATGGTAGGGTGCATCGAGATGGGTGCCGTTGTGGGTACATAGGCGGATGAATTCCACTGCCCATCCTTCGCCGTCGGGCAGGTCCTCTTTCTTTAACCCCGGAAAGAACTGTGCAATCTGCTCTACGGTGTCTTGGTGGGTAAGGTATTCAATCTTCGGGGCGAAGGCAGGAGGGTCGCTGAGGACATCGTTCTCCAGAGTGATCGATAGGTCAACAAATCTGCGTGTCATGGTGGTAACACTCCTCTCAAAGGGATCGGGGATCTCGGTCTGTCAGGCATCGCCGAAGGATCTGCAGAGCATTACAAGGGGATACCTAAAACGATGCCTACGGTGACACGCCTGAACCTAACCGGCAAACTTTGGCTCCGGTAGCCCGCGAACACCGAGACCGGTGACCCGGAAAAGAGAGCCCGCCAGGTATTGTGGCTTGATCTCTTTGGTGAAATGGTCGTGTACTGCGGGATGGTCGACTCGCCCCATGGAGGTGACATAGAGCTCATCGAGGTTCTTTCCACCGAACATAACGCTGGTGACATTGCGCACGGGCATTCCAACGCGTCTGTCTTCGCTGCCGTCAGGGGCGTACCGTACCAACTCACCCGTAACAAGCTCTGCATTCCACAGAAATCCCTCTTCGTCGATCGTTGAACCATCAGCAAATCCAGGCTGCCCCTTGGAGCTCACAAGAGTGGACTTGTTAGAGAGCGTGCCAGTGTCGATGTCATAGTCCCAGGCCCAGTATTCCTGTTGAAAGGTATCGGCGAGGTAAAACTTTTTGTCATCAGGACTCCAGCAGGGCCCGTTGCTGCAGATGATTCCGCGGTAAGCGAGTGTTACGGTAAGGTCTGGGTCGAGCCGCCAGAGCCCACAGATCGGTAGCTCCTCTTTGTCGTCCATGCCGCCAGCAAAAAACCGGCCCTTGCGATCGCACTTGCCATCATTCAGTCGTGTACGCGGCTCAGATTCATCTACTTTTTGAATCAGCTCGAGCTGAGTCTTCTCGAAATCGAAAAAATAAAAGCCATCATCTAACGCGAGAACTGCCCCACCGCTCTGACGCAGGGCCATCGCACCGATGTCGCGCTGGATATCCCAGTTTTTCACCTCGCCAGACCGCGTGTTGAATCGCCATATTGTGGGCTTATTCTTTCTGCGTCCGGTGCCATCAACCCAGTAGAGCATATCTGCCTCGCTATCCCAGACGGGACCTTCACCAAGATAGTTTTGGCAGTCAACAACACACTCGATCTTTAGCACGGCTTGGATTCCTTTTGTTAGGTTGATCGAGAGTATTCTAAGGCTTGGCGTGCGCCCTGCCGCTAACTTTCTCTAGGACGGTCGTGAAGATAACTTCTTGTCATATTGAAGTGGTGTCTGACATTGTGTGCCCATGGTGTTACGTGGGCCTAGGGCAGCTGCGGCAGGCCTTGGCGCAGCTCGATGCTTCGTCAGTCTCGGTCACTGTCTCGTGGTCTCCTTATATGTTGAATCCTAATCTCCCTGCGGAAGGGATATCGAGACACGATTATCTGGTGAACAAGTTTGGCGAGGCTGGTCTCGCTCGCTATGCACGGGTGCTTGCTTATGCGAGACAGGCGGGGGTGAGCATGCATCTAGATGAGATCAAGGTGCAGCCCAACACCCTCGATGGGCATATGCTCGTAGCGGCTGCGGGAGACCAGGGAAGCCAGATGGTCGAGTCTTTCTTTGAGGGGTTTTTCTTGTTTGGAAAAGATCTTACGCAGCGATCGACGCTTTTAGAGATTGCTGAGAGGGCGGGTATGCAACGCCAGACTGCAGAGGCGGCTTTGAATGATGCGCTACTGCGTAAGCGAGTCGCCCATATCGCCCACGAATGGCAAGAGAAGGGCGTAGACGGTGTTCCCGCATTTCGAATCGTTCGGGATCAATCGCAGGAGTCTTGGTTATACGGTGCGGTGGGAGCCGACCTGCTTCGCGATGCGATTTTGAGTCGATAGAAGCCGGCCTATGAATCTCGCCCATTTACTGCTTCGCCAGGCCTGTATGGCGGGGGATCGCCCTGCGATCTTTTCCGGCAACACACCCTGGGCAACTTATTCTCAATGGGCCCAACGCAGTGCCGGTCTTGCCGCGCGTTTTCGGTCTTCGGGGCTACAGCCCGGCGACCGTGTGTTGCTCTTTATGCGAAACCACCCGCGCTATCTGGAAGTACTCTGGGCTACCTGGTGGGCTGGTCTTGTAGCTGTACCGGTAAATGCAAAGTTACACCCCGCAGAGGTGGCGTGGATTATCGACAATGCACAGGCGCGTTGGGCCTTTGTAACCTCAGATGTGGCGCCGGATCCGCTGGTGGGGCTGGAACGCCAGGTGGATATCGCGTCGCTTGAGGCCGATGCGCTACTCGCTCCCGTAGGAGATTTTGCCGACTCTCCCCCCTGGGCTGCTGAGCCTCACGATACAGCCTGGCTCTTCTATACCAGCGGCACCACGGGAAGACCGAAGGGAGTCATGCTGACGCATCGGAATCTCGTTACGATGGGGTTGACGTATTTCGTGGATGTGGATTCTATTGGGGTAGACGATGCGATGGTCTACGCCGCACCAATGTCCCATGGATGCGGGCTCTATGCTATTCCGCACCTGATGGCCGGGGCACGGCATATTGTTCCTGCTTCGGGTGGGGTAGATCCGTCGGAACTCTTTGCCCTCGGCAAGGCCCTTGGCCCACTGTCTACGTTTGCTGCCCCCACGATCATTAAGCGTCTCGTGGATTATGCGGAGTCAGAAGACCTCGGGCAGGCGCAATGCGCGGCGTCGTTTAAGACGGTGGTCTATGGCGGCGCTCCTATGTATGTAGAAGACATTCGTCGCGCGCTGCGCGTGATGGGGCCACGCTTTGTCCAGATCTATGGGCAGGGGGAGACACCGATGGTGGCCACCGCATTGTCGCGTAGACACCTGCTAGACAGCAGTCATCCCCGCTACCTGGAGCGTCTGGCATCGGTAGGGGTCGCGCAGACGCCGGTCGAGATTCGCGTAGTGAATGAAGAGAGTGCACAGTTGCCTGCAGGCGAGATCGGGGAGGTGTTGGTGCGTGGCGATACGGTCATGGCGGGCTACTGGCGCAATCCAGAGGCCACCGCACAGGCGCTTCGTGATGGCTGGCTCTGGACCGGCGATCTGGGCTGCCTCGATGCGGATGGATTCCTTACCCTAAAAGACCGTAGCAAAGATCTGCTGATCAGTGGTGGGTCGAATATCTATCCGCGCGAGGTAGAGGAAGTTTTGCTGACTGCCCCGGGCGTAGCTGAGGTGGCGGTGGTCGGGGCGCCGGACCCCGAGTGGGGGGAAGTGGTGGTGGCATTCGTTGTAGCGAAGCAGGGCGCGTTGCTTACCGCCACAACGCTCGATGCACACTGCCTGGAGCGCATTGCGCGATTCAAGCGACCCAAGCGCTATGAGTTTTTGGGCGAATTACCCAAGAACAACTACGGCAAAGTTCTCAAGACAGCATTGCGGGAACGCTTGCGATGATGTTTAGACCTGCCGTACGAATTGGTCGAGCGTATCCTCATAACGTACCAGCCATTGCTTTAGACCTTGGTCGCTTTGCGGTTTCAGAAGCGACTGCTGCAGAAATAGTGCACAGAGTTCTCTCGTCGCCCCCTTAATCCGTGCGCTGGTTTCAGGACCACTGCGGGTCGTGCGATCGGTGAAGATGCTATGCCCGCCTGTGTTGAATACGGCGAGGGTTCTCGGCGATGCGCGCATGGCGCGGAATACTGCACGCCGATCGTCCACGGTACTGCGATAGCCAGGCAGATTAATGGTGTCGTCAACGCTGGTGATATGCAGCGTAGGAATGCTTACAGCACCAAGTACCTGGTCCATGGGTCCCTGTCCCACCAAAGGGGGGGCCGAGATCAGAATAGCGGACTGAATGCGTTTATCTTGTAGAGCACCTTCTTGTACTCCGGCTGCACTGACCCTTGCTCCTGATACAAGCATCGCCGTGTTTGCACCATAGGAATGACCAGCGACTGCAATTCTTGATGCATCGATCATCGGTGCATGGATGGAGCCCAACACCTGATCAAGCGCGAAGCGAAGATCTTGCGCCCGTGCCAGGGCCTCCGAGTCCTGTGCGGCCGCCTGCAGGCGGGGTAACATCTCTAACGGGTTACCACGCCACAGAGTGTGGTCACTGCCTACATGCTGCGGGTGCATGCTCGCGATGCCGGCATCAGCTAAATACGTTGCCAGGTACTGGTAGCCAAATCGCGATCCTCCAAGACCGTGGGAGAAGGAGACCAAAGGTACTGGCTGAGACGGGCTCGCCCTATGCGGCAGATAGAGACGCGTTGGGACAGGCCGTTGCCGAGCGACATCGAGAAGGTCGAGTTCGTGAACACGATGGGCTTGTTCCCCCGTGGCTAATGCCCCCGCTGCTACTCCGGTGAAGGAAAGACCGACTGACCCACCTGTGAGGGTCAGGCAGGTAAACAGGAATTCGCGGCGCTTCATAAGGTCTTAGTGTCTCCGCGCTTTGACAGCCAGGGGCGGATCAACATCACCATCCCTGCAACAGCTACGAGCGGGAAGACGCCCCACTGCACGATGCTGACAAATGCCGGACTCTCCCGCAGGGGACCTGCGTACACAAAGGCACCTAGGAAGGGCGTTGCAGCGACATGAATATTGCGAAGCAGTCGATGGGTGAGGCGCATGGAGACTCCTTTTTCACTTTTGGTTAGTGAAGGTGTTTTTGCAGAAACCTGTCGATTAGCAAGGTGACAGCCTCCGGATCATCAACGACAGAAATATGGGCCGTATCGAGCACTTCGAATTGACCATTGGGCAGGGCCTCGGCCGCACGCTGGAGGGCATCAACGGGGTACATCGAATCTTGGCGGCCAGCCACGAAGAGTGTTGGTGCCTTGATCCCGTCCATACGATGAGCGATTGGTTCACGATCGATAAGGACAGAACGAACCGCCTGTGATAGTGCTGCTCCATCGGCCTGACGAAGATTGTCGTGAAAATCCTCTTGAACAATACCTCCACGCCCGATGGTGGCGGGCAGAAAGAAAGCCTTCGCAACGCCGATTCTGTAAACCGCCATGGAATGGATCCAGCGAGCACCCCAGACCACAAATCTATCGCCAAGACTAGGTCTATCAGATGCTTTGATAATAGGGGTGTTGAGCATGACCACGGCTAGGGTTCGCCTCGGGTGAGACAGCGCAAATTCCCCTGCGACGAGACCGCCCCAGGATGTTCCAACCACCACCACTGGTTCGGAGACAGTCAATGAATCGAGCACCTCACCCAGTGCTTGGCCACAGTCATGCATGGAGAAAGCACCCGGGGATCGGCCACTATCCCCGTGACCTGGTCCGTCAATGGCGATGATTCGGTGCCTGTCATGCCAGACTTCAATCTGGTGGCGGTAAATCCTGTAGTCAGCGAGGATCGAAGGCCACAGGACGATAGTTCGACTCCGATGCTCCGCCGGTCCTGTGTCACGAACGGCGAGTGCGCCGACGCAGGTCGATACTTTCTTTGCAGGCGGCAGCAGTAACGGCAGTGCATCTATAGCTCTGTTTTGTGTCGGGGACACTGCAGCGGTTTTCATGGTGTGTAAATGCAGAATTCTTTAGTGAGATGTCAAGCAATTATGGTGGCATTGCCCATTAATGTAAACACCGATAACATTGCCCTATGCTTAACGATGAATTACCTAGGGCTGCTTCTTATAGAAGCACAGCCGAAACCCAAACGCGAAGCTTTCACCACGGTAATCTTCGGCACGAATTGATTGATGCAGCGTTGTCAGCACCGGACATCGAGGGACTTTCGTTGCGACAACTCGCTGCGAGTCTTGGCGTCACGGCAGCGGCCGCCTATCGCCATTTCGACAGCCGTGAGGGTCTTTTATTTGAAGTTGCCCGTATTGGGTTCAATCGTCTTAGGCAGCGGTTTGCCTCTGCTTTTGATATCACGACCCCGCCATCGAACGCTGAGGAGGCTCGGCTTCGTCTATGCCGACTGGCACATGCCTATCTGCAATTTGCAGATGACGAGCCTGCCATGTGGCGACTCATCTTTGGTGCGCAGGCCGAGGCCTATCGTCAAACGATCGACTCTCATGGCAAACCCGATAGCTACGAGTATCTTCCCGCTGCCTTGTTAGGTTTGTATTTGAAGGGCGTTATTCCTGCTCAACCCAGCGATCGTGATGCGCTTTTCGCGTGGAGTGCAGTCCACGGCGCAGCCACCTTGCGTAGCGGCCGTGTTCCGGGTGCGCTCATTCCGATTCCGGAACTTGCGAACGAGGTGGCTGAACGTGTGATTCGGGCCATGAAACATCCCTAACCATCACAGGAGATACAGCGATGATTCTTCATGACCTTACCCCAGGTATGCACCCACGCCGCGTTCGGATCTTCATGGCTGAGAAAGGCATTTCCATCGAGCGACGCGAGGTGGATGCCGCGGGTGGTGCGAACGTAATGCCAGACTTTCTTAAGCTCAACCCTCTAGGCAAACTGCCCGTGCTTGAACTCGACGATGGAAGCACCATTACTGAGTCGCTGGCGATCTGTCGTTATTTGGAGGCCTTGCACCCGCAGCCACCATTGATGGGGCCAACACCTCAGGCCTCGGCTCACATCGAAATGTGGACCCTACGCATGGACCACGAATTGTCACAGCCGATCGCGCTGGCGTTTGTGCATAGCAGCGACTTCTACCGCGGGCGTGTCGAGCAGGTGGCCGAAGTCGCCAGCTGGGCGCGCAATCGGGCGCTGCAGACCATGGCCTGGCTAGATGGCCAACTGCCCGAGCGCAGCCATATCGCTGGGGATGACTACACTCTTGCCGATATCGTAGCCCAGTGTGCCTGTGTGCTGGGAAAGGCGGTGGGCTTGCGCATCCCGCCAGAATTGACCCACTTGTCGCGATGGTTTGCGCAGGTCTCGGCCCGACCTTCTGCCCGGGCATAAGGCCTTGACCAAGGAGAACACCATGTCCGGACACGGAGTCTGTTGTGTGATCGGCGCCGGCGACGCCCCGGGCTCAGCGGTGGCCCGGCGGTTCGCTAAGGAG
>CAZKWK010000062.1:0-11317 GCA_964556335.1 uncultured Bordetella sp. | reverse complement strand
GAGACGTAATGGAGAACCACCCGCCCGATCAGTCTTACCCACCGGGTCTGGAATGGTGGCTACTCAAGCGTAGTAGGTAACATCTATGACGCTGCCTGCCTGGCCATTTCCGTGGGTCAGTGCCCATCGGGGTGCGGGCCTTGTCGCCCCGGAGAACACGCTTACTGCTTTTGCAATGGGACAGGCCGGTGGAGCCCGCATGGTGGAGTGCGATATACGGATGGACCCGCAAGGACAGGGCTATCTTCTGCATGACTCGACGCTGGATCGCACCACCTTTGAGAAGGGGTCGGTACGCGGCCGAAGCTGCGAGACTGTAGTGGGACTGCCGGCCTGGCGTGGTTTTGCTTCGACATATTCTTCTGCCTGTATTCCGAGCCTCGCGCGGGTGTTGCATTGGTCTGCGTCGCAGAAGATCTTCCTGAATCTGGAACTCAAGCCGTTTCGTGGCAGGGAGCGGGCCGATGGGCTTCATCTTGGCGAGGCCTTGCAGGCGGCAGCTGGGATGCCTCTCTTGGTGAGTTCCTTCTCGCCACGCAGTCTGGCCGCGGTTGCAGAAGTCTGCCCGTCGACTGCGCGCGCTTTACTACGTGCGCAATGGCAAGAGCGAGATTTGGCACTGGCCTTTTCGTTGGGCTGTCAGGCCGTGTTCTTGCGCGAAGATCTCTGGAACAGAAAGCGCATCGCAGCAGCCCATGCACTGGGGCTTCGCACGGGGGCCTATACGGTCAATAGCCTTGCCCGTGCTGCCCACTTAAGGGCGATGGGCCTGGACCACTGCATTACCGATCTTCCCGCGCTATGGCGCAGTCCACCGGAACTGCCTTGAGTACGGTGGTGAGAATGTGCGGGTCGATGCCCACCAGAAAGCCGCGTCGCCCGCCATTGATGTAGATCTTTGAGAGCGCAAGCACACTGCGCTCAACGTAAATTTGCATGGGCTTGCGCAGACCAAAGGGCGAGGTGCCACCGACCATATAGCCGGAGTTACGCTGGGCCACCTCAGGCGGGCAGGGCTCAATTTTCTTCACACCCACTTGACGGGCAAGGTTCTTGGTAGAGACCTTGCAGTCGCCGTGCATAAGCACCACCAGGCCCTTACCCTGGTCGTCTTGCATCACGAGGGTCTTCACCACATGGTGTTCGTCCACGCCTAGTTGACGTGATGACTCGGTCGTACCGCCGTGTTCCACATAGTCGTAGACATGCTCAGTAAAGACAATCTGATGGTGCTTGAGCCATTCGGTGGCGGGGGTGGCAGAGACGTGGGTCATAGGAGGCTAAGTGTGGTGAGGGAAAGTGCGTGTAACCAGTCGCGTGCGTCGTGAGGAGCAAAAGAAAGTAGGTTAATGAAAATCGCGCGACTCTGTGGCGAGTTGTCCCAGGGTCTGGGCCAGCAGCGGGGTATGGTCTTCGAGCCGCAAGACCAGCAGATGCATCACCTGCCCAGGGTCTTCGGGGGCGATGTGGGTGTCGCGCTGCCAGCGGCCATAGGCGGTCAGCAGCTGGGCATGGAGCGCTGCCTGCCGGTACTTTAGAAAGACATCGGGCCAGACAATGAGGTTGATGCTTCCGGTCTCATCTTCCAGGGTAATGAAGACTGTGCCTTTGGCCGTGCCCGGGCGTTGCCGATGGGTGACCAGGCCGCTGGCCCGTGCCAGCTGATGCTGTCCAAGGCTGCGCAGATGGGCGGCTGTCTGGCTTTGAAACCGGGCGGTCAGCAGGGGCCGAATGAGAGACACGGGGTGCTGCCCGAGCGTGAGGCCCAGGCTGGCATAGTCGGCCAGCAGGTCTTGGGCAGTGCTGGGCTTTGGCAAAAGCCCCTCTGTGAGGGCAGGCTCTTCAAAGGCGCTATCGCGCAGCACATGGCGCAAGGGTTCATGGCCTGCGGCCTCCCAACTGGCCTGATGGCGATCGCCCGCAAGGCTTGCAAGAGCGCCTGCAGCGGCTAAGGCCTGCAGGTCGGTGCGGGGCAGTTCGGCCCGCCGGGCAAGGTCTTCTACTGAGGCAAAAGGGCCTCTAGACAACCGCGCCGCCACCAGCCGCTGCATGCCTGCCTCAGAGAGCTGGGCCACCCGGTTGAGCCCAAGGCGTACCGGCCAGAGGGCCTGGGCGGGCGTGTCTTGTGCAGGCTGACGCAGAGGTTGCGCAAGCGACTGCTCAAGCGTGGTCTCCACCGCACTTTTCTCCACACAGACCGGCAGCACCGTCACCCCATGGTTTCGGGCATCGCGCACCAGCTGCGCAGGGGCATAAAAGCCCAACGGCTGGGCATTGAGCAGACCGGCCAAAAAGGCATCGGGATGGTGGCGTTTGATCCAGCAGCTGACATAGACCAGCAGGGCAAAGCTTGCGGCATGCGACTCTGGAAAGCCGTATTCGCCAAAGCCCTGAATCTGGGCAAAGACCCGTTCGGCAAAGTCGCGGGTGTAGCCGCGCATGAGCATGCCGTTGACCAGTTTTTCGTGAAAGGGCCCGAGGCTGCCCCGGCGCCGCCAGGCAGCCATGGCGCGGCGCAGCTGGTCGGCCTCTCCGGCGGTAAAGCCCGCTGCCAGAATCGCGAGCTGCATGACCTGCTCTTGAAAGATCGGCACCCCGAGAGTGCGCTCCAGGGCCTGCCGCACGCCGGGACTGGGATAGTCCACGGGCTCCAAGCCCTGTCGGCGCCGCAGATAGGGATGCACCATGCCCCCTTGGATGGGGCCGGGTCGCACAATGGCGACTTCAATAACCAGGTCGTAAAAGCACCGTGGCTTGAGCCGCGGCAGCATGCTCATCTGGGCCCGCGACTCGATCTGAAAGACGCCGATGGTGTCGGCCGCTGAGATCATGGCGTAGGTGTCGGGGTCTTCTGGCGGAATATCTTGCATGGGCAGCGCCAGTGCGCTGCGGTCTGGTGTCTGGCCCTGCAGCCCCTCTGGCTTTGAAGGATGGGAATCGGGAGAAGCCCGCCCGAGCTGCTTTTTTTCGCCCACAAACTCCAAGGCTCGCCGAATGGCAGAGAGCATGCCCAAGGCCAGGACATCGACCTTGAGCAGCCCCAAAGCATCGATATCGTCTTTGTCCCACTGAATAATGCTGCGCTCGGCCATGGCGGCGTTTTCAATCGGCACGAGGTCGCTTAAGAGATACCGGGCAATGACAAAGCCGCCCACATGCTGCGAGAGGTGCCTAGGAAAGCCCATGATCTGGGTGGCCAGATAGGCCCAGCGGTTGAGCAGGTCTTCAGAGGGCAGGCTGGGTAGCGCGCTGGCGGGGGTGCCCAGGGCCGTGAGCCGTTCTAGGGCCTCGTGCAGGCTCTGGCCTAGGCCCGCCGCATGGATCTGTTTTCCATCCCACCACTGATGGCCCTTAGCAGCCTGGTCTACCAGCAGCGGGTCTACGCCCAAGGCCTTACCGACATCGCGCAGCGCCGAACGGGGCCGATACCGTATGAGGGCGGCGGTAAGGGCGGCCCGGTCGCGGCCGTATTTATCGTAGAGGTACTGAATCACCTCTTCGCGCCGCTGGTGTTCGAAGTCGACATCGATGTCGGGCGGTTCATTACGCTCTTTAGAAATGAACCGCTCAAAGAGCATCGACATACGCGAGGGGTCGACCTCGGTGATGCCCAGGCAGTAGCAGACCGCCGAATTGGCCGCCGAGCCCCGGCCCTGGCAGAGGATCTTGCGTGACCGGGCAAAGGCCACGATGTCATAGACGGTGAGAAAGTAGGGCTCGTAGCGCAGGTCGTGGATGAGGGCGAGTTCGTGCTCGATCTGCTGGCGTACGGCGGCGGGTATGCCTTGTGGGTACTGGTCTGCGGGAAACCGCCTGCGGGCCCCTTCCTCGGTAAGGTGGCGCAGCCACTGGGTGGGGGTCAGCCCCGGGGGCACGATTTCCTCGGGGTATTCGTAGCGCAGTTCGTCTAAAGAGAACTGGCACTGGTCTGCAATGGCCAGGCTATTTTCGAGCATTTCAGATCGGTAGAGCTGGGCAAGCCGCAGCCGGGGCCGTAGGTATTGTTCTGCATTGGCGGATAGCCGTCGGCCACAGGCCGATAACGGAGTTGCAAGCCGAATAGCGGTCAGTAGGTCTGCCAGCGGCTTATCTTTGCGCCGGTGCATGACTACCTGGCCCACCGCCACCACGCGCAGAGAGAGCAGGGCGCCTAGGGCCAGCAGCTGGTCTGCCCAGGCCTTGTCGTCGGCCCGCAGGTGCAGGCTGCAGCCGATAAACACCCGGCCTGCCCAGTGTGCGTGAAGCCAACGGCCGGTGCGGTGGAGGTCGGCCTCAGGGGCCAGTGGGCTCGGCAGCCAGATGAGCAGGCAGCCGGGCAGGCTCTGGTCTTGAAACTGTTCGGGGCTGAGCCGATAGTCTCCTTTCTCGGCCTGCCTGCGGGCCAGGGTAATGAGCCGGCAGAGCTGGCGCCATCCTTCACGGTTCTGCACCAGCACCACAAGGTCGAGGGTGGTAATAGACGACGAGGAAGCAGAGGCTGGGCTCTGGGCGTGGAGCCGAAACCGTGCTCCATGAATGACCCGAAAGCCTAAGGACTGGGCCGCCAGATGGGCCCGCACGGCCCCAGACACTGAGGCCTCATCGGTAATGGCCAGGGCCTGGTAGCCCAAGGCATGGGCACGGGCCACCAGGTCTTCGGGGTGCGAGGCCCCATAAAGAAAACTGAAGTTGCTCTGGCAGACCAGCTCGGCGTACTGCATGACTGACTAGCCAAAAAATCCATGCAGAAACCACTGGTGGCTGGGGCTGCGAAAGACCCAGACCAGCCGATGGTCGGCAGTCTCTGCCACAAAATAATCGCGCTGTATGGGCTCAGCCCACCAGCCAAACTCCAGCCGTTCGGGGCCGGCCCGAAGCCGCAATGGCCCGTGGTACTGGGGCTGGTGCCGGCGCACGGCAAGGGCCAGGGGCTCGGGCAGCAGCCAGGTGGGCCGGGGGGCGAGGCCGGGCAGCCCTGGTGTGGGCTCTGTCCCAGGCTCGGGCGCTTCGCGTGCCGAAGGGCCGGAGGGTGGCGCCTGGGAAGAACTCCGTTGTGTTGTCGGGCGCTTCGTGCGTTGTATGGCTTTTTGCGATCGCCTCGGCGGATGCCAGGGCGCCAAAGCCATGGCGGCTTCGGGCTGATGGCTGTTGCATAGCGTGATACCCAAGATGGACTCTGGGCCTAACCGGCTCTGTAGTCGCTCGGTGAGCGTCTGCAATTTTTCAGGCGCCTCTTCAAAGCCTCGGGCCCCCTGAAACAACGCCTGGCTTTTGCCCGAGACAGGCTGCGTATCGGTGCTGCCCACCTCGAGACTCAGGCTATGTACCTCAGCCACCAAAGGGGTCTGGTGCAGCCGCTCGAAGATGAGTCGTGCAATACGGGTCTGGTCGTCGGTCACTTCAGCGAGTCGGATCTCGAGCGTCTGCCTTTCTTTGTAGCCATGCCGCAGATCAAGACGTAGGGCCTCAAGCCCCCGATGCTGCGCCTTGAGCCAGCCCGTGCAGGCTGTGAGCAGCCGATGGCAGGCCTGCTCCAACACCTGGACATTGTCGGTGGGAAGGGGAAGAGACACGGTCTGGAAAAATGTCGGTGGTAAGGCGAGCGGTAGACGTGGGTCGGGCTGCCTTCCTTGGGCCCGGTCTAAGGCCTGTAAAAACTCCGGGCCAAACCGTTGGGCGAGTCCTGCCCGTGGGAGATGCAGAAGGCTCCCTAAGGTATGGAGGCCCATACGGGAAAGGGTGGACAGGTGGGTCTGAGCCTCGGGAATGAGGGCCAAGGGCAGACAGCGAAAGCGTTCTTTAGAAAGCACCGGGGGCAGTTCGGGCGCCGTGGCGCGCCAGGCTGCCGCCCAGTCCGCGGCCCGCGCTGTGGGGGCCCAGGCCAGCACGGTATCAGGCCAGCCGAGGTCGGCCCAGCCTTCTTCTAAGAGACCTTGGATTTTTTCTGGCCCGCCCCAGAGTTTTAGGCTTGCCTGAACTTCAAGCAGCAGGCTGTTGGGCCATTGGCCCAGGCAGACCATGGGCGTGAACTGCAGCGCCCACTGGCCAAGCTGCAGTCGGGTAGACGCAAAGGCAGCAACCGATAGGCTATTGGACCCGACTGGGAACTGACAGGCGATCCAGCGCATGCGCGAGGTTCCCTTGGGGCAGGGCCATACCCGTGCTGGCGAGGTTGGGGCGTACGGGCTGGTCGTGTTCTTGCAGAGGCCGAAGGGCGCGGCTGGCCAGGGGAAGATTGACCAGAATGGGGTCGATCTGCACCGGCCCACGGCGCTTGAGAATATGCACCCCGAGCCCGGGGTATTGTCGTGGCAGCAGGGCAATACGTAGGGGGGCTGCCGAAGACTCTGCCTGGGCCGCCAGCGGCCGAAACAGAAAGACCGGGCCCTGGGCAAAACGTGCCGCAAGCTGAAACCGACGAATGTGCTCGGGTCGTGTGGGGTTGGGCAGCCAGGCCAGAAGGGCACCAAACTGCTGGGATTTGAGACTCTGCTCAATGGCCCAGAGCCGGTCTGCAGGTTCTGGGGCGCGTACGACCACAAAACGCTCGGGGGGCAGGCCCAGGGCAGCCAGGGCAGGGCCATAGGGCAACTGGGGGGGCGCTAGCAACAGAATGTTCTTGTTGGCCTGTGCAAGCCGAGACAAGGCAGGCGCCAATAGGCGGAGTTCGCCAACGCCCAAGGCGCGTACCAGTAGCTCTGTAACACAGCCTATGGGCCAGCCTCTGCCGGGTAGTTCGGCATCGAGGCTGCCATGACCACTGGCAATCGATTTTTGCAACGACTGGGTCTCGGCGGGGCTGCAGAGCTGCGCCCGAATCGTGTCGGGCAGGCCGAAGGAGGGGCTGCGGGCGTTCATGCGCTTAAAGCCCTGCCCGGGGATTACGAATCACACCAATGCCCAATCCCTCGATCTCGAGAAAGTCCCGCTCGGGGTCGACCACAATGGGCTCAAACTCGGGGTTTTCGGGCAAGAGCAGTACCTGATTGCCATCGCGCTGCAGCCGCTTCACGGTGACCTCATTTTCGAGGCGGGCCACCACAATCTGGCCATCGCGGGCATCGGCAAGACCTCCGTAGAGGCGTTTAACCGCCAGGAGGTCGTCGTGCAGGATGCCGGCGTCTCGCATGCTCATGCCGCGCACCTTCAGAAGATAGTCAGGCGGGTTGGGGAATAGCCCGACATCGATTTGATATTCGGTTTCGACATGCTCGCTTGCCAGAATGGGAGCCCCCGCGGCAACCCGCCCCACCAGAGGAATACGCAGGCCGGCTTCGACATCGGCCATGGCCTTGACAGCAAACTTTTTGAGGCGGTTGGCCGCAGAAGAGGCCGACCGCCCGAGGTCTTGGTGTGGGTTCGGCTCTGTGTGGTCTAGGCCTTCTTCCAGGCCTTCTAGAGGATGCAGCAGACGAATGCTGCGCGATGCGCCGGGCACCATAGAGATGGCGCCTTTGCGGGCTAAGGCCTTAAGGTGTTCTTCGGCCGCGTTGGGCGATTTGAACCCCAGGGCAGCGCAGATATCGAGCCGGGTGGGTGGGAAGCCAGAGTCTTCGATATGCTTGGCAATGAAAGTGAGGATTTCTTGCTGCCGGGCGGTAAGCGCTTTCATCTATAAACCCTTTCAGTGCTGTTTTTTTATACAGTAAACCTTCTTTCTTAAGTCTGCAAGTCATGTCCCTTCCCGCCGTGCCCGTTGCCCCTGTTTCTGAATCTCCCGCCGCGGAACCTTCAGCCAACACCACCTCCACGCCCGGTGCAGCTGTCCGTCAGCCCGCGCCTTTTTTTCGGCAGCTACCGGTCTCTGCCTTTGCCGTGGTCATGGGGCTCTCGGGCCTCACCTTGGTCTGGGCCAAGGTGGCCCAACTCGGCTGGCTTCCGGGGATTGCCAGCCCGTTGGCCTTTGGGCTGGGGCTTTTCAGTGGGATGCTGTTTTTGGTGCTGCTGCTCTTTTATCTGCGCAAGTGGATCTGGCAGCCTGCCTTGGTCAAACAGGAGTGGGCCCATCCGGTGGGCTCTGCATTTTTTGCAGGCATCCCTGTCTGTTTTGCGCTGCTTGCGGCAGTGGCCCTGGGCATCTTTGGCCCGATTGCGTTGCCCTTGTGGGTGGCAAGCGCCGTCTTACAGGTCTTGGTGATTCTTTTTATTCTCAATGCCTGGATTCATCGCGATGCCTTAAAGCCTGCCCACATTAATCCGGTCTGGTTTATTCCTGCGGTGGCCACCAATATGTTGGTTCCGCTGGCCGGAGTGCGACTGGGATTTCTAGAAGTCTCCTGGTGGTTTTTTGCGGTGGGTATTTTGTTTTGGGGCATCCTGCTCACCATGGTCTTGGCCAGGATGTTTTTCATACAGCCCCCGCTGCCAGATCGTCTGGTACCTGCCATTTGCATCTTTCTGGCACCCCCGGCGCTGGGATTTCTCTCCTGGGTTTTATTGACTGGGCAGTATCCTGATGGCCCGGGTCTTGATGCGCTTAGCCACCTGTTCTTTGGCCTCTCGATCTTTTTTGCGCTGTTCTTGGCGACGCAGCTGCATTGGTTTGCCCGCCTCGATTTTTATATCTCCTGGTGGGCGTTTTCTTTTCCTGTGGCAGCCTTCACTGTGGCCTGTCTCGTCTACCAGAGCTTTGTGTCGCTCTGGCTGTTGAAGGTCTTGGCTGTCGGAATGGTCGGCTTTGTCACGCTTCTGATTGTTGGGCTTTTTCTGCGCACCTTACTGGCCATTTGGCGTCGGGAGCCACAGTTCGTGGAGTAGGGTCTGGCGGGTTTTTTCGGGAATGGGTACCGGCCGTTGGCTCTCTTTCTCGACATAGACATGCACGAAATACCCTGCAGCAGAAACCGTCTGCTCGTCGTTGCGGAAGATCCCAATCTCATAGCGCACGCTGCTCTTGCCAAGCTTGGCTACCCGTAACCCGGCATGCACGATGTCGGGAAAGGCCAGCGACGAAAAATAACTGCAGCAGGTCTCGACCACCAGCCCCACCTCGGTGCTCTCACCGATACGAAGCAGGTCTTTTTCCACCAGGTACTGGTTGACCACCGTATCGAAGTAGCTGTAGTAGTGCACATTGTTCACATGGCCATAGACATCGTTGTCCATCCATCGAGTGGTGATGGTACGAAAGTGTCTGAAGTCGTTGCGGGTGAGGCCCTTGAGGCTGGCAGCAGACATTGCCTTACATGCCTGCGTAGGTTGGGCCCCCACCCCCTTCGGGGGTCACCCAGACAATATTCTGGCGGGGGTCTTTAATATCGCAGGTCTTACAGTGCACACAGTTCTGGGCATTGATGCGCAACTGTGCGCCCTCTGTGGGCTGGGTCACTGGGTTCCCAGCCACATCGAGGTACTCGTAAACGCCCGCAGGGCAGTACCGGGCCTCAGGGCCAGCGTAGTCGGCAAGATTGACAGCGACAGGCACCGCCGCGTCTTTGAGCGTGAGGTGCGCGGGCTGATTTTCTTCGTGGTTGGTGCCCGAAAGAAAGACAGAAGAGAGCCGGTCAAAGCTCACCAGCCCATCGGGCTTGGGATAGGCAATGGGGGCGTGCTGGTGTGCAGGTTCTGTGTAGGCATGGTCCGGCTTATGGGTATGCAGCGTGAAAGGCGCCTTTCCGCCAAAGAGCTTCTGATCCATGCCCACCAGCAGCGAGCCCATCCAGAGGCCCTTGCCCATCGCGGGCTTGAAGTTACGAGCCTTATGGAGTTCGTCATGCAGCCAGCTTTTTTTAAAGGCCTCGGGATAGTCTCTCAATAGCCCATCGCCTGCTTCTTGGGTCTGTGCCTCGAAATAGGCCTCGGCCGCGAGCATGCCCGACTTGATCGCAGCGTGGCTGCCCTTGATACGAGAGGCATTGAGAAATCCCGCCTCGCAGCCAATGAGTGCGCCGCCAGGAAAGATCAGCCGCGGCAGGCTGTTCAGGCCACCAGCGGTAATGGCCCGGGCGCCATAGCCAATGCGTTTGCCCCCCTCAAAGACCGGGCGAATCGCCGGGTGGGTCTTGTAGCGCTGGAATTCTTCAAAGGGCGAGAGCCAGGGGTTTTTGTAGTTCAGGCCCACCACAAAGCCTACGGCGACGAGATTGTTCTGCAGGTGGTAGAGAAAAGACCCCCCGTAGGTATCGCTCGACAGAGGCCATCCTGCGGTGTGCACGACCCGCCCGGGCTGGGACTTCTCGGGGGCCACCTGCCAGAGTTCCTTCAGGCCAATGCCATAGCTCTGTGGGTCTGCGTCCTTGTCGAGGCCAAAGCGGGTAATCAGCTGTCGGCCCAGGTGACCCCGCGCACCTTCAGCAAAAAAGGTCATGGGGGCGCGCAACTCCATGCCTTCCTGGAACTGATCGGTAGGCTGGCCGTCTTTGCCCACACCCATGTTGCCCGTGGCCACGCCCACCACACGGCCGTGGTCGTCGTGGAGCACCTCTGCAGCAGCAAACCCGGGGTAGATCTCTACACCAAGCGCTTCGGCCTGAGCGCCGAGCCATTTGACGACATCCGAGAGGCTCACCACATAGTTGCCATGGTTCTTAAAACAGTCAGGAAGAAGCCACTGGGGGGTGGCCCACGACCCCGATTCGGTGAGAAAAAGAAACTGGTCTTCGGTGACCGGCGTGGTGAGGGGCGCGCCAAGCGCTGCCCAGTTGGGAATAAGCTCCGTAAGTGCCCGAGGGTCCATGACAGCGCCAGAGAGAATATGGCCTCCAACCTCTGATGCCTTCTCTAACACACACACAGAGAGTTCCCGGCCCGCGTTCTGGGCCAGCTGTTTGAGACGAATGGCGGCAGCCAGTCCTGCAGGGCCGCCACCCACCACCACCAGATCAAACTCCATTGATTCTCTTGCCATGGCCTTTGGTTCCCGTTGAATCCTCTACACTACACCTCGAGGCAAATTCTATCGGCTGCCTGTGGACTGGTAAAAACCCATGTAATTCAATGGGGTCAGCCCCCGACAGCGTGTTCTAAATCTGGTGAGTGACCTGGAGCGTGACATGAATAAACTCTATCCGAACGCCCGTGCGGCCTTGGAGGATGTGCTGAAAGATGGAATGACCCTGGCTGTGGGTGGCTTTGGTCTGTGTGGCATCCCGGAGGCCTTGATCAAGGCGGTTCGGGATCTGGGCAACAAGAACCTCACGGCGATTAGCAACAATGCAGGCGTTGATGGAAAAGGCCTGGGCATTCTTTTGGAGTCTCGCCAGGTGCGCAAGATGATTTCCTCTTATGTGGGTGAGAACAAGGAGTTCGAGCGCCAGTACCTGGCTGGAGAGTTGGAACTCGAGTTCACGCCCCAGGGGACGTTGGCCGAAAAGCTTCGGGCGGGGGGCGCGGGGATTCC
>CAZKWK010000061.1:0-11377 GCA_964556335.1 uncultured Bordetella sp. | reverse complement strand
GACACCACTTGGGCCTGGCCTCGGGCAGTCGTGTGTTGATTCATGCGCCGAATAGCGCCGAGACGGCCTTGGTCTGGCTGGGCCTGGTGAAGGCAGGCATGATCGCAGTGGCCACCATGCCGCTGCTGCGGGCAAAAGAACTGGGCAAGGTGATTCGTAAGGCAGAGGTTGCCTGGGCCGTGGTGCATCCGGCACTCGCGCAGGAGGTGGTGCTTGCCGCCCAGGAGGCCCCAAGTCTTCAGCGCATCATCACGCTGGAGCACCCGCTACCGAGGTGCCTGCACCGCTCTATGCAGGGGACCTTGGCGACTTACTGGCGCAGTTGCCGTCGTCTAAAACGCCCTTTGCCGCCGACACCGATGGCGATGACATTGCCCTCTTGGCCTTCACCTCGGGCACCACGGGCGACCCCAAGGCGGTGGTGCATACACACCATGATGTGGCGGCCGCCTGTGAGGCCTGGCCACGTTCGGTACTGAGGCCCCGGCCCACCGATCTGGTGGTGGGCTCGCCCCCGCTGGCCTTTACCTTTGGGCTCGGCGGCATGCTGGTCTTCCCGATGTGGGCCGGCGCCTCCATCTATTACCCCGCTACCCGCTACACGCCCGAGACCCTGGTGAAGACGATTGCCCAGGTGGGGGCCACCACCTGCTACACGGCGCCCACCTTCTATCGACAGATGGTGGAGCATATTCCCGAAGGCGGCCTGCCAAGCCTTTCCACTTGCGTCTCTGCGGGCGAGGCCCTGCCTCCCGCTATCCGAGATCTCTGGCGTAGTCGAACGGGTATCGAACTGACCGATGGCATTGGCGCCACCGAGATGTTCCACATTTTTATCTCCAGTGCACCCGAGGAGGTACGTACAGGTGCCATTGGCCGCGTCGTGCCGGGCTATGAGGCGCAGGTGGTCGACGATGAGGGCAGGCCCCTTGCCGATGGAGAAATCGGCAGGCTGCGGGTGCGGGGCCCGACGGGCTGCCGCTATCTCGCTGACCCGCGACAGACAAACTATGTGAAAGACGGCTGGAACTATCCGGGCGATGCCTTTCGTCGCGACGCGGAAGGCTATTTTTATTACCAGTCGCGCACCGATGACATGATCATCAGCGCGGGGTACAACATCTCCGGGCTTGAGGTAGAGAGCGTGTTGCTGACCCATCCTGCGGTCGCCGAGTGCGGCGTGGTGGGCGCGCCCGACGAGGAGCGCGGCATGCGCGTGAAGGCCTTTGTGGTGGTGAAGCCCGAGTATCTTACGCATCAGGCTGACCAAGACCCGGCGGTACTTGCCAAGGCCTTACAAGACTATGTCAAGGCCACCATCGCGCCATATAAGTATCCCCGTGAGATCGTCTTTGTTCAGACGCTGCCGCGCACAGAAACCGGCAAACTTCAACGCTTTCGATTACGGGAGACGTCATGAAGCAGCACCTCGAGCCCGCCGACTGGGCCCCGCCCAAGGGCTACTCTAATGGCATCCTGGTCTCTGGCCCCATGATTTTCCTCGGAGGCCAGATCGGCTGGAACGCCCAGCAGGTCTTCGATGCCACCGATTTTCTCGGCCAGGCGCGACAGGCCTTAAGGAACATCGTGCGCGTCTTGCAAGAGGCACAGGCGGGCCCCGAGCATCTGGTCCGGCTTACCTGGTACGTGCTCGATATGCAGGAGTATCGCGACAGCCTTAAGGGCTTGGGAGCCATTTATCGAGAAGAGATCGGCCGGCATTTTCCGGTCATGACCTGCGTGCAGGTCAGTGGCTTTGTGGAGCCGCAGGCGCGTCTAGAGATCGAGGCCACCGCGGTCTTGCCCAGCGCCTAGCTCGCACAGCGCCTAGGGCACCCGACTTCCCCCCCCGGCGTTCCCCTTGCCTACGCGACCTACCGCTTTTTGCTACGCAGCCGTGTAGCCGCCATCAACCGCCAAGACTTGTCCCGTAATGTATTTGCCCGCGTCGGAGCAGAGAAGGGCCACCGGCCCTTTGAGGTCGTCGTCTCCGCCAATGCGTCCTAGGGGCGTACGCGCCGCGAGCACAGGTTCAAGACGGTCAAGGGCCTTCTCGGTCATCGGCGAAGCGAAGAACCCGGGCGCCAGGGCGTTCACCGTAATACCGTAGCCCGCCCATTCAATCGCAAGCGCCCGGGTGAGCCCCAACACCCCAGCCTTCGCGGCGCTATAGCCCGCGGTCTTGTGGTCGGCAGGGTAGTTGCCACGTAGCCCGGCAATCGAGCTGATATTTAGAATGCGGCCGGCGCGCTGCGGAATCATGGCACGGCGGGCAACGGCCTGTGTCAGGAGAAAGACGCCTGAAAGATTGAGTGACACCATCTTCTGCCAGGCGGCCAAGGGGGTCTCTTCGGCCGGGGCCACCCAGCTACTGCCCGCATTGTTGATCAAGATATCAACGCGCCCGCCCAAGGCGCTCAGGGCCTTTTCGGCAAGCACCTCTGCCGCCTCAGGCTGCGACAGGTCTGCCACCAGGGGCACCACCTGCACGCCATAGCGCTTTGCAAGGCGCTCTGCGGCCTGGGTAAGGGCTTCTTCTTTGCGTGCAGTAATCACCAGATGGGCCCCGAGCTCTGCCAACGTTTCTGCCATCTGATAGCCCAGGCCCCGTGATCCCCCGGTGACCAGGGCGGTGCGGCCCTTCAGTTGCAAGAGTTCGGCGACAGAGGCCATGGAATCATCTATTACGCGGCTACGCGCCGAGGTATCGGCGATGCAAGGCCTGGTCTGCGGCAAGACCCGAAGAGTCTCCCTCCCAGACGCGATGGCCTTTTTCCACAATCGTGTGCCAGTCGCAGAGCCGCAGTAGGGGGCCAATATTTTTATCAATGACGAGAATGGACATGCCCTCGGCCCTTAGCGTGTCGAGCGCCTTCCAGATTTCCTGTCGGAGCAGCGGCGACAGACCCTCCGTGGCCTCATCGAGAATAAGCAGCGTAGGGTTGGTCATGAGCGCCCGGGAGATGGCGAGCATCTGCTGCTCACCGCCGGAGAGCTGGTTACCAAAGTTTCTGCGCCGCGCTGCGAGACTGGGAAAAAACCCAAAGACACGGTCGACCGTCCAGCCCCGTGAAGCCTGTGCGGCGGGTCGGGCCGTGGCAACGAGGTTCTCGGTGACACTGAGATTCGGAAAGACTTGCCGGCCCTCAGGCGTCAGCCCGATGCCCAACTGGGCAATCTGGTGTGGCGCCAGGCCTTTGATGGACTTTCCGCGCCAGAGAATATCGCCCTGCCAGAGCGGCAACAGCCCCATGATCGCCTTCACGGTGGTGGACTTCCCCATGCCGTTGCGGCCCTGCAGGCTGACACACTGGCCCTCACCCACGGTAAGGTGCATGTCAAAGAGCACCTGACTCTGGCCGTAGCCCGTGGCCACCCCGCGCACCTCAAGCAGCGGGGTCATGTCGTGATCTCCTCATCCCCAAGGTAGGCCTCGCGCACTTTAGCGCTGTTACGTACGGCCTCGGGGCGGTCTTGTAGGACGACCTGGCCTTGCACGAGCACGCTGATGGTGTCCGCCAAGGAAAAAACCGCCTGCATGTCATGCTCAATGAGCAAGATGGCGTAGTCCTTGCGAATCTTCTGCAAAATCGCAATCACAGCCTCAGACTCCGCCGGCCCGAGGCCTGCCATAGGCTCATCAAGCAGCAGCAACTTCGGCCCGGTGACCAGCGCCATGGCAAGCTCAATGAGCCGCTGCTGGCCGTAGGCGAGTGTTGAGGCCAGGCGGCCGGCCTCTTCGTGTAGGCCCAACATACCAATCGTCGCAAAGGCGCGGTCTCGCAAGAGATGGTCCGATTCCGCGGGCCGCCAGAACCGAAAGCTGTGGCCCCGCAGCGACTGGGCGGCGAGCAGTACATTCTCAAGTACCGTGAACTCACCAATGACCGAATTGATCTGGTAGGAGCGGCCCAGCCCAGCGCGTGCACGGGCATGCACTGGCCAGCCTGTAATGTCTTCTCCGCAAAAAAGAATCCGACCCGCGTCGGGCGCAAGTTCTCCGACGATCTGATTGACCAAGGTGGTCTTTCCCGCGCCATTGGGCCCAATGACTGCATGAAGCTCGCCGGTGTCGATGGCCAGCGACACATGGTCGGTGACCAGCAGTCCGCCAAAACGCTTCACCAGACCGTTGAGCTGCAAAAGGTGGGCTGTGCTCATGACTTCTCTCGCCCTTCAAGCAGACTCCACAGCCCACGCCGTAAGAAGATCACCATCAACACAATCAAGGGCCCAAGAATGAGCGGCCAGTGCTCGGTCATGGCCTTTAAGAACTCTTCAATGAGCAGCAAAGCGGTGGCTCCCACGAGCGGGCCAAACACCGTACCCAAGCCGCCGAGCAAGACCATGACGATCAGTTCGCCGGAGATCGACCACTTCAGGTAGTCGGGCGAGACAAAGCCTGTGAGATTGGCGAGAAAAAATCCTGCAAGCGCGCAGACCTGCGCCGAAAAGACATAGGCGGCGAGTCGGTAGGGCAGGCTATTGAGCCCCACCGCATTGACCCGACGCTCGCTTACCTTCGTGGCCCGCAAGACCAGCCCAAAGGGCGAACGTACAAGCCGCATCACGACCCCGAGAACGATCAGCGCCGTCACCAAGAGCGACAGGTAGAGGGCATAGATGTTGCCTGTGAGCGGCCCAAAGTTACTCACCTGTGAAAGGCTCACCCCATCATCCCCACCAAAGTTCTTCAGGCTGATAAAGATATAGAAGAAGAGCTGGGCAAAGGCCAGGGTGATCATGATGAAGGCAATACCCTGGGTACGTAGCGCCACCCAGCCCACAGGAATGGCCACGAGCCCAGAGATCGCCAGCGCGGTGACCAAGTGCAGCCAGCCCGAGTGCAGGCCCATGAGGGTAAGAATGGCCACACTGTAGGCCCCGAGCCCAATGTACATGGCATGTCCAAAGCTCACCATGCCGCCGTAGCCCAATGCCAGGTTGAGCCCGGTGGCCGCCAAGACAAATACCAAGATGCGTCCGAAGAGGGTGAGCGCATAGACATCGCCCGTGGCCCAGGCATAGACCGGCACAAGAAAGAAGGCCAAGAGGCTCAGTGCCACCGCGAGTGAACGTAGCCGGTTCATGACCGATTTCTCACCGGGAAGAGGCCGTCTGGCTTAAAGGCCAAGACGATGGCCATCAGCAGATAGACCATGATCGAGGCCACAGCCGGGCCCACCGCATTGGCCATGCTCGGGTCGAGCAGGTTGCGCAAAACAATCGGTAGAAAGATACGACCAATGGTGTCGATGATGCCCACCACCAGCGCGCCGTAGAAGGCCCCGCGAATCGATCCAATGCCCCCGATCACAATCACCACCAGGGTAAGAATGAGAATAGGCTCGCCCATGCCGGGTTGTATCGAGAGAATGGGGCCCACCATCGCCCCAGCCAGCCCCGCAAGCCCCGCCCCCAGGGCAAAGACAAAACGGTTGAGCCAGCCAATATTCACGCCTAGCGCGGAGACCATGGTTCGATTGCTGGCGCCCGCACGAATGAGCATGCCGACGCGTGTGCGTTCAATCAGCAGGTAGAGTCCCACGGCCACAACCAGGCCCACCGCGATGATCGCGAACCGGTACGAGGGGTAGCTCAGGCCAAAAAGAGTGATCGGGTCGGCAAGATAGTCGGGCGTGTCCATATACACGGGGGCGTTGCCCCATATCACCCGCACCAGTTCATTCGCGAAGAGCACGATGCCAAAGGTGGCCAGCACCTGATCGAGATGGTCGCGCCGATGCAGTATGGAGAGCCCGGCCGCATCGGCAAGCCCACCGAGCACAAACGTAAAGAAAAACCCGATGGCCATGGCCAGCACAAACGACCCCGTGGCGGTGTATCCCACCGCCGCGAAGTAGGCGCCGAGCATGTATAGCGAGCCATGGGCAAGGTTAATAAAACCCATGATGCCGAAGACCAGGGTAAGGCCTGCGGCCATGAGGAACAGCAAGATGCCCAGCTGCACCCCGTTGAGCACCTGGACAATAAATAGTTCGAGCGTCATGCGATAGAGAGTCTCTGCCTTACGCTCTGGCCTGCAGACCCTGGTCCGCAACGACGCGCCGGACCAGGGGTGCCTTCAAGAGAAAAGGCCTTAGGAAAGGCTGCCTTAGAGCTTGCAGTCTTTGACGTAGGCGTCTTGGTGATTGCGCAGCGTGACGCCAAGCGTCTTTAAAGAGACCTCGCCTGTGGCGTCTTTGGCAACCTCAAAGGCATAGAAGTCCTGAATGGGGTAGCCGTTCTTGTTGAACCTAAAGTTGCCCCGCAGAGATTTGAAATCAGCCGCACGAATCGCAGCCTGCAATGCTTTGCGGTCGCCCGCTTTGCCACCCGTCTTCTTCAATGCACTGTCGAGGAGCAGCGCAGAGTCGTAGGCCTGGGCCGCGTACTGGGAAGGAATGCGGTTGTACTTCTTGCGGAAGTCGGCCACAAACTTCTGGCTCACGGGGTTATTGAAGTCAGGCCCCCAGAAGGTACCCGCCATCACCCCGAGCGCCACTTCCTTTAAGGCGGGCAGGGTCGTGCCATCGGCCGTAGAGGCGGATAAGAAAGGCACCTTACCTAGAGCGCCCGCCTGCCGCATCTGTTTAATAAAGTTGATGCCCATGCCGCCTGGGTAGAAGACGTAGAGGGCATCGGGTTTGGCGGCCATCATTTGGGCAATCTCGGCCGTGTAGTCGGGTTGATTGAGTTGGGTATAGACCTCGCCCACCACATTGCCCTTAAACATCCGCTTAAAGCCCTCGAGCTGGTCTTTGCCCGACTGGTAGTTGGGCGCCATCATGTAGACATTCTTGTAGCCCTTGTCGTTGGCATACTGCCCCATGGCCTCTGCCTGGTTGTCGTTCTGCCAGGAGGTCCAGAAGAAGTTAGCGCTGCACTGGGCACCGGCCAGCGGAGCGGGGCCGGCGTTGGAGCTAATGAAGGTGACACCCGAATCCGCCAGAGGCTTGGCAATCGCCATCATCACATTTGAGAAGGTGATGCCTGTGACGATATCGACCTGGTCTTTTTCCAGAAATTTGCGAATCGTCTGCACGCCGAGGTCGGGCTTGAGCTGGTCGTCTTCCTTGATGACTTCAATGGTGGCGCCGCCGAGCTTGCCGCCCATGTGTTCGACACCCAACATAAAGCCGTCGTACTGGTCTTGGCCGAGCGCGGCCGCAGGGCCCGAGAGCGTCGCCATAAAGCCGATCTTTACCTGTGCAAAGGCTCCAGCCGACAGGGTAGAGAGGGCCACAAGGCTCCCCACCTGTACCGCTCGCCGCATTACCTGTTTCAGTTTCATGTCATCCCCCTTATAGAGTTATTGTTTAACGTCCCCAGAGTAAACCCTATTGGCCCAGAAGTAGATCTATGGTTTCCCTAGTGTGGTGCCCCGCCAGTCTTTTTATTGCGCCGCGTGGCTGGCCTGGACCGCATGCCATTGCTTCCAGTCCCGCCCTGGGTGGATCTGCCCACACTGGGGGCAGGTACGGGCCGTCTCGGCGCTCTCGTAAAACTGGTTGTAGACCCTTGGGAGGTCTTCCACAATGCTCTGTAGCTGTACTTCGGTACGGTGTACCCGGGTGCCACAGTGGGCGCAATACCATTCAAACCCATCAATCATCCCGGCAGGCCGCGTGCGTTCGATCACCAGGCAGAGGCTCCCAGGCTCGGGTCGCTGCGGCGAGTGGCGCAGGTGCGGGGGCAACAAAAAGATGTCGCCCTCCTTCAAGGTGATGCGGTCGAAATGCCCGTTGTCCCAGACCATGAGGCTGGCACTGCCCTTGAACTGGTAGAAGAACTCCTCCAGGGGGTCGTCATGAAAGTCGGTGCGTTGGTTGGGCCCCGCCACCACAGTGACAATGAAATCCCCGTCTTTCCAGACTTGCTGATTGCCCACCGGAGGCTTGAGTCGGTCTGCATGGTCTTCAATCCATCGTGCGAAGTTCAGCGGGGGCCCATATCGAAGGGCCTGGCCGATCTGAGACATAGGTGCGCTCCTTGTAGGTAAGAAATCTGCGCTGGGGGGCGGGACACAAGAGGACTAGGCAGCCGCTGCTTGCGGCGTAAGGCCAGTTGCGGCAAAGGCCGCGCGAATGGCTGCCCGCTCTGCATCGTTGAGATTCAGCAGCGGCCGGCGCACGGGCCCCCCGGTCTGGCCCAGCAACTCTAGCCAGTACTTCTGATAGGCCTGTGGGGTGCCGGGCGGCCGGCAGCGCTTGAGCGCATCCCGAATCGGCTGCAGGCTGTCGCGCACGGCACGGGCCTCGGCATGCCTGCCTGCCATTGCAAGCTGGGTGTACTGCTGAATGCGCCGATCGGTGGGGGTCTGGTAAATAAGCGGCGGAATCGAGCAGAGATAGACCTGCCAGTTCAACTCAATGATGTTGTCAAGCCACTCTTCTTCTGAGGCGGTGCTCACGATAAGGTCGTCGCCGGCGAGGTGGGTGAGCTCGATGTACATATCGCGGGGCACCGAGTACTTAATCGCCACAATGTTCGGAATCTCGCGTGAGATGCGGGCGCAGAGTGCGGGCGGCATGAGATAGCCAGAGTCGGGGTGGCTCCACATGGCGATGCCAATATCAACCTGTTCGGCCACATACCGGTAATACTCGTAGACCGTAGCGTCAACGTTTTTGCCAAAGTGCAGCAGCGGCGCGTGCACGACGATGAAGTCTGCGCCAATCGTCTGGGCGTGCCGCGCAAGCTCCAGCACAGTGTCTAAATTCTGGTCAGAGCAGGAAAGAATGGTGCGCCCTCGCCGGCCAAGAACCTTTTCTGCGGCTAAAGCCTCCTCCACTGCAATCTCAAAGCAGCGTTTGCGCTCGGCAACCGACATGGAAAAGAACTCCCCCTGCTTGCCCGCGATAAAGAGCCCATCGACTTCTAGCGCGCCAAACCAGTGGCGCAGATTGCGCCGCAGCCCCGGCTCATCGAGCGCCAGGGTCTCTAAGAAGGGTGTCGGCGCCGCAGCCCAGACCCCCTTTAAGTGCGAACGTGCGAAGGCCTTTGCTTCCGTGCGTCGATACGACATACCACTCCCCCCCAATGTTTATGCCTGCTTTTTCTGCATGATGCGCCAGACAGCCTCAGGCTTCAACGGTAGGCGCAGGCAACTGATCGCCTGATCATGGGCGCGCTCTGCCGACAAGGCGTTCACGACTGCATTGACGAGGGCGGCGGGCGCGGCAATCGTGCCCGACTCTCCCACCCCGGAGGCGCCCAGTGCATTGGGCAGTTCTTCGCGGTGTTCTGGTGTGAAAGGCACCTGGTCCTCCGGCGTGGCGGTGGGTACAAAGTGGGCAATCTCCACGCCTACGAGGTCATCCGCCCGGGGCAGTGCATAGTCCATGAATGAACCCGTCACAATCTGGCCGTCTGCATCGTAGAGGATCGATTCACAAAAGGTCTCACCCAGCCCTTGGGCAAACCCGCCGGCCAACTGGGCCTCTGCGAGCAAGGGGTTGATCACCGTGCCGCAGTCGTCTACCCAGACGGCACGCTCAAGCCGTACGGTTCCCGTTGCGGGGTCAACGGCCACAACCGCGATGCAGCAGCCCGCGCTCCAGGCCTCAGCGGGTGTCGTGTAGACCTCGGTGACGGTAAGTCCCGCTTCGGGGATTGCCTCTGCGTTTACCCGTTCATCCCTCCCGTTCTGCCCACCGCCTGATGCCGAGTTGCCCTGCAACCGATGGTTCAGACGTTCCGAAAGCCGCTCGGCGGCGCGCAGTACGGCGCTTCCCCCGATCGCCATGCTACGGCTTGCCAAGGCACCGATGCCTTCTGGGGTGACACGGGTGTCGGCCTCGACTACGGTAATACGGTCTACCGAAACCCCTAAGGCAGTGGCTGCAATCTGGGCGAATGCTGTGTCGTGCCCCTGGCCTTGGTTGCTGGACCCACTGGCCAGAAGAAAACGACCATCGGGTAGCGTGGTGAGGCGTGCACTTTCCCAGCCCATGCCGCAGGGCTCGATGTAGAGATTTACGCCCAGGCCAATGCATTCCCCGCAGGCGCGGCGGCGCTCGATGTCCGCCTTCAGTGCCGCGTAGCCCGCCCGTTGTGTCGCCTGGGCGAGAAGCGCCTGCGCCCGACGTGGGCCCAGTGCGAGCCCGGTAACACTGGATACGGGGTGCGCGGTGTCGGGGGGCAGGTTCCGCAGGCGAATGGCCACGGGATCAAGACCGAGGTGCTGTGCCCCGGCATCCATCAGGCGCTCCATGACCAGCGCCGCCTCGGGGCGCCCCGCGCCGCGATAGATTCCGACGCCTGCGGTATTGGTGACCACGCCACGGCTCTCCACCGCGACCACGGGCACGGCATAGGGCCCAGGCAGGATGCGGCCCGCATTCCACCCCGGAACTAAAGCGCTAAACGGGGCCCAGCTGCCCAGGTCGAAATCGAGCAGCGCCTTCATCGCCAGAAGTCTGCCGTCGGGGGCAAAGGCGCCCGTCGCACGCAGGCGGCTCGCCCGACCGTGGCTTGCCGAGATGAGGTCGTCCCCCCGGGAGGACTGCCAAAACACGTCGCGCTTCAGCGTGAGCGCGGCCCAGGCCACGGCAACCTCCTCAGGGTAGACCGAGGCCCGGCCTCCAAAGGCGCCCCCCACCTGCGGCGAAACCACCTGCAGATGGGCCTCTTCTAGACCGAGCATCTGCGCCAGGGTGCGCCGCGCCCGATGCGGCGCCTGGCTGGGAAGATGGCAGATCAGGTGCTCGCCTTGCCGCCGCACCAGAAGACCGCGCGGTTCGAGCGGGGAGGGCGCGACACGGCTCGTCTCAATTTCTATGGTGACCACGGCGTCTGCCCGCGTCGCTACCTCGTCGAATTCCCCCGCCTTCCACGTCTGGCGATAGGCAATGTTGCTCTCCCATCCCGGCAAAAAAGCGGGCGCGGTCAGTGCCGCCTCGATACCAATGACGGGGGGCAACGGGTCGATCGCGCAGACGACGAGTTCTGCCCCAGCGACCGCCGTCTCTGCGGTCTCTCCAACCACCAGGGCGATCGGCTGACCCACATAGTCCACATGCGCCTTGGCCAATACGGGGTTGATAAATGGCTGCGCCGCGCATATCGGGTTAACGGGCAGTGGTTCGAAAGCGGGCATGTCGTGGGCGGTGAAAACCCCCACGACCCCCGGATGGGCGCGTGCCGCCGCGATATCGACGCCGCTGAGACGACCGTGGGCATGCATGCTGCGCACAAATACCGCGTGTAACGCCCCGCCTTCTCCGAGGTCGGCCACAAAACGGGCCTCCCCCCGTAGGAGTCGATCATCTTCTCGACGTGTCAGGGGCTGGCCAAGGCCGGACTCGGCACTGAAATTCGAGGATCTCATCACTGGTAACTTAGCAGAAATCCTCGATGTAACAATGGGTTGCAG
>CAZKWK010000060.1:3104-11403 GCA_964556335.1 uncultured Bordetella sp. | reverse complement strand
CAACAGGCCGGTTGCTTGCGCGACTTTCTCTGCTGCCATGTGATTCTGCCTTTACGCGTTAGTCGAGGGACGGCGTGAGGTAAACAGACCTCCGTTGCACGGTTGGAAGCAGTGGCGCTATTAGCTCTTCCGACGCGTCTCCTGAGGGATCCGCATGCGCAATCAGTGCACTGAGACGAATTCCCTGCAGAAAGGCACGCATTTCTGTAGAGGCCCGCTCAAAAAGCGCATTCACCGGCGTCGCTTCCTCGGAGTCTGCACGCATAAGCTCACCAGGAGCACCGCCATCCACCGCGACAGGATCCACCGCCTGTGCAATCTCGAGGACGCTAATCTCCTCGGCCGGCCGGCCAAGAACGTATCCGCCCCCCGGACCCCGCACAGAGTCAATAAGCCCCGCCCGGCGCAGCTGCGCACACAAGATTTCAAGGTAGGAGACCGACAATCCGGTCGACTTCGAAAAAGATCCGGTGGTTAACGGCGCTTTACCAGTTCTTGCCGCAAGACGACCAATCACCGCTATTGATGCCCGCACACGCTGCGTAATGACCATTTTTCTCTAAGCCTTAACCCAAATTAACCAGGAACGAACCGCAAAAAGCAGTTCATAAGACGGACATTAAACAGTTTTCTCCCTAATTTCTAGGCAAAAAGTCGAATTGTTCTGAGAAAACCGTGACAAAATGAGGTCATGAACGCATTTCGCTCTGGCATCGCCGCACGTCTCTCCGGAATCCCCGTGCAAACGCTACGCGTCTGGGAACGCCGTTATCAACTTACGGAGGCAAAACTTCCGGGCAGACATCAACGGCTCTATAGCCATAAAGATGTCGAGCGTCTTGCGCTCATTAAACAGCTCGTCGATTTAGGGCAACCGATTGGATCCCTCGCCTCCTTAGACCTGTCATCGCTGCAGGCGCTGCAAAGTGCCATGGGCGGACTGCAAGCAGGCAGTGGGCTCGCTGAGACTAGAGACCCCGAAAGCCCGGTTCGCGTTGGGCTAGTAGGAACACTTCTCGAGCGGATAAGACTCCCCGCAGATAGTGCAGCCGATCCCCAAAGGAAAGAGATTCGGGCCGTGTCTTTGGAAGCAATGCGTCTTCACCAACAACCAGAAATGCAGCCGGTTGATGCGGCACTGATCGAGATCCCGAATCTCCTTGACGAATCAACAGAGACCGTTGCCACCTTCCACAAAGAGAATCCCGCCACGCACCTCTTGGTCTTTTATCGTTTCGCCCCAAGTGCGATGGTCCGGCGACTTCGCTCCAGAGGAATCTCAGTGAGGCGTATGCCTGCTGATGAGACAGAACTCTCAGAGGCATGCGATCGGTTTATCAAGCAGAAATTTCCAACGATGCCGCCAAAGACGACAGCCTCGGTCGACTACGAACCGAAGACACAAAAGTACTCCATAGAAACACTACTCACGCTCTCACGAATCGAAACTACCGTTTTTTGTGAATGCCCAAGGCAACTGGCCCAGCTTCTTTTGAGTATCTCGTCCTTTGAGGAGTACAGCGCCCACTGCGCGAGCCGCGATTCTCAAGACGCTCTTATGCACCGGCGCCTGCAGAGCGATGCTGCTGCCGTACGGTCTTTGCTCGAAGAGTCACTCGCTCGCCTGCTGAGCTATGAGGGTATTGACGCGTCGGCATTATCGCGAACCCCAGCCTTAAAGACCTCGGAGTGAAGTTGATGCGCGACGAACCAAAATCTCCTACCGTGTACTTTGATGGTGGCTGCCCCCTCTGTCGCGCTGAGATTGCGACCTATCAAAAGAGCCCAGGCGGCTCAGACATTCACTGGTGCGATGTGACCCAGAGTACCCCCTCTGATCTTGGGCCAGATCTCGATGCAGAAACTGCACTAAAACGATTTCATGTCCGCACAGCAGACGGCCATCTTTTGAGTGGTGCAGCGGGTTTCGTCGAGGTCTGGCGCCACCTCAAAAATTGGCGCTGGCTCGCGCATTTCGCGAGAATACCGGGCATGCTCTTTGTCATGGAGAGGAGCTATCTGCTGTTCCTTCGGCTTCGCCCCTTGTGGCGCAGGCCAGAGCATAGGACATGACCAATCGTCGAAATCTTTATCTCATTGATTCCATCACCCAGATCACCTCAGCGATGTCCGGTGGAATCATTGTCTCTGGCTCACACGGTGGTATCTCGTCATCAAGGTATGTTGAGGCGGAGCCGCAGAAGCCCTGGGCTGTTTTTCTGAATGATGCGGGTGTTGGCAAGAATCAGGCGGGTATTGCGGCACTGTCGCGCCTTGAGCCGTATGGGGTTCTGGTCTTTTGCTACAGCCACGAATCCGCCTGCATTGGCCAGGCCGAAGACGCGCTCGCGTGCGGATGGGTAAGTTTTATTAACGCACCCGTGCGTGCGTGTGTAGAACTGGGTAACGCAGTGGGCCAATCCGTATCTGACCTCGTGCGCAAGTTGGGCGGTCAAATGCCTGCTCGTTAGCCTCAGAGTACCTCCATGACCTTAGGGCCCCAGCGTATTGTCTGCCTGACCGAGGAGACCACCGAGTGGATCTACCTTCTTGGCCAAGAAAGCCGTATTGTAGGAATCAGTGGTTACACCGTGCGCCCACGGCGCGCACGCGAAGAAAAACCAAAAGTAAGTGCGTTTCTAAACGCGAAGATTGAAAAGATCCTAGACCTACGGCCCGACTGCGTATTCGGCTTCTCCGATCTCCAGGCCGAGATTGCAAGTCAACTGATTCGCGCAGGCGTCCAGGTCACCGTATTCAACCAACGTAGCGTCAGTGAAATTTTTTCGATGCTCTACCAGGTTGGAGCCATGCTAGGTTGTGAGTCGCAAGCTATTGAATGGATTACAGAGCGGCAAACTGCGCTTCAGGCAATGCAGGCCCGCGTAG
The DNA here is from genome assembly GCA_964556335.1 of uncultured Bordetella sp. Taxonomy (GTDB): domain Bacteria; phylum Pseudomonadota; class Gammaproteobacteria; order Burkholderiales; family Burkholderiaceae_A; genus Hahnella. The sequence continues at coordinate 8,514 of CAZKWK010000060.1, read as the reverse complement.
AAGCCTGGAAGACGGCGGGTAAGAAACTACCACGCGTCTATTTTGAAGAATGGGATGAGCCACAGATCAGTGCCATTCAATGGGTATCAGAGCTCATAGGGTTTGCGGGAGGAGTCGACATCTTCCCCGAACTAGCCCGCGAATCTCTCGGTAAAAACCGCATCATCTCTGATGGACAGCAGGTGATTCAGCGCTCCCCAGACATCATCATCGGCTCGTGGTGCGGAAAAAAATTCAGACCAGAGAGGGTGGCGGGCAGGCCCCACTGGGAGGGTATTCGGGCCGTACGCGAGGGCCACCTCTACGAAATCAAGTCGGCGGATATCTTGCAGCCCGGGCCTGCAGCGCTCACCGATGGCGTTGCGCAACTGCATCGCATTATCACGCGATGGGTTGCCCAACAAGAATAACTGTGAAAGTGGCCTCTGCGCCTACGGCCTAGTTACGGTCCAGACTTCCTTCAGATCTGTACCCGACATACGAATCAACTTCGCGATCGGACAGTACATTGCAAGTTCCTGCTGTAGCTGGGCAATCTGGGCATCATCGGCTGATGTTGTGACATCAATAAATAAGGTCATATTCGGAAACGGCACAGCCACTTCTTCTGCCAGTGAAACCCCGCGTCGGTCAAAATCCGCTTCAAGGCGAATCTGCATCGCTTCGAACGTTAATCCGTTCTTGTGAGCAATCCGGTGGCTAATGACGTTGGTACACCCGATAAGGGCTGCTGCAAAAGTTTCCGTCGGCGTCATGCCAAGGTTGGTTCCCTCTCGCTCTACCGGCTCGTCGATAATGCTTTTGAGTCCTCTAACGGAGACATCGGTACGAGCATGGGATTTCGACTCGCCTTCAAGGCGCATCTTGACGATGGTCTTTGGTCGAATAGTGTCTATCATCCTAGGCCCCTGTATATTCGCCACGCGCGGGGTAGTTTTTGCTTTTCGCAAAATCAATCGCCACCATTAAGTCAGCAAACGAGGGCCGGGCAAAAGGCATGGTCTGCACTGCACCGTAATACAGCGTGTGATCAGGCTTGATCAAAAACACACCGGGCTCGGCAAAAAGCTTTGGCTCCTCGATACCAATGGAAGTCTTACCGATGCCCTCTGATATGTAGAGCCCCCATTGCCTAGCTACAGCAAGCGATAAGTTGTATCCAAACCGCAGGTCGGCGGCACCCACCCGGGTTGCCATATCTTTGGCGCGTACCTCATCGTCTGATGAGATGGCAATCACTGAAACACCCCGCTGTGCCAAGTCGGGAAGTAGCTGCCCCAACTCCTTTAGATACTTAATACAAAGGGGGCAATGCAGGCCGCGAAAGAAGACCAATAAAGAGAAGCTCTCCGGCGTTTCGCTATGGAGATCGAACGGGCCATGGGCCAAGGTGGGAACCTGTAACGACGGGACAGGCTTGCGGGGGATCAGCATTCAGGGTTCCTTTTAATTGAACGGACAAAACGTATGATAGTAGACTTACAGTGACTAAACGTATTAGAAAACTGATTAATCGTACAGATTGTGTCTATAGCCACACCGTACAGAGAATGAGCTCCCTCGATAGACTTACCCCGCTCTTAGACCGGTTTCCACCAACCGCCCGCGTCTTTTTCTCAGACGTGCTTTGTGACCGGTTTGAGTCGAAAGGAGACCCGACCAAAGGCCACATTCACTGGCTCAAGAGTGGCGCCGTAGAAGTACGAGCCAATAGAAAAACGCTTGGCACACTATCTGGGCCTGGCGTGATCTTTTCGCCCAAAGGCTCGGCCCACACCCTCATTCCAAAACCGAGCACAGAGATGGTCTGTGCCGAATTTGAGTTTGGTCAGCGCTTTAAGAATCCGCTCACGCTGATCAACCCCAACATCATTCTCATTCCCGTGAATGAGGCGCCGGAGATCGCGGTTATCCATCAGTTATTGATCGATGAGGCGTTCTCTAGCCGCTGCGGGAAGTCGTACGGCGTCAATCAGCTGCTCCAATACTTCGTTCTTGTCGTCTTTCGCTACCTCATTCGTATCAAGACAATCCCGTCTGGCATCACAAAGGCGCTTGCTGATGAACGATTACTGAAAGCCATCACCGCCATGCATTCAGATCCGTCGAGGCCCTGGACCTTGAAAGACCTTGCGGAGGTTGCCGGTATGTCACGGGCGAGTTTTGCACACCACTTCCGCGCGGCCACGCAGACCACACCGGGAGAATATTTGGCGGACTGGCGTATCTCCCTTGCGCAAGCAAAAATGTCGCACGGGCAACCTGTCAAAGCAATTGCCAAGGAAGTCGGCTATGCAAGCCCCGAGGCTCTTAGCCGCGTTTTCACCAAGCGCGTCGGATGCAGTCCAAGGCAATGGTTGGCTTCGACCGGGGAAAAAGTAGCAAGCCCATGAATCGTATTCTGCTGGTAGAAGACCATTCAGAAATGCGCGAGATCGTCGTACGCGATTTGCAGGCTGCAGGCATCGCAACAGATGCTGCCGCACGCCTCAGTGAGGCCGAAGCATGCCTATCTCAGGTGCGGTACGCAGCACTCATACTTGACCGCGGTCTACCCGACGGCGATGCGCTGCCATGGCTGCAGAAACTGCGCGCTCGGCAAGTGCTGTTGCCCTGCCTAGTGCTCACCGCGCGCGATGCCCTTCATGACCGCGTTGATGGGCTCGAAGCGGGAGCAGACGATTATCTGGCCAAGCCCTTCGCGCGCGACGAGCTGATTGCCCGAGTACGCGCGTTGCTGCGCCGTCAAAGCGTATGGGTGACCAACGCCCCACAATGGGCAGGTCTGGTTGTCGACCCTGTAGCGGCACGACTAAGCCACGGTCGATCAAGCGTCAACCTTGCTCCCAGCGAGCTACAACTGATGATCGCGCTCGTGCGCGCCGAAGGCCAGGTGGTGCGGCGCACAGCGCTGGAGGCTGCGGCATGGGGTCTTACGGAAGCTGTGACGCCAAATGCCCTGGATGTCGCCCTGCACCGTCTGCGCCGAAAGCTTGAGGTGATTGGGAGCCCCGTGCGTATGGTCAACACCAAGGGGGTTGGCTACGCACTTGAACAGCCGTCTCATTCGACAGGAGGATGAGGTGACCAAACTGGGCTGGGAGAACAAGTTAGTGCCCCGCCGAACGCAGAGCCTCACGCTACGCCTGGTACTGGGGTTCTCTGTGGCTTTTGCCGCCATGGCATTGGTGGTGGTAGGTGTACAAGTTTTGCTTGCTGAACGGTTTGGCCACCTGGTTACCCAGATGAGTATGAAGGGACAGACCGAGGACATTTTCGATGGCTTCGTACTGGACGCCAGTCAGCGGGTTATTGGTGTGACGCTTCCTCCCGGTGATGCTGTGGGGTTTGACGACTTCTTTGCGAACCTCAAGTTCCGTGTCCTTGACAGCGCAGGTGCGGTGGTCGCCAGCAGTGAGCCAGACCAAAGATCGCTACTGCCCGAAAGAGATATCACTGATCAGCCAGGCTTCTTCGGTAGCGTCCGCCTTGACGGACGCGATTTTTTTGTGGGAGCCTGGCAGCGCACCGTACATGGCAATACTTATGTATTACAACTCGCGCGTAGCGACCGCTTCGAAGTCTTAGCGCGTGAAGCGGTGACCCCTACCATCGTCGAAACCGTTGCTTTCCTCGGCGCTTTATCTACCCTCGTCTTTGCCGTCGCTGGCGCACTCGCTGTTCGTTCCGTGTTAAGGCCCATCCGCATAGCCGAAAGGGCAGCGCGCGACGTCGGAGGCCGCAACCTCGCAGCGCGCCTGCCAGTAGAGAGCATGCCCGCGGAGATCCGGCCCTTAGTGGAGGCATTCAACGACGTGTTACAGCGCCTCGAACGCGCCTTCCAGGAGCAAGAGCGATTTATCGCCAATGCGGCACACGAATTAAAAACACCTCTTGCACTGGCCCGCGCGCGCATTGAGGGGGGACTTGCCAACGAGGAGAATCGAACCAGGCTATTGCAAGACCTAGACACGATGGCACGGCAGGTTCAGCAACTGCTGCAACTGGCCCAGGTTGCTGATTCGAAAGCCTTGCAACTCAGTCACGTGAACCCGGTAGAGGTGGCACGAGAGGTCCTGAATCAGCTAGCGTTCAAGGCAGATCGTGCAGACATCACGCTCCATCTGGTAGAGCCTGGGGTAAATGTGTCGATACAGGCCGACAAAGCGGCGCTTTTTATACTCCTTAGAAACCTTGTAGAAAACGCCATTGAGTTCTCACCAGCGAGCGCTGATGTCAGGATTCAAATAGACAGAACCGGAATCAATGTAGAAGACCACGGGCCTGGTATACCGGTAGAGCACCGAGTACAGGTCTTCGAGCGATTCTGGCGCGCGCCTGGTCAGACAAGACCAGGGTCTGGCCTGGGCCTCGCCCTCGCGCAAGAAATTGCCCTCGCCCATGGCTGGTCGTTGCGTTGCGATGAGGCGCCTGGCGGAGGGGCCTTATTCAGCGTCTGCTGGCAGCCAGGAGTCTGACCAAGACCCTGAGGTAATCGCGTCAGAAAGTTTCCGGTAAGTCACTCGGGTCGATGATAGGCAGAAGACGTTTTGAAAGCGTCCCATGCCCTAGGCCTTATCCCCTTTGCCCCCTTCCCTCTTCTTTCGCGACACACAGGAGATCTATCTATGCAAGATTATCGAACAGCTCTTCGGACAGCGGTATTAGGCTGCATTGCAATTACCGCCATCCCGTCACTGGCAGCAACGGAGCCAAAAGGCTACTACGCAACAATTTATGCCCAAGCGAGCCGCCTTGGGTCCACCAGCTTTGACGAAAATGGCAGTGCGGGTTTCGGGTCAGGCCTGAAGGCCAGCTTTGATAACGGGCTTGGCTTTGGAGGCGATATTGGATTTCGTTACGGCAATGGATGGGCCGCAGAGGTCGAATGGAACTATCGCCGTCATGATCTCAAGTCATTACGTAAGGGTAGCGCCACGCTCGTGACCGATGGCGACTTTGCATCGAACATCATCTTTATCAACGGACTGCGTCGGTTCCCCAGTACCTCTGGGGGCTGGACTCCCTATATCGGCGCGGGCGTTGGCTGGGTACAGGAGATTGACTTCGATCTAAATTCCAACGGCGCGGAGCGGGCGTGGTCTAAACAAGGGAAATTGGGTGTTCAGCTCATCGCAGGCACAGAAATTCCGATGACTAAGGACTGGAGACTGACTGCAGATCTGCGTGTACTGCGGCTCGGCAGCGTCGAGCTACCAGCCGAAGAGGGTGTCACTGGGCGACTATCTAAACCGAACTACAACCCGGTATCTGTTCAGGTGGGGCTGCGGCGAATGTTCTAACCCCACCGAAAAACCCTTTAATCTCAGCCGCATGTCGTCAAACTCGTCAACGCAATGCCATGAGGGCTATCTCCGGCGCCTTGTCCAAAACTTTTAAGAGCGCCGTT
>CAZKWK010000060.1:0-3094 GCA_964556335.1 uncultured Bordetella sp. | reverse complement strand
GCAGAGGCAGCATATGCAAAGTCAAATCCACGCTCCTGTAAACATGCGTCGCTTTTGGCATCGTCCCACTCAAATCGCATTAGCCTGAGTGTAGTTCAATGAACTACACTCAGCAAGCTCAAGTGCGCAGCATCGAGTCTAGGCCGCGCCGAGGGCTTGGCCCACGCGGCTCCGTCGCAAAACCAACGCGGGAAAGCATCTGTAAGGCCTCGCCCCTCGCGCGGAGCCCCAAGGTTTGATGAATCGCCTCGTGCGGTCCTCGCATCTCAGGGAACTCCTGCAGCGCCTGGGAGAGCGGGTGCATATCAACGCCAGCAGCGGTGGCCACCAATTGGGCGCGGACGTAGGCGCGTCCGGCTGTCACCTGCGTCGGACGTGCGTTATTGGGGCTGGCCAGCCACAAAAACCCACTGGCGGTTTCAAAGGGTACCCAGCGATCCATCACACGCTCGAGAGAACTACTACCCTTCGCAGGGACCTCCATCGGGTCAAAAAGTCCGATTGTGTGTAGCGCCCGAACCATTGGGCTATTCAGACTGATGCCATCAGGGTTCGCAGCAATCGCGCCAGGCCCGATGCGCATTAGACGGGCTGACTCAAGCCATGTGCGCGCTGTGGTGGCTTCTATCTCATAGGCCTCGCGTGTGATGCGGCGAATTGCATCCATGGCCGCTGCGCCGGTCGCTAGACCACTGCGAAGGCCAAAGCTGCTGGCAGTCTCGCCCCAGCTACGCACAACTGCCTCAGGCAGCGTGCGATCGCTGGCATAGGCAGACTTGCGGGTATGCCTTCGCGTAATCTGGGCAAACAACGGATCCGCGGGAGCACTACCCGCATCGCCCAGCACGAGGGTAGCGACGCGGCTTCCCACAGGCAGTTGCTGATCAGGCGGTGCGCCGTCCGGGAAGAGTTCAACCTTCACCAACACGCCCCGCTGCGCGGCGGCGACCACAGCAAGCTCAATAAATGCCCCACAGCCAATAAGAATCTGACGGCCAAAGGGATCCGTCTCAGGCAGTAGCCGCTCGCCGTCGCAGATTAGGTGTATGCGGTTAGATTCCCGCAGATCAGCGATCCAGGGCTGCCGGTTATGGGGGTTGGGCGCAAGCAGTGCATGCGCAAGCATAAAACGCCGAGTGTCGGACTCCCGGTCTGGACTGCGCCAGGGCTGCACGGCCTCTTCTGGATACTCACTGCTCAGTGAACAACCGGTTATCGGCCCGGTGGCGGTGACGACAACGCCTCCGCCCACCAGTCGTATGAAATCTCTTCGATCCATGCTCTCGCTCCCCGTGACGAGTCCGTTACACCCTATTGGTCAAACCAGCTTGCGTGGCGTATTGTCAGTGGCGATGCGAACGTACACAATCGCGTATAACTGAGAGTCTCAATTTCATTTATGAATACCGTCTTTGACTGGTCCCTCGTACGCTCCTTCCTCGCGGTACTTGAACATGGCAGTCTTCTGGCTGCGGCACGGCAGCTCCAGTCAAGCCAGCCTACCATCGGTAGGCATGTGGCGGAACTGGAGTCACAACTGAGAGTTACGCTCTTCGGCCGCACCGGTCGGGGCCTCGTACCCACCGAGGCAGCACTTCGCCTTGCCGACGCAGCGCGTACCATGCAAAGCGGCGCCGATCAGCTTGCGCGGGTAGTCGAAGGTGTCGACCGATCAATATCAGGCACGGTGCGCATCACCGCGAGTCAGCCGGTATCTTGTTATGTGCTTCCACCATTGCTTGCGCAGATGCGCCGGTCACTGCCCGACGTACAGGTAGAACTGGTGGCCAGCAATGCTGTAAGCAATCTTCTGCGCCGAGAGGCGGATATAGCGGTTCGTATGGTTCAGCCGGAACAGGCCACAGTCATTGCCCGAAGGGTGGGCAAGGTGGCTCTCAGGGCTTGCGCTCACCAGGATTACCTGCGGCGTCGTGGTGTCCCGCGTCAGCCCGCCGATCTTCTAAACCATGACCTCATTGGCGGGGACCGCAACGACGAGACCCTCAAAGGCTTCGCAGCCGGTGGCATATCTGCGACGCGGGAGCACTTTGCTTTTAGGACCGACGACTTAATTGTTGTATGGGAGGCTGTTCGGGCGGGGCTGGGAATCGGCTTTGTCAGCGAGCACCAGATCCGAACTGATCCCGCAGTTATTCCGCTACTGCCAAAACTGAAGATCCAACCCCTTCCCGTTTGGTTGGTCGTTCACAAAGAGATCCGCACCAGCAAACGCATCCGAGCCGTCTATGATTTTTTGGCCGATGCATTGCCTGGAGCAGTCTGAGTCTATAGTGCGCTCTGAATCCGCTCGATCACTCAGTTGCTGATGCTCGGAGCCTGGCGCAGGTACCTATCGGAAGACACCTGCTCCAGCAGGAAGCGGGCGGCCGACTCGGCAGTGATTGAAAACCCGATGTCCCGGCCATCAGCACTCACCCGAATCGGCTTGTCTGCGCCCGCCACGATGTTGGGCAGACGCACCGACACCCAATCAACAGGACTGACACGCAGCGCCGACTCCATCCGGTTCTTGTCCTCGATGATGGGGATCAGCCAGCGCAGAAATAGCGGTATGACGATCCGGTTTGTAAACCAGGTTCCGCTGTCGCCTGCGCCAATGTTGGACATGCACACGATGCGACGGACCCCATGGTCTTGCATGGTGGCCAAAACGCGCCGGACCGAATCAGAGACGAGTGAGGTCGGCTTTCCATCCCCTTTTCCGCCGATACCCAGGCAGTGGATCACGGCATCGGCGCCCTGGACACAGCGTTCGACGTCGGCAGCCAAAATCGGGCTGCCACTAATCACACTCAGCCTTGGGTGCCGCAGTGTCAATCTGCCAGGGTCACGCACCAAAGCGACCACCTCGTACCCCTGGTCAAGCGCATGCTTGGCGACCAGTCCACCCGTGAGGCCGGTGGCACCGAAAACGGCTATTCGAGACATGGCTGCTACCACCTTTCCACGGATGGACGCAGATCCAGCTCGAAGGTCCATGCATCGCGTGGCTGGCTGTGCAACCACCAGTAGGCCTCTGCGATATGGTCCGGGTTCAGGATGCCATCGGGTCCGAGTTCGTCCACACGCTGCG
>CAZKWK010000059.1:8893-11646 GCA_964556335.1 uncultured Bordetella sp. | reverse complement strand
GAAAAGGTTGCCTCCTCGGAAGTGCGTCGTGACCGCAACGTGGACTTCTTCCAGCGCGAGGCAGTTGAGGAAGCAGACTTATTTGCCCGCGAGACCGTGCTGCAAGCCACAGTTCAGAACGTTGCGTTCCTCGCTCAAGCGGACGCGCAATACGCGCAGCAATATGGGCCTCAGGTCACGACTGAGACAGCGGGTGTGACTTATAGTTTACAGCCGACAGAAGGCCCGACGTTTTCGCCTGTTATTACAACGGTCATTGGCGATACCGCCGTATCCAGCCCCTCAAGTCAGGCGCAGCAGATGGAGCTGCTTAATATGGGCGGGATGCAGTCGGAGATGGCGGCTGGCTCACCCACCGATGTGGGTGACGTAAACACGGGCGACGGCGACGCAATGGCTCAGCTTGCTGCGGTTCCAGTGGGCTACTCAGCCTACACGCAAGCGCGCATTCCAGACCTTCCGTTCTATCAACCCAAGGACATTTACAAAGGTCGTCGCATTCCTGATCAGAATATGGCATTATATCTGATGATGCGCGGCCAAGATTCTCGGTGGCAAGAAATGGTGGATGAGCAATATGAGTGACAATGATGAAAAACCTGAAGGCACTTCTATTGAGATTGGCGGCGTTAAGTTTGCTGGCGGCAAGCTATTTGCTGTTATTACTGCTCTTTCTACTGCTGGTGGTGCCCTCTGGGGCGGGTTTCAGGTTTACCAGCAGTTCCTGACGATGCAGGAGGTGACATCCACCTATGCAGCCATGGGCGACGAATTTGCCCAGATGAAGGAAAAGCAGGATAGCAACGAGCGCATGATCCGCATGAACTTGGAGACCACCAAGTACTTGTCGGACAACCTTGCATCGCTCTCTTCAAGCCTTGGCAGCAGTGTCATGAGCGCCCGTCAGACGGTGGACGCAGTGACCGCACGCACGCAAGTGTCAGAAAGGGAGACATTGCAATCTCAGCGTGCTATTATACAAGAGCTACGAGCGCAAGACCTTGAGCAGCAGCGTCGCATCAAGGATCTTGAGAAGCAGGTTGATGAGCGTATTACGAAAACCCTAGCTAATCCGCTGGCTGAAAGGGATAACTGATGGAAGATCAGCTGATTACCGCCCGCATCAAAGCGTTGATGATTGCGGCCTATACGATGGCAATTGTCATCCTCGCGATCACTGCCGCTATGGTGGCTGGTCTGTTTGTGTCCAACGATATTGTCGATAACGAAAAGGTATTTGGCCTTCTCGGTTACGTCATGACATCCGTCATCAGTGCCGTCGCTGGCTCCTATGCCACTCTGATGGGCATGAAGGGTGAGCCACAGGCCACTGAGATCCCTGAGCTTGCTCAGCGCACCAGCGTTGAAACTCCGGTGAGTGTATCCGTTGTGACCAACGATGATGATGAGCCTAAGGAAACTTTCTTCGAGAAGAAGGAAGAGGCCGTCGAGCTGACCGAAGTCGTTGATGATGACGACGATGATGACGATATGGCCCCGTGGGAAAAGTACCGGAACGACATGCGGTATGACATTAATGGCGACGGCGTGGTTGATGAAAACGACTTCCCTGATTGGAGGAATCCAAACAAATGAGCCTCGTAGAACTTCAGAAAAAGATTGGCGTAACGGCTGACGGGGCTTTCGGCCCCGGCACGCTGAAGGCCGCTGCCGCTTATTACAAGCTCAACAAGAACCGCGCTGCCCACTTCTTCGCGCAATGCGCGCACGAAAGCGGCAACTTCAAGGCGTTCTCGGAGAACCTGAACTATGGCGCAAAGGGTCTGCGCGGCATTTTCGGCAAGTACTTCCCGACTGATGCGCTGGCTAAAGCCTACGAACGTCAACCGCAGAAGATTGCCAATCGTGTCTATGCAAATCGCATGGGCAATGGGGACGAAGCCAGTGGCGACGGATGGAAGTACCGAGGCCGAGGAGCCCTCCAGCTCACCGGAAAGTCGAACTACCAAGCCTTCTCCGACTACATCGGACGCCCAGACGTAATGACCAACCCGGACCTTGTTGCCGGGGAGCTTTGCTTTGAGAGCGCGCTGTGGTTCTTTGACCGCAACAAACTCTGGAGCATCTGCGACCAAGGCATCAATGATGCCGCCATTCTTGCTCTGACCAAGCGTATCAACGGGGGCACTCATGGCCTCGATGATCGCAAGGCCAAGACCAAGAAGTACGCAAGCTGGCTGTAATGCTTGGCATTCCGACACCATACATCGCAGGGGGCCTACTTCTGGTAGGCTTCCTCGGTGGCTATAAGGTGAAAGACTGGCAGTGCGACGCTGCCTACGCCAAGGCTCTTGAGAAAGCGGAAAAGCAACGCGCGGCGATGCAGACGGTCATCGACAGCAAAGCTAACGAGTATGAGGAGGTGCGAAATGCAGCAGAGGTTACATCTGTTGAGCGGACCAACACCATCAAAGAGATTTACAAAAACATCCCAGCACCTCCTGCTGATTGCCCCGCTCCTCCTGATGGTGTTGTCGGGGTGCTCCAGCAAAGCATCCGTGATACAGACACTCCCGGCACCGCCCGCAAACCTAGCGGCACCGTGCAAGAACCTAACTGATCCGCCTGTGCCTCTGGTCGATCCTGAGCGCGCGTTGTGGGAAAAAGGTTTGATCGAGACTTTTGGTGACTGCAAAACCAAGCACCGCCTGATCGTCGAGGCTTGGCAAGAAGCGCTAAAGGTAAGTAGCAAGAAGTAAGGAGGACGCGATGAGCATCCTAGATCAACTGAA
>CAZKWK010000059.1:1465-8883 GCA_964556335.1 uncultured Bordetella sp. | reverse complement strand
GGCTAGTCCAGTTGTTGGCAGCGTACTTAAGCCAGGTGGTGTAACCCCCAAAGGCAAGAACGCAAAGCTGGTCGCTGTCCTTCTGGCAGTGGCAGGTCTTGCGACTGCTGCCGCAAACTACCTTTCCTAACACCTGCAAATGTGTTAGCGTTAAGCATCAGAGGAGTATTGATCAATGACTGCACCTTACAAAGCGACCCCAATGAAGGCTATGAACCCGATGAGCGACTGCTGCATCAAGGGCGAAATGAGCTTCCACCGCTATGATGGCCCGGTTGCTAAGTCGACCATTCCTGCCAAGGCTGACGCCAAGTCCGCCATGCACGATGGCCCGTTCGGCGGAAAGAAGCCCGCGTAATGGCGATGGCGCGCAAACAACATGCGTGCGATTGCTACGCTGAGATGTCAGTGGGCCGGTCTGAAACACCGGAATACCAACTGAAATCTTTGGGCGACAATCCCGCTTCGTCTGCCCGTCCTAAAGGCGATGGCAAATCGGGCGGCATGGACGGCCCGTTTGGTGGCAAGAAACCCGAGTAAGCGATGACATCCGAAGCTCAGAAACGTGCGCGTGCAAAGTACAACGCTAAGCCCGAGCAGGTGAAGCTTCGGATGGCACGCAACCGCGCCCGTTATGCCATGGAAAAGGCGGGCAAGGTCTCCAAGGGTGACGGCAAGGACGTGGATCACCGCAACGGTAATCCTATGGACAACTCCAAAAAGAACCTGCGCGTCCAACCCAAGTCCGCCAACCGCTCAAGGAATAAGCACGGCGGGACCAAAAAGTAAGGATCATATATGCCCCAGCTTCAAATCATGGGATTCGATGGCCTCGTGCCCCGCATGTCTCCCACGATGCTGGGGGATAATCAGGCGCAGGTCGCGACTAACGTAAAGCTCTACTCTCGAGAGCTGCGCTACTGGCGCGGAAACACGTGGGCCGCTACGCCCGCGATTGCCAACGTCCAAACCATCTACAAGTATTACACAACCGGCGACCCTGCGTGGCTCGCGTGGGATAAGGACGTGGACATTGTCCGCAGCCCAATCACCGATACGGTAGACTTCCGCCTGTACTACACGGGCGACGGCGTTCCCAAGAAGACCAACGCTGCTCTGGCCCTCTCGGGCCTAGGCCCATATCCGGCGGCAGCGCTTAATCTGGGCGTGGCCGCACCGCTGGCTTCTCTGACACCGACCCGCGTGGGTAGCACCGACTATGATGTCACGACTGCCGAGACGCGAGTTTATGTATATACAAAAATATCTACATTTGGCTCCCTGTCTGAAGAGTCCGCGCCGTCGCCTGTCAGCAACCAAGTCACGGTTTACTCTGGCGATTCTGTCAACTTAGCAGGGTTTCCTACTGCGCAAATCTCTGGTGAAAACGTCACTGCTCTGCGAATTTATCGTAGTGTTACGGGAGCCGCGACGGACTCGTTCTTGTTTGTTAAGGAAATTCCGTTCGGAACGGCCACGACAAGCGACACCCTCAGCATCGCAGAACTCGGCGAAGCCCTCCCTACTCTTGGCTGGGATGCCCCGGTTGACGATCTTGCAGGTCTGGTGGCTTTGCCCAACGGTAGCTTGGCAGGCTTCTCCGGCAACACGGTGTACTTCTCTGAGCCGTTTTACCCTCACGCGTGGCCCGCGTCTTACGCTCTAAACATTCCTGACCGCATTATCGGCCTTGGCGTTTACGCCATGTCGGTTGTCGTAATGACTGACCGCAACCCATACATCATCAGCGGTTCTGGTCCGGGCGCATTCTCGGTCGAGCGGGTTCCAATGCTGGAGCCTTGCGTGTCCAAGCGCTCGATCACAAGCGACGAGTTCGGCGTTCTGTACGCCTCTCCCAACGGCATGGTGGGTATCGGCCCGTCTGTTCGGTCAGTGGTCACAGCGCAGCTTTTTCGTCGCGATGAGTGGCAAGCCCGCCAGCCGTCGCTGATTGCTGGCGCGATTATGGATGGTCGCTATTTCGCTATCTACCCGACAGCAAATGCCAGCCAGCAGGCGATGGTCATCAGCCGGGACGACATCCCTGCGCTGTCTAACATCGACATCAACGCGACAGCGGTCCACGTGGACAGCCGTACAGCTAAGCTGTATTTCGCAGATGCAACCGACGGCAAAATCTACGAGGCCGACTCCAACGACCTCAGCCCCTTGAATTATCTGTGGCGCAGCAAGCGGTTTGTTCTGCCTCATGCCGCCACGTGGTCGGCGCTTAAACTGGACGGCGTGTATAGCGATGTCGAGCAGGTTGATGCGTATAACGCCTCGGTTCAGCAGATCATCGACGCAAACAAATTGATCTTTGCCCAACCTCTTCAAGGCGCGCTAAACGAAGCGCCTCTGAATGCTCGCGATGTCAACGGCAGCATCCTGCAAAACGTGCCGCCTCTGGCAGAAATTCGCACTGCCAAGGTCACGCTGTATGCCGAAGGCACCAAGTTTGCAGAGCTTGACGTAACATCATTCAGCCCTGTCCGCATTCCGCCTTTCAAGGCTCGAGACGTTGAGATCGAGATTGAGGGCAACATCAACGTTCGCTCAGTACGGCTGGCAACCACGGTTTCGGAACTCTACGCATGACGATTAAATGGCGCGGTATTCCAGCGGTTCCTCCGATTGACGCTGCACAGTCGGTGTTTCTGGGTGCCGTCAAAGAGAACCTCGAGACGCTTCGGGACTCCATCGGTACGCTCCAGAGCGATGTAACGACTGCTGCCGAGAACACGTTCAAGGCAGTGTCAGTCTATATGAGCCGTCCAACTGCGACGGTGTTTGACTCTGCCGAAGGCGCTGGCGGGTCGTTCTCCGACATCAACGGCTTCATCACTGTCTTCGAGGGGCCTGACAACGTCACGGCTCTTGCCAAGTTCAAGATTGTTGAGGACGGGCTCACCGGCACCGTCAACACAGCAGACAACACCCCCGTGGCTAATCAGCCGGTTGGATATTATGAAGTCACGTCGCTCAGCGGTACCACTGGTACCCTAACCATTACGGTCACTTTTGACGGTGTTGATTACGAGCGCGTGTTCACTGTGACCCGCGTGACCTCTGGTTACGAGATCGTTACATCTCTGCCTACGTCTAACTTGTTTGAGGGTCGCTTGGTCTTCCTTAAGACCGACAACAAGCTCTACCGCTACACCGGCACGGCTTGGACGGCTGCTGTGGCGGCAACCGATGTCACGGGTCAGCTCACTGACGCACAGATTGCAGGCATCTCGGCAGCCAAGCTGACGACGCAGATCACGTCCACCCAGATCACAGACGGCGCTATCTCTACGCCCAAGCTGGCGGCAGGTGCGGTTACGTCCAACGAGATCGCCGCCAACACCATCGTCGGCAGCAACATCGCGGCAAGCACGATCACGGGGACGAATATCCTCGCTGGCACCATCACAGGCAACAAGCTCGCCGCCAACACCATTACAGCAAACCAAATCCAAGCGGGCACGATCACGTCAGCCGAGCTGGCGACGACCACGCTCATCACGACATCGGCCCAGATTGGCACGGCAGTTATCAGCGCGGCGAACATCGGCAGCATCAACGCCAGCACGATCACCACAGGCACTCTCAGCACCAGCCGTCTGAACATCGACGGCATCACTCTGTGGAATAATGGCGGCACGCTAGGGATTTCGGATAGCGGTGTCAGCACTGCCAAGATTGCGGGCAACGCAGTTTCACGCGTTAGCGCTGCGAGCGGCACAGGCTCAATAGGCATTAGCAACGTTTCTCCGGGGTATGTGGTGGTCCAGACTCTGACTTTTGCAACCTCGGGCGGAGTTCTGCTTGTTGACGCGTGCTACGGTTTTCTGGCGCAAGCGATTTCTACGGGCACAGTTGGCGTTGTGAGCTGGCTTCAAGTAGTCGGCGGCGGGATCGGCACCCAGTTAGTAGAAACATCTGTGTGGGCCACTGCTGGAGGAGCGGGCGCTGGACAGTATCGATCTACAGTTAGCCTTAAAACCTCAGGCACTCTGTCTGCTGGCACCTACACCATTGAGCTTCGGGTTGGCCTTGCGAACTCTAACTCGCAAGCCGCCACGCTTTCGGCAGACAGGTTCTTGAGCGTTACGGAGCTTAAACGATGAACCAAAACACGATCTACAGCACCTTGGACGGAGCAATCAGAGTCACAATCACAGGTGATATGGAGACCTTGCTGCTCAACGTTCACGACAACGAGGACTTCATCGAAGGCGATTGGCCCGGCAATCTGTACCGGATCGACTTGGAGACCCGCCAACCAGTGGAAATTCCTCAAGCCTAACTTGCTATGGACCTTAACACCTGATATTGTAGGCCATGCCTGATTTTAAGGTCGAATCTGACGCTGACGGAGCTTTTGAATATGTCACTCGATTTTTCAATCTCGTCCGAGTCGAAGACCAAAAAGGGATTGTGCTTCGACGTGACGGGGAAATTGTCGCAGCTTTTCTGTCATTGCTGTTCGCTCCGAATCGTGGAGCTGTGGCCAAACTTGCTTCGAGAAGGAAGTTTGCTCGACGGATGGGAATGGAGCACCTTCTCCGGGCTATGTTTGAGATTACTGAGGATCATGAGGCAGGCCCATTCCAATTAATCAACTTAAGTCAAATAGCTGAGTATCGAGAGGTTAAGCCTGAGTATTTTAAACGGTTGATCGGTAGAGGAGTAAGAAAGGGACTATTAGTAGTTGCACCGGAGGGAGACTCGGTTGCTCTTACCAATGAGGGATATGTTGAGGCAGCAAGGGTTACCCGTATCCATCGGCTATGGGAGCAGTATCTAATTCATGCTGCTGAATTCGGGGCTGATCATGTTGACCATGACGCAGATCTTACTGAGCATGTGAGCTCTCCAGCGATTGTAATGCAGTTGGAGCGATATATGGAGCAGGAGGGGATCAAGGTGATTAGTCCCCACGTGATTAAGGTGAGTTAGACTGAATTTTGAGCCTTGTTTTTCTGAGGGAATGAGTTTGTTTGAAGCATTAAATTGGCAATTTAGTTTAGATGGATGGATTATCGCAACTGCTGCGATCTGTGCCGCCAATTGTGGGCTTTTAGGGAGCTTCCTGATGGTGCGGGGGTTATCTATGCTTGGTGACTCCATCAGCCACACTATTTTGCCAGGTTTAGCAGCTGCTTTTATTCTAGCAGGTTCCAGAGATAGTATGTGGATGTTCATGGGGGCAGCCGCAGTGGGAGTTTTAACAGCTGTGCTCACGGAGTTCTTAGGCCATGTTGGGGCGGTTGATAAAGGAGCTAGTCTGGGGATCATCTTTACCACTCTATTTGCGCTGGGCCTTGTATTGATAGTGAAGTTTGCAGATACGGTAGACCTTGACCCCGGGTGCGTTCTTTATGGAGCCTTAGAGTTAATCCCGCTTGATACTGTTGAGGTAATGCAGCTTAAGGTCCCACGAGCATTCCAAATTCTGTCAGGGATATTTATCTTGAATATCACCGTAGTAGGAGCTCTATTTAAGGAGCTTCAGCTAGCAGCCTTTGATCCTGCCTATGCAAAAAAAAGTGGCTATAATCCGCAACTCTTACATTACCTTCTAGTAGGATTAGTAGCTCTTACTGCCGTAGCAGCCTTTCAAGCCGTTGGTAACATTTTAGTAGTAGCATTCTTCTCAGTCCCCGCTTGTATCGCTGCTGTATTTTCACAAAAACTAAGGCATATCTGCTGGCTCGCGATGCTGGTAGGTATATCAGGATCGGCCCTAGGCCACTTAGGAGCCCTGGGATTTAAAGTAGTAACAGGTCTCCCCACACCGTCAACGGCCGGTATGATAGCTGTTGCTTTGGGGGGGATGTTAGCGCTGGGGTTATTGGTGAGAAGGGGGAAGGGGATTAGAGAGGCTGAGACGACCTCTTAAAGATTTTAGACGGAACTGAAAGCCAATCGTTCTAACTCATGCCGCCCTGTGAGACGTTATCATTCTCAAGCAGTAGCCTTTTATTTTATAGCTATAGGCTAACCGCTTAGAGGCTTGCCCCGTCAGTCTCTGTAGCCTTGGAGAATGCAGAGGTTATGGTTATGTCCCTAAAAATTAGCGATCTTAATGGTTTAGGTATTCGTTGACTTAGCTATCGGTTAATTTTGGTGGTCATGTTAACCTTGCTGAAAGGTGTTTTTTTCCTCATGGAGATAAAATTAGTATCTATTGGGTTGATAATGACTTTAAAAGATCAAGTTAGGACATCAAAATTAAAACCAGGCTCGCCGACCACTTCTGGTGGTCCAGCCACCATGCGATCGCCAACATCATCATATCTTAATGACCTTAGTTTGATATCCACTAGGCTAAGTGAGATAGCCAATGAGTTTAAAGATGACAGTGTTATCACAGGCCTAGTAGGCCAGGTCCAAACTTCCATTAAAAAAAATGGTCCCAGAGCGCCTGGACTGATTCATGCGCTTGGAAAAGCCCTTGATTATATAGACGCTAACTCGATTAAAGCTTCAGCAGATTTAAAGAGTAGTAAAGGTACCTTCGGTACAGTATTGAGAAAAGACATTCTTGCAGCCTCTTTCAAGACCTACCTGGAAAATGACTCTAAGCCAAGTGATATTCATAACTTTGTTGAATTCATCAAATGTCTTCAGTTTAATTCTCTAGACCTAGGCTCCAAGAGATTCTTCATACAAGAGTGGTTTAACCCTAAAGAACGCTCATTCCTCTTGAAGAGTTGGTTAAATATTAGTGAAGAGCAAGGTGAAAAGAAATTGTTGCCAGATACATCAGTGGATGCTAAGGCAGCCGGTGGTAAAGATCTTCGGTCTTTATTTGTGGGAGCTGTAAATTGGTTCATCAGAGGTAACAGAGGTGGGGGGGCAAAAGGTGAGTCACGAGGCAAGGTTGATAAACCACAGGAGAACGATTCATATCATGGTAGTCAAGATGAGAAGCTGGAATTAAAAAATCTTGAAGGAAGGCTTTCAAAGTTACCGAGTGAAAAGAAGCATCAATTGAAGGCTGTTTGGAAAATTATCAAGGATGAACATACAGAGCTTCCAGGCCCTATGGTTGAGTTCTTAAATTCCAAAGCTTTCGATGTCTTATCGGCCTCAACTCTTGAGACTTACCTAAACGTTCTTAGCATGATTGGTAAGAATAAAAAGGAAACCTTGATAGCCTTTCATAAGTCGTTACTTATGATTAAGCCTACCGACTCTCAAGAAGAGATCCTTGAGAGGATCACCAGCACTCTCATCCGGTTAGAGCCGTTGCCCGCTACGCTCAAATAGTGATGCCTTTTTTAGATTCATGGGTCGTTTGCAAAACGCAGATAGCGGCTCTAAAAGTTTTTGCCGAAATGGTTGATTCGCCGACACCAAAGCTCCGGCGGATATAATCTTTTATCAGAGGTTTTCCTGATGCCATTCGGCAAAACTTTTGAAAA
>CAZKWK010000059.1:0-1455 GCA_964556335.1 uncultured Bordetella sp. | reverse complement strand
AAAGAAATTAAAAAAAAGAAAAGAGGAAGTAAGGTGGTGACAGTTGTTGATATTCTATGTCGTAGCTCGTCATATCAAGGTCTAAGTAAAGCAAGTAGCAATAAAAAACCCTATATTTGATTGAGGAGTTACCATAAATTCAAAGGAGAGAAAGACTAGCTCACATGTTGCTCCGCTACTTCTGAAGTGACTGCCTTATCGCCTGGCGTAGGATGAAGCTTCTCTTGGCTCCGTCGGTTATCTCTACTAGGTTATCGTAGAGGCTTGGGTCTTTTAGTAGGGCTCCTATGGAGCCTTCGCCTGTGGATAGGGACTCTGAGGCTTGTAGAAGGTTATCTACTAGTACCTTAAATTGCGTTAATAACTGATTAGGATCTACCGAGGGCTTTTGCGTCAGCAGAGTTTTGAGCAGACCATCTCCATTTTGGATTAATGAGACGATCTGATCTATTGTGTTGGTTGTGTTTCCGATGGCGCTAATAGCAGAGAATAGATCTTGCATCGCCTGTTTGCCTTTGGGGTCGGAGATTAAAGTTTTTAGAAGGCCATCGCTTTTTTCTATATCGTCGACGAACTTACTGACCGTCTCCATGCTGCTCACAAACTGAGGGATAGCCTTATCTTTTAAAGTGCTTGTGATCTGTTCGATATTTCCTGAAAGAGCGTCCACCCGTTGAACGATGGAGTTTGCTCGTTTCATTAGGCCTTGTAGGTCCTCATCATCTCGGGCGATTAGCTCTCCTCCCTCGGGGAGGATCTCTGTCTCTGAGCTTGGAATAATAGATAAAAATTTATCACCCAGCAGACCATTGGTCTCAATGGCAACCAGAGAGTTTTTCCGTAGTTTGTTACTATACTTCTCTCCAACTGCTAGTTCCACTAACACAGCCAGTGATTCTGCGTCAGAGGCAAAGTTGATTGACTCGACCCGTCCGACGGATAGTCCACCCATGCGCACCGGCGCGCCTTCTGCTAAGCCTCTGACATCTTTAAAACGCACTTTGTATACAAGCTGATCTGAGAAAACCTGCTTCTCTCGACCAATTACAAGCACGCTTCCTAAGAAAAGTAGGATAGCTACGATGATGAAAAGACCTGCCTTAAATTCGTTTCTAACCTGCATCTCTTACTTAACTCTGAATCAAAAATTTCGGTTCGAGATAAAATACAACTCAAACAGCCCGCTAAATTAAATACAAGAGGGCTTATGGATGATCCTGCTCCCAGTAGCCATCATGGAAAGACTTTACGAACTTATTGTGTTGCCATAGCTCTGCTGCTGGTCCCTCGACTCTGACTATACCCCCATCAATCAGAATAATCCTGTCAGAGAGCTTAACCGCACTATCCATGTCGTGGGTGACAAGAACTGAAGTCACTCCAGCCTCTCGCTTTAACCTTAAAATAAGCTCGTCTATCTTACGCCGAGAGGTTGGATCAAGGCCAGTAGTTGGC
>CAZKWK010000058.1:0-11647 GCA_964556335.1 uncultured Bordetella sp. | reverse complement strand
TTTCTGCCAAGGCGGGCACCTCGTGCACGAGGCCGACCCCAGGCCCTTGGCAAGCCTCATCGTTCAGGCCGTTAATTGAGCCGCGATAATTGCCTGGCCCATCTCGCGGGCCTGGGCAAATGGCATGGGCATATACATGCCACGCATGGCCGCCGCAAGCGCCTGCGCAGCGGGCTCAGGCCGCATGGAGGTATCAATCAAGAGGCGTTTGTCTGCCGACACGGCCAAGAGTCGCGCCATCTGCTGGGCCTCAAGCGCCGCCTGCTGGCGCCCGGGCTGGCCGTCGCGCGTGAGGTTTGCACGGCCATCAGTCAGCACCACCACCACGGTGCTGTCACCCATCCGCTTCAGTTGCGCCACCATCTGCGCAGCAAGTGCGAGGCCCGCCGCCACTGGGCTTCCACCCCCACCGGGCAGCGCTGTCAGCGAGCGCTTGGCCGCCACCAGAGACCGCGTGGGGTCGAGTAACACCTCTGCGCCTTTGCCTCTAAAGGCAATCATCGCCACCCGGTCGCGCCGCACATAGCAGTCGGCCAGAAGAATCTCGATAGCCCCCTTGGCCTCGGACAGGCGCTGCAACGCCATGGACCCGGAGGCATCCACCACAAAGACCGTGGTATTGCCCCTGCGTTTCTTCTCTCGATGGACATGCAGGTCATCGGGGCGAAGATGTATGCGATGCGTTAGACCAGCGGCTACTTGGCGGGAAGTGTCACCAAGGTCTGCATTCTCCTCAGACACTCGCCGCAGCTTCTGAAACGGTGCCGCTGCCCGAATGCTTGCCAAGAGATGCAGCCGCTCGCCCGATCGGGGTTTGCGGCGAGGCAGCGCGCCAATCGACCGCCCCCGCCCGCGGCCTTTGAGTGCCTGGGCACCCGCCCCCGTGGCCCCTGCCGCCTTTGATCGTGACGCAGCACTTGAGGCCGCGAGTTGGGCAAGCAGGTGCTTGGGCAGTGCCGTCAGCGCTGCCGCAACCAGCCGCTCCGCCGCACCATCGGGTATTGCCGACGATTCCTGATCAGGTTCGGGCGGATCAGTTACCGAATCTTGCTCGGGTTCTGGGGGAGACGGCGGTGGACGATCGGCGTCGTCTTCGTCTTCGTCTTGGGGTAACGCTTGCGCATTATCGTTCTCGCGCGTGTCTTCTTCTGCAGACTGCGTCTGGTCGTCTTCGGGCGCCGCGGAGGCGGGCAGCTGCCGTGCCTGCGGCAAGAGCACGAGTCGTACGGCAGCAGCAAGGTCATCGGCCTCCACCGCGTTGCGACCGGCCAGCGCCGCCGAGACCTTTGCCAGTCGCATGGCATAGAGGCTTGGCCGTGCCGACAAAATTCCGAGCTGGGCCGCAGCCTCCACCAACGCCTTGGTCGCTTCTGGCGGAACACCAATCTGACGCCATGTCTGCGATGCAGCGTTAAGCCGCTCCGCATCAACCGGTGCGAACTCCATTTCCCTCAGATCAGTGTCTGCAGGCCAGAGCGCCTGCTCATCACGCAGATCAAGCCCCAGACCCAGACGATCGATCAACAGTGCCGGCAGACTCGCCTCATCGGGCAGTGACTCATCCAGCGCCAAAAGGCAGACACGCTGCGCATCAAGGGCCTGAATCACCGGCGCAAGAAGGCCTAACGGAGCACGCTCAGCCATGGCCAAGACCAACAGACCGCCCTGCAGATTTTCTATAAGCCCCGCACGCCGCACCATACGACCGGCCCTTAGGGTTTCGGAAAGTTCGATACCCGCAAGCAGCTGTTCTGGATCGGTATGCGGCGCAATACGGTGGGTACGCACCGAGAGCACGCGAGCGTAGTGATCAACAAGATGCAAGAACGCATCGCGCCGCGGGCCATGCCAGCTTCGCAGCCAGAGCCCCCCAAGGGCAGGCCCGGCTATCGCAACAGCAGCCGCCGCCAGAATCACATCTTCAGTTCGGGTCTTATGCCTTCCCTGTGTTTCCGCTGATTGGGCCATCAAAGGAGGTACTCGACGCGTTCAGCCATCCAGCAGAACTGCTCGGCGCCAACAGCGCCTAGACCAAAACCTCATCAACCAGCCGCTGTACACGCACCGTGGCATCGGTATCGTCGAGCGGATCACGCCGCAGGCGATGGCGCAGTGCCATGGGCGCCACCTCGCGCACGATATCGAGTGACACCTTCTTTGCCCCTCGCAATGCGGCTGCCGCCTTTGCCGCACGCATCAGGCTCAACTCACCACGCAGCCCATCGGTACCTAGCCGCATGCAGAGGTCGGCGATCTTGCGCAGCAGGTCTTTGGTCAACACCACCTTAGAGAGAAGTTTCTTCGCAGACACAATCTGCGCGCGCAGTGCGTCTTGCGCGTCAGCATATTCAGTCATGAAGTCTTGCGGATTACGCTCAAACGCCTCACGACGCAAGACGACCTGCATACGTTGATCAAGATCTTGGGGGGTTCGTACCTCTACCGCGAGTCCAAACCGGTCAAGCAACTGAGGCCGCAACTCCCCCTCTTCTGGGTTGCCACTACCCACCAACACAAAACGGGCTGGATGTACGACACTCAACCCTTCGCGCTCAATGCGGTTCTCACCCGATGCGGCAACATCAATCAGGAGATCAACAAGATGGTCTTCGAGAAGATTAATCTCATCGATGTACAAGAACCCGCGATTGGCCTTAGCCAGCAGCCCAGGCTCAAAGGCCTTTTGCGCCTGGGTCATCAGTTTTTCTAAGTCAAGCGCACCCAAGATACGATCTTCTGTGGCGCCGAGAGGAAGGTCGACCACCGGCACGGGTATATGAACCGTCTTCTTCTTGGCCTTCGCAGCGACTTTTTCTGCGGTTGGATTTGCGGTCATAGTCGCACCGCAGGCAGCACAGAGACCAGCTGTGGCGCCCGGCGCACAACGGTAAGGGCAGCCCTCTAAGGTTTCTAAGTCGGGAAGTACAGCCGCCAAGGCACGCACGGCAGTGCTCTTCCCAGTACCGCGATCACCCAGTATGAGTACGCCACCCACCAGAGGATCCACCGTGGCAATCAAAAGCCCCAACTGCATTTCGTGCTGGCCCACAAGGGCCGAGAATGGATAGTTCATGCGTCAGATCGTACCGAAGTTCAGGCAGGCTGGTTCTGTGAGCACAGTTTGATGAACCCCATTCACTAAGCCCTATAGCGAGACGTTAAGTCCCACAAATGCACCAGGCCCGCAATCGCCAGGCACAACACCGCGAGCCACGGAAGATGGGTGTCGGCATATGACAGCCAGAAAGCCAGTACAAGAAAGAACCCCGGCGCCAAAGAGACAAAGAGTTGCTTGGGGGTAAGGCCGCGTTGCCGCCGCCGATGTAGCGTCGAGAGCACGACCCACTCGACAACCGTGAGCCCCATGATCAAAAGTAAGAGATCAGAGGGCATCAGACCTCTAGAGGACTCCGGTTTGAGACTGTCATAGCCTCCCCACCGTGTCGGATCGGGTCAAATCGAGCGAGCCGCTCGGCCAATGTTTCATCTGGGCGCGATACGGGAAAAAGAGCAAGTCGTCCATTGAGAACGGACAACAGAACACGCTGGCCAAGAGACAATCTTGCTGCGTTAATGATTGAGGCCGGTATGCGTATACCCAGTCCGCCATCCCACCGTTTGATTCTTACGTTAGCTTTCTTCATTTATCCCTTTACGCCTCTGCTTAACGCCCCAGCATCTCATCCATTGCCTGCAAGACGCGGCGCAGCCGCTCCTTCGGGCGCATCTCCTCGAGCAACGACTGTTTTACCGAAGCACTTAGGGGCAGCATCTCCGCCCAACGGTTGGCCACCCAGCCGCACTCATCCAGCCGATAGGGGCGCAAGATAGGCATCTGCTCATCGACCACGCCTTGCTTCTGTAAGCCCGCAATCACCTGGCCGAGCTTGTCAGCGGCCGATTGCAATTCCCAAGGAATCTCCTCAGCAGCATCTGCCTCTATGGTCTCGACTTCCGCATTCCAGAGGCCATACTTTCCTGGTGCGCTAGAGACCACCCGAAACCGCTCTGTGCCCCGACAGCGCAACAGTAACAAGGCAGGCTGCAGGGCATCAGCCTCAAGAATTTCCGCGACGGTACCCACCGCCGAAAACTTCTCAGTCACCCCAGGCTTTCGTACCTCGCTGCCCTCCTCGAGCCGAACCACGCCAAAGGGGGTTTTGTCTTTCAGGCAGCGCTTGACCATATCGAGGTAGCGCACCTCAAAGATTCGTAGCGCCAGGAGCCCATCTGGGTAGAGGCCCGCGCCAAGCGGGAAGAGCGGTATCGACATACGGTTTGCAGCCATGCGGCATTATGCCCGCTCAGGCAGGGCATCCTGTTGCCATAGGTCATGGCATATGCCAGTATTATGCTTATGTCCACAGAACGTCACGTCCGCCTCTTCCGTAACGGTCGTAATCAGGCCGTTCGCATTCCTCGTGAGTTTGAACTCGAAACGCACGACGCGGTAATGCGCAAAGAAGGGTCAAAGATCATCATCGAGCCAGTCGCCCCTCTGGGGCTAATAGCGCTGCTGGCGTCTTTCTCGCCTATGCCAGATCAATTCCCGGACGTCGACAAAACTCTTACAAAACTCGACGACATCGAACTCTAGGTTCATTAGATGCCTGCTGACCGGTTTCTTCTTGACACCAACATCATTTCTGCGTTGCTGCGTGACCCTCAGGGGCCAATAGCGAGAAAGATAGAGGGGGTTGGAGAAGATGCCATCTGCACCTCAATTATCGTTGCGGCAGAGTTGCGCTTTGGCGCCAAGAAGCGGGGCTTAGAAGAACTCACACGCCGCGTTAACGCCGTGCTTAACGCCTTAGCGATTCTTCCATTTGTCACTCCCGCCGACGACATCTATGCCGCTATCAGAGCGTATTTAGAGGAAAAGGGCACCCCGATAGGGCCCAACGATCTTCTCATCGCCGCATCAGCGATTGCGCAGAACTGTATTCTTGTCACCAAAAACACGCGCGAGTTTTCTAGGGTGCCTGGTCTAGCCATTGTTGATTGGTCTAAATAGGGGCTTGCAGAGGCTTGCGCAATATAGGCTCTCGGCTAGAGGATCGACATGAAAAAAGCACTCATCACCGGCATCACCGGACAAGACGGCTCCTACCTTGCCGAGTTTCTTCTCGCCAAGGGCTACGAGGTGCATGGCATTAAGCGTCGATCGTCTACCTTCAATACCCAGCGCATCGATCATATTTATGAAGATCCGCATAAGAGCGGGCAGCGCCTAAAGCTCCACTACGGAGACCTCTCCGATTCGAGCAATCTCACCCGCATCATTCAAGAGACGCAGCCCGACGAGATTTACAACCTCGGTGCGCAGTCACACGTGGCAGTCTCATTCGAATCACCCGAATACACCGCAGATGTCGATGCCTTGGGAACCCTACGACTACTCGATGCCATTCGATTTCTGGGCCTTGAGAAAAAGACAAAGTTCTATCAAGCATCCACCTCAGAGCTCTATGGTCTAGTGCAAGAAATTCCGCAGAAAGAGACCACGCCCTTTTACCCCCGTAGCCCCTACGCAGTGGCAAAGCTCTACGCCTACTGGATCTGTGTCAACTACCGCGAAGCCTACGGCATCTATGCCTGTAACGGCATCTTGTTTAACCATGAGTCACCCCGTCGTGGCGAGACCTTTGTGACCCGTAAGGTCACACGAGGGCTCTCCAACATCGCACAAGGGCTTGAAGACTGCCTCTATATGGGCAATATGGACGCGCTTCGAGACTGGGGCCATGCCAAAGACTATGTGCGTATGCAGTGGATGATGCTGCAGCAAGACCAGCCCCAAGACTATGTCATTGCCACGGGGGTTCAGTATTCGGTAAGAGAATTTATTCGGCGGGCGGCCGCGAGGCTGGGCATCACGCTCAAGTTCGAAGGCACGGGCGTCGAAGAAGTGGGCCGCGTCGCAGCCATCACCGGCACGAATGCACCGGGGGTACAGGTGGGCAAGGTGGTCGTGCGTGTTGACCCCCGCTACTTTCGCCCGACTGAGGTCGAGACCCTGCTGGGTGACCCCTCCAAAGCAAAGCAAAACCTCGGCTGGATTCCCGAAATTACTCTCGACGACATGATCGCCGAGATGGTCGATCACGACCTCAGTGCCGCGAAGCAAAGCGCACTGCTCAAGGCCCACGGCTACGCAGTGCCCGTGAGCCGGGAGTAACGATAAAGATATACAATGCACTACGTATATCAATCGTGTATGCGTAATTGGTTAGGAGAAGCCAATGCAAGTCGCAAAATGGGGTAACAGCCTCGCCGTCAGACTGCCTGCAGCGGTTGTCGAAGTATTGGGCTTGAAGGAAGGCGATGACATTGAGATTCAGGTGGCAGGCAGTCATTCCTTCGAAATCAGCCGTCGCTCCTCGGCGCAAGAGCTTTTGTTACGCCTCCGTAAGTTTCGGGGCCGTCTTCCTGAAGATTTCAAGTTTGATCGGCTCGAGGCGTATGCGCGCCGCTGATTGCTTCTTCGACAGCAATGTTTTGCTCTACTTGCTTTCTGCCGATGAATCCAAAGCCAACCGGTCTGAGGCGCTCTTGGGCGAAGGGGGTCACATTAGCGTACAAGTGCTCAATGAGTGCGCGGCAATCGCAACGCGAAAGCTCAGCCTTTCGCTCTCAGAGGTTCGCGAGTTTCTTGCTCCTATTCGTTCACTCTGCCGTGTACACAGCCTAACAGCGGAGACCCACGACCTCGGAATCGAACTCGCCGAACGATTTCGCGTGTCTTTTTATGACGCAATGATCATGTCGTCCGCGCTACTCGCTGGGTGCAAAACCTTGTTTTCAGAAGACATGCAACATCGTCAGGTGATTAACGAGTCGTTAACTATTCTCAACCCTTATTTCTGAGTGAACCGATCGGTACGCCATGAAAATCTACGTTGCAGGTCACAGGGGCATGGTGGGCTCCGCGATCGTCAGAGCCCTGCGTCAGCAGACGCCTGAGGCCGAGGTCATTACGCGCACCCGCGACGAACTTGATCTGCTCAACCAGCAGCAGGTATTTCAGTTTCTTGCTGAAGAGAGGCCCGATTACATCTTCATTGCCGCTGCAAAAGTTGGCGGCATTCACGCCAACAACACTTACCGCGCCCAGTTTATTTACGAAAACCTCATGATCGAGTCCAACCTCATTCATGGGGCATACAGAGCCGACATTCAGAGCCTCATGTTCTTGGGGTCTTCTTGTATTTATCCCCGTGAATGCCCCCAGCCGATTAAAGAAGACTACCTGCTCACCGGCCCCTTGGAGCCCACCAACGAGCCCTACGCACTGGCCAAGATCGCGGGTATTAAGCTCTGCGAGAACTACAACCACCAGTACGGCACAAACTACATCTCACTCATGCCCACCAACCTCTATGGGCCCGGTGACAACTACGACCTTAACAACTCACATGTCTTACCTGCGCTGATTCGTAAGGCGCACGAAGCTAAGCAGCGTGGCGACACCGTACTACCAGTCTGGGGTTCAGGCCGTGCGCGAAGAGAGTTTCTTTATGTAGACGACCTCGCGACCGCCTGCGTTTACTTCATGCGGAAGTCGTTAGCAGAGCGTGCTCAATCCGGTGCTTCGGCAAATACTGCCGCTATGGTCCAGCCGCTGCCGCTAATCAATATCGGCAGTGGTTCTGACCTTACCATCGCCGAGCTCGCCCAGACCGTCATGCAGGTCATCGGGTTTTCCGGGCAGTTGTCGTTCGACACGAGTAAGCCCGACGGCACCCCGCAAAAGCTTCTCGATGTGAGCCGGGCCGCACACCTGGGCTGGAAGGCGGCCACGCCGCTCCGCGAAGGCATCGCGCGGGCCTATCAAGACTTTCTCGCACGAGGAATCTCCGCATGAACCTCATTCCCGTCATTCTCTCCGGGGGCTCGGGGTCCCGACTCTGGCCCCTATCGCGGTCTCTGCGGCCTAAACAGTTTCTGGGCGTTACGGAGGAGCGCAGCCTCTTTCAGGCTACGCTTGCCCGACTCGAAGGCCTCGTACCCAAGGTTGCGCCGATTGTCGTGGCCAATACCGACCATCGCTTTTTGGTGGCAGACCAGTGCCTTCAAATGGGCGTCACCCCGCACACGCTTATCTTAGAGCCCGTAGCGCGTAATACCGCACCAGCCATTGCCGTGGCTGCCCTGCAAGCCTTAGCGCAATGGGAAAGAGAACAGTCGAGCAGTAGCCAGGGGCGCGGCCAGACCGATAACGGGTTGCCTGCAGACGCGTCACCGGTGCTCCTGGTGCTGCCCTCCGACCACGTGATAACCAACACCGATGCATTTCACTCGGCCGTAAAAGCAGGTTATGGAGTCGCCCGCTCTGGGTCGCTGGTCACCTTTGGCATTGTGCCCACACACCCCGAGACGGGGTACGGCTATGTGAAGGCCACATTAGACACGGCATCAGCCGATGGCCAAAGAGCTGCAAATGCAGCCCTCCCCGTTGCCGTCTTCATCGAGAAGCCCAACCTCGCAACCGCAGAGCGATACTTGCAAGAGGGCGGGTATTTCTGGAACAGCGGCATGTTCATGTTCCGGGCCGACACTTTTTTGCAAGAACTTGCTGCCCACAACGCCACGATGGCTGAGGCCTGCCAACGCGCTCATACCACCGCCACAAGAGACATGGATTTTCTACGTCTCGATGCCGAAGCCTTCGGGCAGTCGCCCTCAGATTCTATTGACTACGCGGTCATGGAGAAGACTCAAAAGGCCCTGGTTATTCCACTGGATGCAGGGTGGAACGACGTGGGGGCCTGGCCGGCGGTCTGGCAGTTGCAGACGCAGGACGCGCAGGGCAACGCGACACGCGGCGATGCGCTGTTGCAAGACGCTCAGAACTGCTATGTGCATGCCGACCATCGACTGGTTGCCCTTGTCGGTACGCAAGACCTGGTGGTTGTAGAAACATCCGACGCAGTGTTGGTCGCCCACAAAGACAAGGCACAGGACGTTAAAAGAATTGTCGAAACCCTGAAAGCCAAAGGTAGACCTGAGGCAGACCTTCACCGCGAAGTCTTTCGGCCCTGGGGCGCCTACGACTCTATCGATCATGGCGACCGATATCAGGTAAAGCGCATTACGGTAAAGCCAGGGGCGCGACTCTCACTGCAGATGCACCATCACCGGGCTGAGCATTGGATTGTCGTCAGTGGCACGGCAAAGGTAACCATCGGCGAGAAGGAACAACTCGTGGCCGAGAACCAGTCTGTCTATATTCCCATCGGGGAGAAGCACTGCCTAGAGAACCCCGGAAAGCTCCCGCTCGAACTCATCGAAGTGCAGTCGGGCAGTTACCTTGGCGAAGACGACATCGTACGGTTTGAAGACCGCTATGGACGAGCGTAAATGGGCGCACCTACGCCCAACCATAGACTCACCCCAGTAGCTTGCAGTCGTAACGTACGAATACCGGGTCGTGCGAAGCAATACGCAGATCGTGTTCTATGGCCTGTGCGATGAGCATCCGATCAAACGGATCTCTATGGTGGAACGGGAGCGTACCCAATCGTCGCGCCGCCAGCACCGAAAAATCCAGCCGTTCAAAGCCTAGCCTGTCGATCATCTCTAGCGGATCGAACCGTACAACGAGCTTTCCGATCGACTCCTTAATGACGATCTCAGCCACTGTCATTGCGCTCACAAAGACCTGGTTAGACGGCAGTTCAATGGCAGACCGTACGGCTGGTCGAAGCTTCTCGGGCTCGGACAAGGCCCACAAAAATACATGGGTATCCAGAAGAATTTTCACAGGCGTCTCCTACGGCCTAACTTTTTTTGCCTTTTTTCCGATGGTGCCGGGGGTGCGTCCTACACGCTTCTTGCGTGTCTCCGGACGAGGCGCTCGTGTCCGAGTACTGTCCAGCGTACTTAGGTCTCCATAGAACAACATCTCGATTTGAGGTGACGGTGCGTCGAAGTCATCAGGTACGGTGAACTTGCCACGAAGGAGACCGAGCTTCCGCAGCCCCTGAGGCCGATGGGCCACAAGTTCCACCAGCGGGGTGTTGTTCTTCGCAATCACAATTTTCTCACCCTGATGGGCGAGTTGAATGAGCTTTGAAAGATTTGCTTTGGCATCCGCCACATTCACGATCATGACTACAATCCTCGATTAATGATCTATAAAAATTGACTGCCAGACGAAACATGACTATATAGTCACATTTGGTCATATTCAAGATAACCATAGGTTCTTATCGGTATGAAGCTTCTCATCGTCGGGGGCGCAGGCTACATCGGTTCACATATGCTCTTGGCGCTACAAGACGCCGGGGTTCCCGCCTCTGACCTTCTCGTCTTCGACAACCTCTCACGAGGCCATGCCGACGCCTGCGGATCGGTAGAGATCTTTCGCGGAGACCTGCGCAAAACAGAAGACCTCACCCGCTGCTTCAAGAAATTCACACCCGATCTGGTCATGCATTTCGGCGCGCTCGCCTATGTGGGTGAGTCGGTAGACGAGCCGCTGCTTTATTACGAAAACAATGTGGTGGGAAGCCTAAATTTACTGGCCACCATGCGGATGTTTCGGGTGTCACGCCTGGTGTTTTCGTCCACCTGCGCCACCTATGGCGAGCCGCAGACGCTGCCTATTCCCGAAGACCATCCGCAACACCCCATTAACCCCTATGGCCGCACCAAGCTCATGATTGAGCAGGCACTTATCGACTACGGCCACGCCTACGGGCTGCGCTCGATATCCCTTCGGTATTTCAATGCAGCAGGCGCCGACCCGCGCGGAAGGGCGCGCGAGCGGCACGACCCCGAGACCCATCTCATCCCTCTGGTGCTGCGCGAGGCTGCGCGTATTACGAGTGGCGGAGACCCCAGCAACACGGCACTCAAGGTCTTTGGTACCGACTTTGACACGCCCGACGGTAGCTGCGTACGCGACTATATTCACGTCGACGACCTCTGCGCAGCCCACCTTGCTGCAGCACAGGCACTCATGCTGACACCATCCGACACCATTGCTGCCCGTGAGGAGACGAACCCTCCAATCCAGACCGCTACTGCCCCACCCAACGCTGAATTCTTTAACCTTGCCAACGGCAATGGCTATAGCGTCTTAGAAGTAATCGACGCCTGTAGAGCTATTACCGGTCAGCCGATTCAGGCGCATCAGGTGGGCCGTCGTGCCGGCGACCCCGCCCGCCTCATCGGCAACGCCGAGAAGATCCGCAGCCAACTCGGCTGGGCTCCAAAGAAAGACCTACAAGCAATACTCGCAGATGCCTGGGAGGCTCAAAGCTTTTAAGACCTCACTGCAGGTCAGTCGGCTGATTAAGAGGGTTCACATGCCTAACGCCAACAAACCGCTTAAAGTCGTTGTCAGCTGAATAGACGGTTGCGCCCCTCTCTATAGCGAGCGCGGCAATATGAACATCGGTTGTTAAATTACCCGCGGCGCCTGTGGTCTGAAGCATCCGTGCGAGTAACGGCCAGTGACCCTCCCCGGGCGATAAAGGCTTTACGGTAGGCACGCGAAGCCATTCATGCACATAGCGTAGCGCCTGTTCGACTTGAAGGGGTACTGGAAAGACTCTCGAGTTGGTTGAGATTCGCAAGAAAGCGAGAAGAACCACCCACGGAATAAAAACCGCTTCGACACCTGAAAGGGTCCTTTCCCACC
>CAZKWK010000057.1:11398-11670 GCA_964556335.1 uncultured Bordetella sp. | reverse complement strand
CCCGCACCGACATGAGTGCAGCCGACCGAGATTGGCTAGAGGCCCGCGGGGTGCATGTGCAATACCGCGCCTCGCTCGAGCAAGATCTGGCCGCGGTCGAGGAGTATCAGCCCGATCTCGCGATTGGTACGACGCCGGTGGTGCAGAAAGCCAAAGAAAAGACCATTCCGTCGCTCTACTTTACAAACCTCATTTCCGCGCGGCCCCTCATGGGGGCAGCCGGTGCAGGCTCCTTAGCCCAGGTGGTTAATGCGGCGCTTGCCAACAAAGAC
>CAZKWK010000057.1:0-11388 GCA_964556335.1 uncultured Bordetella sp. | reverse complement strand
TCGATTTCTAATTGTTTTTTAATCATAATTACCCCCCTTCGGTGAGACCGGAATCGGTGATAACGCAGGCATATGGCAAGGGGTTCCCGTACATCGGCCTGAGTTCAAGGCCCAGGTGCGCAGGCAGCAAGAAAAGCGTGCTGCCAAGCGGGCTCAAGAGGCGATAGGTACCTAAGGCCATGCTCGTACTTGACCACGATCGTGCAGGCGGCTACTGGGGTGCTGTCTATGTCTTCACCGCCATTAAAGGGCTGCAGGTAGTCATCGATGGCCCGGTGGGCTGTGAGAACCTGCCGGTGACCTCGGTGCTGCACTACACCGATGCCTTGCCGCCCCACGAGTTGCCGATTGTTGTAACTGGCCTTGCGGAAGAACAGCTCGGCCGCGAAGGCACCGAGGGCGCCATGAAGCGGGCCCATGCCGTGCTCGACCCCGACCTCCCGGCGGTGGTGGTAACCGGCTCGATTGCCGAGATGATCGGTGGCGGCGTAACGCCCGAGGGCATGAACATCGCGCGGTTTCTGCCGCGCACGATTGATGAAGACCAGTGGCAGTCGGCCAACCGCGCCATGACTTGGCTCTGGACTGAATATGGCATGAAGAAGGTGCCCGCGGTCAAGCCCCGCAAAGAAGGCGAACGGCCTAAGGTCAATATCATTGGACCGGCCTATGGCATGTTCAACATGCCCAGCGACCTTGCTGAGGTGCGTCGCCTTATTGAGGGCATTGGGGCCGAAGTGCACATGACCTTTCCTTTGGCCAGTCACTTAAGCGATGTACCCCGCCTCGCAGAAGCAGAAGTCAATGTCTGCCTCTACCGTGAGTTTGGCCGCATGCTCTGTGAGACGCTGGAGCGCCCCTATCTTCAGGCGCCGATGGGGCTGCACAGCACCACCGCGTTTCTGCGCAGCCTGGGGGAACTCTTAGGGCTCGATCCAGAGCCCTTCATAGAGAAAGAAAAGCACACCACGATTAAGCCCATCTGGGATCTCTGGCGCTCGGTGACCCAAGACTTTTTTGGCACCGCGAGCTTTGCCATTGTGGCCAACGAGACCTACACCCGGGGTGTACGTCACTACCTGCAAGATGAGCTTGGCCTGCCGTGTAATTTTGCTGTCGCCCGAAAGCCTGGCGAGAAGACGGCCAATGACACGGTGCGCGACTTCTGCAAGAAGAAGGCCCCGCTCATTATGTTTGGCAGCTACAACGAGCGTATGTACCTGGCCGAGGCCGGTAGCCGGGCGAGCTTTATTCCTGCCTCATTTCCGGGGGCGATTATTCGTCGGCATACGGGTACCCCCTTCATGGGCTATGCCGGAGCGGTCTATCTATTGCAAGAAGTCTGTAACGGGCTCTTCGATGCGCTCTTCCATATCCTGCCGCTGGGCACGGATATGGACAAGGTCGATGCCACACCGACCGGCAGTACGGGTGTCGTCGGCCGTAGCCTACCCTGGCAGGCCGATGCGCAGACTCTGCTGGAAGAGTTGGTCGCAGCCCAGCCCGTACTCATTCAGATCTCGGTGGCCAAGCGTCTGCGCGATCGTGCCGAGCGTGAGGCGCGTGAGGCGGGTGAAGACGAAATCACCGCGGCGCGTCTGTTGCACGCGCAAGAGTCCTTACATACCGGAGTCACTGCGTGAACGCCATGACTTCGTCTTTCCACTACGAGGCAGCACCCCTCTGGCTATCGCACGCCGTTCACGGCGTTCCTAGCGCGATGGGGTCTGGTGCTGCCCCAACCGAATGTCGTGGCACGGTGCCGCGGCTGCCTTCGCCACGCGGGCCCAGCGTGGACCTGGCCGATTGGCCAGCTCAAAGGAGAACCTCCCATGAGTAACAACACAAGCGTCTCCGGCATGACCGACGAGGAAGCCCAAGAGTTTCATACGTATTACATGCAGGGCTTGGTTGGCTTCACGGCAATTGCTGTGATCGCCCACATTCTCGTCTGGGCCTGGCGTCCCTGGTTCTACTAAATCTTTGAAGCGTTTGGATGGAGGAATGGCCATGTCACATGTAGCCGAAACCAGCTCACGACACACCCTGCGGGGCGACTCGTGGGCATCGATGGGCATCTTTGCGGTGCTGTTTGCCGCATTCCTGGCAATTGCCTTGGTAGCCCAACTGCTGATGCTGCAGTGGCGTTCCTGGCTTCCGGGCGCAGAAGAAAGCAGAACCTTGTTTGGCGGCGTACGGGCTGCGGTTTATACCCTGATGTCGCACTTAACCTAGATAGGAGTAAGCAATATGTGGCGAGTATGGAAACTCTACGATCCGCTGCGTGCCATGGTGGTACAAGGCGTTTTCTTGTTCGGTCTGGCAGCAATGATTCACCTCATTCTGTTGAGCACCGTTCGTTTCAACTGGATGGACGGTATGAGTCAGGCCGAGTACAAGGCGTCGATTCAGAACACGTCGATGCCAGCAAAGCAGTAAGACGTTGCACGACTTGCAGGCGATGGCCAGAAACCAAGACATGTCTATGGTGGCCGTTGCCTGCCCTAATTTTTGGAGGGCGCCGATATGGCAATGCTGAGTTTTGAGAGAAAGTACCGGGTTCGCGGTGGAACCTTGTTAGGGGGCGACCTGTTCGATTTCTGGATCGGCCCTTTCTATGTGGGATTCTTCGGAATCACTACGATCTTTTTTGCCTTTCTTGGCACGGCCCTCATTCTCTGGGGTGCCTCGCAGGGGCCCACCTGGAATCTCTGGCAGATCAATATCGCGCCACCCGATTTGAAATATGGCCTTGGCCTTGCGCCGCTGCGCGAGGGGGGCTTATGGCAAGTAATCACCATATGCGCCATCGGGGCCTTTGGCTCGTGGGCGCTGCGTGAGGTGGAGATCAGCCGAAAGCTGGGCATGGGGTACCACGTGCCAGTGGCCTTTAGCTTTGCGGTCTTTGCCTATGTCACGCTGGTGGTGATTCGCCCAGTGTTGCTCGGTGCCTGGGGCCATGGGTTCCCGTATGGCATTCTGAGCCACCTCGACTGGGTGTCGAACGTGGGCTATCAGTTCCTGCATTTTCACTACAACCCGGCCCACATGCTCGCGGTGACGCTTTTCTTCACCACCACCTTTGCGCTGGCTTTGCACGGTGCGCTCATTCTGTCGGCCACCAATCCGGCCAAGGGCGAACTGGTGAAGTCCCCGGAATTTGAGGACACCTTCTTCCGGGACACGATTGGCTATTCGATTGGCACCTTGGGTATTCACCGTCTTGGTCTTTTCTTGGCCTTGGCTGCAGGCTTCTTTAGTGCTGTCTGTATTGTGATCAGTGGTCCCTTCTGGACCCGCGGCTGGCCTGAGTGGTGGGGCTGGTGGCTTCGTCTGCCGATCTGGTCGTAAGCAAAGCCATAGAGAAAGAACAAGGAGAAGATCATGGCTGAGTATCAAAACCTCTTCACGCAGGTACAGGTCACCGCACCGCCCGAGATGGGCATCCCGCTCGATCGTGCCCGCGACAATACGGAACGGATGGGTGGTCCGTGGCACATCCATTTGTTGGGACGTCTGGGCAATGCGCAGATTGGCCCGATTTATCTGGGCTTTCTTGGTGTGGCGGCGTTGTTTGCATTCCTGATTGGATTTACCGCCATTGGCTGGAACTATCTGGTGCAGGTGAACTACAGCCCTATTGAGTTTGTGCGACAACTCTTTTGGCTGTCCGTCGACCCGCCGCCCCCAAGCTATGGGCTGAGCATTCCGCCATTGAACCAAGGCGGCTGGTGGCTCTTCTCAGGCTTCTTCATCACGATTTCCATCTTGCTCTGGTGGGCAAGAATGTACCGTCGTGCACGCGCTTTGAAGATGGGGACACATGTGCCCTGGGCCTTTGCCGCGGCGATCTGGCTCTATCTGGTTTTGGGTTTCTTTCGCCCGGTACTGATGGGCAGCTGGGGCGAGGCTGTGCCGTTTGGCATCTTCTCCCACCTTGACTGGACGGCTGCCTTCTCGCTGCGTTACGGCAACTTGTTCTACAACCCCTTCCACATGCTCTCGATTGCCTTTCTGTATGGCTCGGTTCTGCTTTTCGCCATGCACGGGGCCACCATTCTTGCCGTGAGCCGGTTTGGCGGTGAGCGCGAGATCGAGCAGATCGTCGATCGTGGAACGGCCTCGGAGCGTGCTGCTTTGTTCTGGCGCTGGACGATGGGCTTTAACGCCACCATGGAATCGATTCACCGTTGGGCCTGGTGGTTTGCGGTGCTCACCTGCGTGACAGGTGGCATTGGCATTCTGTTGACCGGTACCGTCGTCGATAACTGGTACCTCTGGGCCGTCAAACATGGTGTGGCCCCGGCCTATCCAGAAGTCTGGGCGCCCGTGGCGGATCCCGCAATTACCCCTGCGGCCGCCCCGGCGATTGCACCTGCGGTTGCCCCCACGCCCGCGCCGGCCACGCCGGCTGCGCAATAAGGAGACACAGTATGACCATGACACGAAGTCTTTGGATTGCCGCAACGGCGGTCGTCGCAATGGTGGGCTTAACAGGCTGCGAGCGACTGCCGGTAGATACCGTACAGGTAGGCTATCGCGGCACTGGTATGGAGCAGGTGACCAATCCGCGCATCGCCAAATCGATCGAGGCGGCCAACACCGCGCCTGCGCCGCTTGATCCGGCGGAGGCCAGTGGGCCTAAGGCGAAGCAGGTCTACCAGAACGTGAAGGTACTGGGCGACTTGAGCGTGGCGGAGTTCAACCGGCTGATGGTGGCGATGACCCAATGGGTGGCGCCTGAGCAGGGCTGCGCCTATTGCCACAATGTGCAGAACTTTGCAGACGACTCGCTTTATACCAAGGTAGTCGCGCGGTCGATGACCCAGATGACACAGACCATCAATGCCAAATGGCAGGTACATGTGGGGGCCACCGGTGTGACCTGTTATACCTGCCATCGCGGTAAGAACCTGCCCACAAAGCTCTGGTTCACCGAGCCCGATGCCAAGGTGGCTGGTCGGCTTCTGGGCAACAACTTTGGTGCGAATCGGGCAGGCGTGGAGGCCAATGCAAATTCGTCTCTGCCGATCGATCCTTATACGCCCTTCTTACTTGAAGACAAGCCGATTCGGGTGATTGGCGACACGGCATTGCCCACGGGTAATCGCAAGTCGATCATGCAAGGGGAATGGACCTATGCGCTGATGATGCATATGAGTCAGAGCCTGGGCGTGAACTGCACCTTCTGCCACAACTCGCGTGCCTTTGCGGAGTGGGAACAGAGCCCCCCTGCACGCGCTACCGCCTGGCATGGCATTCGCATGGTGCGTGAGGTGAACAACGAGTTTATTGTGCCGCTGACGCCCATTCAGCCCGCAAACCGACTCGGGCCCACCGGCGACATTGGTAAGGTGAACTGTGCCACCTGTCACCAGGGTGTCGGTAAACCACTCTATGGGCAGAGCATGCTCAAGAGTCACCCCGAACTCTCTGGCCCCAACCATCTTCTGAAGACCACGGTACCGGTGCTACCAGTACCGAAGCAGGCTGCTGTAGAGGCGACTGCTACCGCGAAGGCGAATTAACGCGACAAGAACAAGATACTAAGAACAACGCAGTTTGCACCGAACTGGTAAGTCCTCCTCCGGTGCCCTCAACGCCTTCGGGGCCCCCCTCCGAAGGCGTTTTTTTAACGCCTTAGCCAAACGGGCCGTTGAGCATCACCACGCCAAGATTGACGGCAGCAGCAAAACAGACCCAGGCCAAATAAGGCACGAGTAGCCAAGCAGCACGGGGACTGTAGGGCCGTAGATGGCGAATCAGCAGGGCCACCGAGGCCGCGAGAAACACCACTTCCACTAGGGCCCAGTCGGGCCGCTGCAGGTAAAAGAAGAGCAGGCTCCAGAGGAGGTTACAGAAAATGTTGAATGCCCAGAAGCCCAGCAGTCGGGCACGTTGGGCGTGGTCTGTCGTCGCCCGCCAGCCCAGTACGCCGGAGACAGCCATCAGAATGAAGAGGATGGTCCAGGCCGGACCGAAGGCCCAGTCAGGCGGCTTGAAGCTTGGCTGTACGAGGCTGAAGTACCAGTCGTCGAGAATGGTCAGGGCACCGCCCGTTGCGGCCACCGAGAGGGCGAGACCCGCCGCTACGAGGCTTTGCAGGCGAAGTGAGGACTTGGCCGAAGACGGGGTCGAAGATGGGGCTAGGGGTTCATGCATCTACCCATTATGCACGGGCGAATCCCAGCAGATGGGCAAGATCCTTAAAGAAGATCCGTACATGGGCCATGGGTTTACGACGGACGAGCTTCTTGTTCATGTACGACTCGAAGGTGAGTTGCTGTACATCTTTGTCTCGGCAAATCTTTACGAACTGCTCGCGGCGCTTGTCGCTTCCATACCAGAAACGCTGTAGTAGACCGAGCACCCAAAAGACACGGCCATGTTCCTTCATAAAACGCTTGCGTGCCAGGGCGAGTGCCCGGGCATTGCCCGTCTCTAACACCTCAAGGCAGGCCTCTGCGGCAAGCCGGCCACCGAGCAGCGCATAGTAAATGCCCTCGCCTGAGGCGGGCGCTACCACGCCCGAGGCGTCTCCGGCGAGTACGACATTGCGGCCGTTATCCCAGACGGGCAGGGGCTTGAGTGGAATCGGGGCGCCTTCGCGCCGCAGGGTCTCGGCACCGGAAAGGCCCGCCATCTCGCGCAGTCGGGTGGTGGCAGACCGCAGCGAGAAGCCCTTGTCCATGCTGCCCGTACCGACACTCACACTCGACCCATGGGGAAAGACCCAGCCATAGAAGTCGGGCGATATGGTGCCGTTGTAGATGACATCGCACCGGTCGGGCTCGTAGGCGGCTGTGCGCTCAGTGCGCGCTGCAGATTGGGCGTTACCTCGGCTGTTGTTAGCAGAGGCGTCAGGCGCCTTCAGAATCTCGTGGTAAGCGAAGACGAAAGTGCCCTCGTCAGAACGGGGAATCAGCTGCTCGGCTACTTTAGATCGCGCACCATCGGCGCCGATGAGCAGTCGTGTAGTCACCCGCATCGACCGCACCTCGGTGTCGTCGGGATGGTCGCGCACCTCAAGGTGCACAGCCAGGGGGCCTGATGGTGCGTGGGCCTCAATGGGCGCGGCGGAGACAAAGCTGCCGATAAGCCGCTTAGCGCCATGGGTCTGTGCGCGACACCGCAGCCATTCGTCAAAGTCGCCACGATCCACCATGCCCACGTAGCCATTCTCAATGGGAATATCGACGCGCGTGTTGGAGGGGGCCACCATACGTGCGCACTGAATCTTGGCGACGAGCATCTCGTCGGGGATCTCAAAGTCGCGAATCGCCCGGGGTGGAATCGCACCCCCACAGGGCTTGATGCGTCCGGCACGATCGATGAGCAATACCGAGACGCCGGCACGGGCGAGGTCGTCTGCCGCGGTTGCTCCGGCCGGCCCGCCGCCGATCACGACGACATCGTAGTTGGTCATGGTTGTACTCCTGGCGTGGGCAGAGAATTGCCCAAGGGGTTGTGGGCTTCACGCCCGGGCCGTATGGGTAGTGCGGCTGCTTCAGTCGGTGACCTTGTGCGTGGACTGCGACTTTCTTGAATCTGGCTGGCCAGTCGGGCAGCAATCACAAAGAGCAGAGCCTCAAGCCCAAAGACGAGGGCATAGGCTGCAGCCGGCGTTTCCATGACCAGTCGTGCGAGGTCGGATAGGCTGGTGCCAAGTAGGCCCCCCGCGCCAAAGGCAAGCGCCTGGGCTGCACCCCAGAGGCCCATGCGGGTGCCTTCACGGCGGGCACGGCCTTCCCCTGCTAACCGCATCATCGACGCAATCGCAGCAATGGAGAACGCCCCATTAGCCGCACCGAGCAACATGACATTGGCATCGAGAGGCCAGCCTGGCCCAACCATACCGGCTGCCACAAGGCCAGCCAACGCAATGCCAGAAGCAAGACAGCCCGTGATTGTCCAGAATTTTAACGAGCCGAATCGTCTGCCGAAAATCTTTCCGCTGCCTGCAAAGGCGACCAAGAGCATGCCGATAAGAATGCCGCTATGTTGCAGGCCTGAGAGTTTGGTGGACTCGCCCGGCGTGTAGCCAAAGACGAGACCGGCGAAGGGTTCAAGAATGAGGTCTTGGGCGCTAAAGGCCAGCATCGACACGAAGACAAAGATTGTGAAGTGCCGGGCTTCGGGTTCTCCCCAGACCTGCCGCAAGGCGACCAGGAAGGGCGTTGATTGTTCTTCTTCGGCGCCTATGGAAGGCGCCGTACCTTCTAGGCCCCAGAGAAGGAGCCCCGTGGCCACGATAGCCAAGCCGGTAATGGTTGCAGCAACCGCCAGCAGGCGGCCCTCGGAGTAGGGATCGAGATAATGGCCCGCAGTCCCCGCGGTAATGGCAAAGCCCGCGATCATAAAAAGCCAGACCATGGTGGCGGCCCCCGCCCGTCGATCGGCCTCTACCCGCTTGGCCAAGAGCACCAGCACCGCGGTTCCGCAGGCACTTACGCCCAGGCCAATAAGAAAGAAGGCGAGGGTGAGTAGGCTGAGCCCCCAGGCGAGGCTCTGGGGAATCTCGACCACAGCCCAGGCTCCGAGCATGCCGCCGCTGGCGAGCACGGTCATTCCCCCCAGAATAAAGGGCGTGCAGCGGCCTGCCTGATCAGAGCCAAACCCCATCCGTGGCCGCAGGATCTGTACCGCATAGTGCAAGGCGACGAGCAGTCCCGGAATCACCGCGGCGAGTGCGAGTTCCACCACCAGAATTCGGTTCAGGGTGGAGGTGGCAAGTACCACGACGCCCCCAAGGCAGGCTTGTATCAACCCCAGCCGTGCGATCGAGAGCCAGCCAAAGCCCTTCGTACGACTCACAGCGCACCTCCTTGCAGACCACGCAGCGCAAAGGCGGACACCATCATGCCGATAACAAAAAGTGGCACGCCAAAGCCGCTGTAGTAAAGGGCGCGTTCAATGGGTTTCTTCAGGAACCAGGCCATCAGCAGGCCCTGGCCGATGAGTAGCAGAAAGACCGCGGCCGAATGCAGGGGCATCTGCCAGAAGGCCAAGAGCACCACGACGGCCATCTGGGGAAAGGCCATCACCATGCAGGCGGTGAAGGCGGCCCTGCGGGGCCCGAGTTGCACGGGTAAGGATCGCACGCCCATCTGGGCATCGCCACGCATTGATTTGAAGTCGTTGAGGGTCATGATGCCGTGGGCCCCAAGGCTATAGAGCAGGGCCAGAATGACCGACCGGGTCTCAGGGAAAGCGCCTCCTGCCATCACCGCTGCGCCCGTGATCCAGGCAAGCCCCTCGTAGGACAGGCCGCAGGCAAGATTGCCCCACCAACCGTTTTCCTTCAGGCGAAGGGGCGGCATGCTGTAGGCCCAGGCAAGGGCCAGGCCTAGCGCTGCAGCGCCAAATCCCCAGGGGCCAAGGGCCAGCGCTACGGCCAGCGAGACGATTGTCCAGAGCACCGCCAGGTAGAGACCCCAGCGGCCGGGCACGCGGCCGGAGGGAATGGGCCGGTTGGGCTCGTTAATCGCGTCGACATGACGATCGAACCAGTCGTTTACCGCCTGGCTGGTGGCGCAGACTAGGGGGCCGGCCAGCAGGATGCCGATAAGGATGAGTGCCCAGTTGTCTTTGAGGCTGACGCCAGAGGCAACCACACCACAGGCAAAGGCCCACATGGGCGGAAACCAGGTGATGGGTTTAAAAAGCTCCTTGACCGCAGAAAGGCGGGGCAGGGCGATTGGGGGCAGTCCAGAGGCATGGGCCATGATGGCATTCTGTACTTGACAAACTAAACCGTCAATTGCAATTTACAGTTTGGGGCTGGGTCTGTATGCTGACCTTGTTCTGTGCCCCAGTGAAAAGGCCCTTTTCTATGTCTGCTCCCGCGATGCGTCAGTCGTCGGTGCCTCTCGGTACCGGTTTAAGCCAAGGCCGACGGTCGGAGTCACGCCTTGCTGCAGTCGGTGGGGGTGGTGCGGCCGCGGGATCCCGAGATGCACCCCATGCGGTGGTGATCGGCAGCGGATTTGGGGGCCTGGCGGCCGCCCTGCGGCTGCGGGTCAAAGGCTATCGGGTGTCGGTGTTGGAGCGGCTCGAAGATATTGGAGGGCGGGCTTTTGTGCATCGCCAAGATGGCTTCACCTTTGATGCCGGCCCGACAATTATTACGGCGCCGTTTCTGCTGGAAGAACTCTGGGCCCTCTGTGGCCGAAGGTTTTCAGATGATGTCGATCTGCGGCCGATGGCGCCCTTCTACCGTATTCGGTTCCACGAC
Organism: uncultured Bordetella sp.; assembly: GCA_964556335.1. Classification (GTDB taxonomy): domain Bacteria; phylum Pseudomonadota; class Gammaproteobacteria; order Burkholderiales; family Burkholderiaceae_A; genus Hahnella. The sequence continues at coordinate 1,154 of CAZKWK010000057.1, read as the reverse complement.
GGCAGCCACTTCGACTACTTTGGCACCACAAATGCCATGCGCTCGGAGGTTGCCCGTGTGGGCGGGCCGCACGAGGTTGCAGGCTATGACGCCTTCATGCGTGAGGCGATGGTCTGCCTCAAACTTGGCTACGAAGAATTGGGTACCAAGAGCTTTGTGAGCCTCGGCGACCTTCTGGCTGCCATGCCCTCGATGGTGCGTATGCAGGCCTGGAAGACCATCCACAGCATGGCCGCCCGGCATTTTCAGAGCGAGAAGCTGCAGCAGGTCTTTAGTTTTCATCCCTTGCTGATTGGGGGCAATCCGTTTGCGGTCACCCAGGTCTATAGCCTCATTACGGCGCTAGAACGGGAGTATGGGGTCCACTCCGCGATGGGCGGCACAGGCGCGATTGTGGCCGCCCTGGCGCGGCTGCTTGAAGACCAGGGGGGCGAGATCTTTTGTAACACTGATGTGCAAGAGATCCTGCTAGAAGGCCGCCGGGCCGTGGGGGTTCGGCTTACCAATGGCCAGGTGATTACGGCCGATATGGTGGTCTCTAATGCCGATGCGGCCCACACCTATCGCAATATGCTGCCTGCCTCCGCGCGTCGGGTCTGGACCGATGCCAAGGTCGCGCGCAGCAACTATTCCATGGGCCTCTTTGTCTGGTACCTCGGCACCAACCGTCGGTACGAAGACCTACCGCACCACATGATTCTCTTGGGGCCCCGGTATAAGGGCCTGCTCACAGACATTTTTAAGCGCAAGGTCTTAAGCAAAGACTTCAGCCTCTATCTGCACCGCCCCACGGCCACCGACCCCGCGTTGGCGCCCGAGGGCTGCGATACCTTCTATGTGCTTTCGCCGGTGCCGCATTTAGACGCCGATGTCGACTGGCGCGTGCAGGCGGAGCCTTACCGACAGTCGATTGCGCAATACCTCGAGGACTCGGTTCTGCCAGGACTTCAGAGCGCGCTCGTGACCTCAAAGGTTGTGACCCCACTCGATTTCGCATCTCGGCTGCTCGCCTACAAAGGGGCGGCCTTCGGCATGGAACCGCGTCTGCTTCAGAGCGCCTGGTTTCGTCCGCACAATGCCAGCGAAGATATCGAAGGGCTTTATATGGTGGGCGCTGGAACCCACCCCGGGGCGGGGGTGCCTGGGGTGCTGAG
>CAZKWK010000056.1:0-11708 GCA_964556335.1 uncultured Bordetella sp. | reverse complement strand
CCAGAGCAATGGGCATGTGCCGTTTTATGGCCACGGCGTTTGGCGCGACCCCGACCACCGCCCAGGCTATTACTTCATGCAGGGCCACCTTGGGCAATATGTCATTGTCGTGCCAGAGGCGCAACTGGTGATTGTGAAGATGGGCGCCCGCCGCGATAAGGCCTTTACTCGCTACCCAGGATCTTTAGATGAGGTACGGCAGTATGTGGCGGAGGGACTGCGGTTGACGGGGTTATAGATCTTTCCGACTTGTTTTTAGATCCCTATGTGACGACTTTCGGGCTAGACGCGCCGTAGTAGCCAGACGATGTACGTCAGTCGTAAAAGAGTCAGACAGCGCCGTTGACATCCTTCCTGTGCAGAGAAACGACGTTCATTGAGGCCTGCCGTGCGTAATCCACGCCTGAGCCTCACCGGGGGTAATCCGATACCGCGCGCAGTTGTAACGTGTGAGTGCTTTGAGTTCTTCCTCAAGCATTGTCTTGAAGGCGCTCACTTCTTTTGTTTGCACACCAATATCAGGGAGGACCTGCTGAAGTGGCTGTCCCTCTCTGACGATGCGCTGCATAGCTTCACTCAGATGTTCGCGATGCCGCACACGGAAAGCGTCGGGTGAACCCATCGACTCCAGGATCACCTGAAACTTGAGGATCGAGCGTCGATATGTCCATGCAAATAATTCGACGGCGATCGTGACATCGCACAGTTCATAGATGCCCAGCATGGCCTTTGCATAATCCCGAGGATCGACATGGAGAAAAGTAAGTGGCGCACAGTTGAAGAGCATCAGAGGAATATTGGCAGCCAGTCGGCTTGTGCGCTTGTTGCCATCTTCAAAAGGTTGCAGATAGGCCAGATTCACCCAGAGAAAGAACGCCGCCTCAGCCGGGTTCTTGATGTGTTGTGCCTTACCAATAATGAGCGAGATCATTTCCTCGAGGAGTTGGGGCACCTGCGAGGGGACGTAAGTCGTATCGGAGATATTAACGATCTTGGTCCGAATCGCGCCGAGATCTGCTGTGTCGGTTAGTAGGTCTTGCATGAGCAGCGCGTGCAGGTTGCGAATAACGCTGTCTGTGAGGCCATAGCTTGGCACGGCGTCAACGAGGAATTCGATGGCGCGCTTGTGATTTAGGAGCATGACGCCCTCTAAATCGCTAGGTGGAGCGCCACTCTTGAACAACTCTTCCGTGGCCAGCAGGCTGTACGTGTTCCCTTCAAGTCGCGAAGACGACCATGAGAGGTCGATCAGAAGCTGCTCCAGCACCTTGCGGGCATAGGTGCCCGCCGGCTGCTGGCCTGCCATCTTTCCTTCCTGCGTGAGGTTCTCTGCCAACTCGCGTGGCAACAAGAATGACTCGTTTGGAGTGTAGTCATCGACAAACCTGCGTTGGTAGGTGACGGGCTGACGCGCGCCCAGAGCAAGGTTTAACTGTTCGAGGATGGCGCTGGCCTGCGGTGACCATCCAGGCGATACGGTGGCCGTGACGGGATCCCTCACGTGCACGGCTTGGGTTACGTGCTCATAGACCGGAGCCGGGAAGTATCGGGTGGCGCGGGCCTTACCTTTGCGGATAAGGTTTTTTTCCTTCACGAGCTTGTCCAGCAGGCGACCGACCGTCGAATAGCTGCCGCCCACGCGGGCGTTGATTTCGGAAGACGATGCACCGTTAAGGCCTTCTGCCTGCAAAGCCTTGATCGCATCGAGAATGTCGGTTGCGTTTAGTTTGCGCCGCATTGACAAGATTTCGGTAAATCTTTTCATTAATTGAGTAGATTTTTACTCTATTCAATTTTAGCAAGAAATTTCAAGCTTTTGAGGGGATTCGGAAATCTCCTCAATGATGTGTGCCACATGTGGCCCTGGTTTTTTTCATAGCCAGGACCAGACACAGAGCCAAGGAACAGCGTCTGAACTGTTGTGTAAGCGTCTGCCAACTGCAAATGCCTACAAATGCTGTTTTTGGGGGATTTTGAAACTGTGGGGTTGCGTGCGAGGCCGCGTAGAGACTGGAGAAAACCTGGTGGGTCGGGCGAGACTCGAACTCGCGACCAACGGATTAAAAGTCCGCTGCTCTACCGACTGAGCTACCGACCCAACACTGCTTCAGACAGCCTTCTATTCTAATTTGAAGGGGTTCTAGGGGTCAAATTGCCTGTCTGAATCCCAGGGTCTGTCTCACCGCACTGAATCCCCGTTGCCTCCTGACAAGCATCGCTCAGCCTCAGGCAACAAAAAAGGGCAGATGGTTTCCCACCTGCCCTCGCTTCTTCAATGCAGAAAATCAGTCAGCGAATGTACCGGCCTTCTGAATGATCGGGCCCCAGAGGTCGATCTGCTGCTTCAAGAACTTCGCATGGAATGCCGAAGTAGCCTTGTCTGCGCTTACGGGCTCGGTACCGAGAGAATCAAAACGCTTGATAACGTCCGGATCTTTCAACGCGGCCTGAAGCGCAGCGGTGAGCTTATCCATCGCAGCCTTGGGTGTTCCCTTCGGTGCATAGAAACCGTGCCATACCGAGACCTCGAAGTTTGACAAGCCAGACTCCGCAACAGTGGGTAGCTGAGAGAGGCCGTCGGTTTTCAAACGGCTCTTGGTCGTCACAGCATAGCCTTTGACGCTGCCGTCTTTAATGCGCGGTGTGGTGTTGGTGGTCTGGTCGCACATGAAGTCCACCTGGCCGCCCATGAGGGCTGTCATGGCGTCTGCAGTGCCCTTGTAAGGAATCGATGTGAGATCGGTTCCGATAGCCGACTGGAACAACATGCCGCAGAGCTGCGAGGCAGCGCCTAGGCCAGCGTTTGCCATATTCCACTTCTTGGGGTCAGACTTCACCGTGGTGATGAAGGCCTTCATGTCGTTGGCAGGAAAATCTTTGCGTGCGATGAAGGTCATGGGCACTTCGTTAATCAGGCCAATGTGCTCGAAGTCTGTGAGCGGGTTGTACTGCAGCTTGCGATAGAGCGCAGGCGCTGTGCTCATGCCGATGTGGTGGATGAGAATGGTGTATCCATCGGGCTTTGCCTTGGCCACGGAGCCTGGGGCGAGAATGCCGCCCGCACTGGGCATGTTCTCAACGACCACAGGCACATTCAAAGACTTACGCATGGCCTCTGCCATGGTGCGTGCGACGACATCGGTGGGGCCGCCTGCAGTAAACGGAACAACCATTTTGATTTCCCGCTCGGGGAAGGCAAAGCTGGCAGACGATACCGCCAGTGCTACGCCAGCAAGAGCAAGCTTGCTGAGTCTTGAAAAATTCTTCATGGGTTTACTCCAATAGGGGTTTTAGAGCCAAGAAGTATACTTTTGCCAATCCCCTACAAGGCTTAATTTGCGGCAATGTAAGGAATACCCTAGGAGAGCGTCCATTATGAAAAACAAAGACTTCCAGGACATCGTCGGGGGTCTGGGCCTGATGGCACTAGGGCTTTTCGTCGCCTACTACGCCCAACGCTATGAATTTGGAACCTTGAATCGTATGGGTCCGGGGTTCTTTCCGGTGGTTCTGGGTCTCATTTTGGCTGGCCTGGGCTTCTTCATCTTTCTGCCGGCGCTCTTTCGGTCTGGTGAGAAGATTCAGGTGGACTGGCGCCCGCTGGTTTGTGTCCTGGGCAGTCTTGTGGCCTTCTCGTTGCTTCTTAAGACGCTGGGTCTAGTGATTACTGCCGCCCTCTCCGCAGCGATTGCCTCGATGGCAAGCCCGATGCCGTGGCGTTCCCGGATCGCGCTTTCGATTGGCATTGCCGTAATCACTTACGGGGTCTTCATTCTTGGGCTTTCTATGGTCATTCCGGTCTGGCCGTGGAATGCCTAGCAGAAACCTTCTCAGGCCTCGTGTCCTGCCCCCTGTTTCTTACTGAAAGCGTCTATGGAAACCCTTGACGGACTTTTGCTTGGCCTAAAGGCGGCGCTCGTCCCCCAGACTCTGCTGTACTGCTTCATCGGCGTTTTTCTTGGAACGCTCATTGGTGTACTGCCAGGCATTGGTGCCCTGGCGGCCATATCGTTGCTGCTGCCGATTACCTATTACATCGAGCCCACTGCAGCTATCGTAATGCTCGCGGGGGTTTATTACGGGGCCCAATATGGCGGGTCGACCGCTTCGATTCTGTTGAATCTTCCGGGTACGCCCTCCTCGGTAGTGGCCTGTCTCGATGGCTATCCCATGGCGAAAGAAGGGCGAGCGGGCGTTGCACTTTTTATGGTGACGATCGCTTCTTTCATCGGCTCTATGCTCGGGATTGTTGTACTTGTCTTATTCGCACCCTCAATCGCAGAGTTTGGACTTAAATTTGGAGCTGCGGAATATTTTTCGATGATGGTCTTGGGGCTTATCGCTGCCTCTACGCTTGCCTCGGGATCTCCGGTGAAGGGCCTGGCCATGGTCGTGCTCGGTTTATTGATTGGCACGATCGGGGTTGATGTCAATTCTGGGCAATCGCGATTTGACTTCGGCATTTTGCAGCTCATGGACGGGGTCAATCTGGTCGCACTCGCAATGGGTATCTTTGGCGTCTCCGAGATCATTGCGAGCGTTCTGCAGGCCCGCGACGGGGTGGTGGCTAAGAAAATAACGATGCGTTCTATGCTGCCTCGTCGTCAAGAACTGAGAGACTCTGCCATTCCCATGCTCCGTGGTACTGGAGTGGGTGGTTTCTTTGGCGCGTTGCCCGGCACCGGTGCCTCTATTGCTTCGTTTATGTCGTATGCACTAGAAAAACGTGTGGCGAAAGACCCAAGTCGTTTTGGGAAGGGTGCGATTGAGGGACTCACCGCACCCGAAGCCGCGAATAATGCTGCCGCCCAGACAGCCTTCGTGCCTACGTTGTCGCTTGGCATTCCTGGTGATGCCGTTATGGCATTGATGCTCGGTGCCCTCATCATGCACGGCATACAACCAGGCCCCCGATTGATGACAGAGCAGCCCGAACTCTTCTGGGGCCTGATCGTGAGTTTTGGTATCGGGAATGTGATGTTGCTCATTCTTAATATCCCGATGATTGGACTATGGGTGGCGATTTTAAAGATCCCATACCGCATGCTCTACCCCGCGATCTTGGTGTTTATCGGTCTCGGGGTCTACAGCGTGAACAGCAATACCTTTGACATTCTCATGGTGGCGATCATTGGGCTGATGGGCTACGGCATGATGGTCATGCGTTTTGAGGCTGCGCCCCTGCTGCTTGGTTTCGTACTGGGGCCACTCATGGAAGAGAACCTGCGCCGGGCCTTGCTTATTTCGCGTGGTCAGATGTCCACGTTCGTCGATCGGCCGATTAGTGCCACGCTGCTGGCATTCTCGTTGGCCCTGGTTCTTTGGTCTTTCTTCGCTGCCTTCCGCCGCTCGGTAAAAGCGCGGGTTCTGGCAGAGTAGGGAGCAGCAGACAGACTAAACGGCGAACTACCAGGGGCGCGCTACCCACTGAGCAATGGCGGGCGCGGCGACCAGAATGTAGCCAAACCCAATGAGATCGAAGTTTTTGTAGGCCTCACGGGCGCTGTAGCCCTTGGCCTGCTGAAGATACTGGGCGTGAATGAGCGGAAGGGCCAGAACCCCAAGAATAGAAAGTACGAAAAGCGTAGTCATGGTGCCGGCCTCCTATCGCTTGTCACGTGGACGGTTGTACCAGTTGGCCAGTAAAAACACGCAGATCACGATATACAGGACAACCAAAATATCTTTTATGTCCATGACAACTCCTTAGGCGACTTCTACGAATGGTCGACCACCCCGAGAGGAGACGGTCGAGTGGAGGGAATTCTGAGCAGGGGGGCCATCACCCATAGCGTTGCGAGTAACAATACCACTTCTAGGCTATAAACAAATACATAGGCTTGTGCGTCGCCTGTAAACCAGGTGGCCAGATCTCGCAAAATCCCGCCCAGCGCAATGCCGATGCCGGCTGCAGTGGCCTGGACGGCGCCCCAGGCACCGAGAGCCAGCCCTGACTGTCCTGGACACGCAAGCCCCATGGTGGCGGTAAGGGTACCGTGGCCAAAGAGACCTGCACCCAACCCAATAAGCAGCACGCCCGCAGAAAAGCCATAGACGGATTGCAGCGGGGCGGCCACGATCACTACCAAAAAGGCGGGAATGCCGAGTAGTACGCCGAAGGCAGCCATGCGCATGGGGTCGCCACCACGACCCAACGCCCGGGCGGCAATGCCAAAGCCGATAAGACTCCCGAGCGCGAGGGTGGCTGTGAGAAAGGTGGTCTGTGCGACGGTCATGCCGAGAATTTCACCCCCATAGGGTTCAAGCAGCACATCTTCCATGGTGAAGGCGAGCGTGCCCAGGCCAATGGCGACGAGCCATCGCCGTGCGCCTGCCACGGCGGTAAAGGCCTCCCAGGCGTCTCGAAAGCGTGGTGCCACCGCAGTGCTCTGATGCGTTTTGGCCCGATCGCGCGGCTCTTGCTTCCAGATGGCGATCACGTTGAGCAATAGGGTAGTTACCGCAGCCCCCTGGATGACCTGAATCAGTCGCCCGGGGCTGTATTCCTCTAAGAGCCAGCCAAAGACCAGCGCACTGATCATCATGGAGAGCAGCAGCGTCACATACATGAGTCCCACCACCTTGGGCCGGGACTCTTCTGCGGTGAGATCGGTGGCCAGAGCCAACCCCACAGTCTGTACCGTGTGTAAGCCCATGCCAACTAGCAGAAAGGCGACAGCCGCTGCCAGCTGGCCCACCCAGAGGGGTGCGCTGGCGGATTGCCCTGCGCCAGCGAGAACGAGTAGCGCAAAGGGCATGATGGCAAAGCCGCCAAACTGGGCAAGACTCCCTTTCCAGATGAAGGGAACCCGCCGCCAGCCTAACTCGGATCGAAAATGGTCGGAGCGAAAGCCAATGAGTGCCCGAAACGGGGCAAAGAGTATGGGCAATGCGATCATGGTGGAAACCAGTGCCGCCGGCACATGCAGTTCCACAATCATGACCCGGTTGAGTGTGCCAATGAGCAGCACTAAGGCCATGCCCACGGAGACCTGAAACAGCGAGAGCCGCAAGAGTCGCGAGAGGGGAAGGTCTCTGGTGGCGACGTCGGCGAAAGGGAGAAACCGTGGCCCGAGTTGGCCCCAGAGTTGCGCAAGCCGTCGTGGTGGGCGGGCCATAACGCGAGACTTACGAAATAAGAACGGCGGAAACTAAGCCGAAAAAGGGTTCAAGGGTCTGGCAAGAGGGGTGGCCATCGGTGTTCTGAGCGGCCACACCCCTTGTCAGGCCAACCGTGCTTAGAGCTTGTCGGCCTTGGGTGCTTGAGCGGCCGCGACATCTGCCGCTGGTGCCACCATTGCCGCCTTGGCCGCCGGCGGGCCCCCATTGAGGAAGCGGGGAACCCAGTCGGTGTGGGTCAGCAGCGCGAGGTGCACGGCAAACGAACCCACCGCTACGGCACCGATAATCAACGGCACACCCAACGAGGGGCGAACAACACACCACATTTTTCCGTAGATCATGATTGCGACTCCTTAACCCAGCCAGGGGGAATAGATATAAGCCAAGAGGTGTGCAAACGCTGCGATCAGGCCAAAAAACTGGGTGCCTTGGATCAGGTTGCGGTGCAGTTCTTCTGACTCAGCTTCGGTCAGGCCGGTGGGCCATACTCTGTCTTTGTCACTCATAGTCCGAACTCCTTGTTTTTCTATAGAAAGTTTTGAACCGCCAGGTCGGGTATTTCCGGAACTCCCGCAAAGAACGCACGCAGAAACCCTGAAAATATCCTTACGAGCTTAGTGTGGATAAAAATAGACACCTTAAGCTGTCAATACATTCTTACAGATTTTCAGGGCATTGTGTAGTGTCCAAGAAGAAAAAGAAAAAACCGCCCGGAAATGGGGCGGTTTTGTCTCCTTCTAGCGACCTGTCTAGGGCAGCCTGCGGGGGGCGGTGCCGCAGTGGGCAGTCCGGTGGGTGGGTTAGTGAGACCGTTCGAGAAATTTCAGACCTAGCCAGCCTCCGACAAGAATACTGGCCACCGAGAGCACAGAGCCTACGGCCAATAGCGAGAGGCCACTGAGGCCGTGCCCGATGGTGCAGCCAAGCGCCACCACCCCTCCAACGCCCATGAGCATTGCGCCAATCAGGTGATGTGCGAGGTCTTCGGTGGATGCGAAGCCTTGCCACTGAAAGCGCTTACTCACTACGGCGGCGATACCTGCTCCCAGTACGGTACCGAGTACCGTGGCAATGGAAAAGGTCATGACCTGAGAGCGGTCACTCCAGTAGAGCAGGATCTCCAGGCTATAGGCCAAAGGCGCCACGAAGGTGAGGCTCTCCGGCCCCCGGGTGTTTGTGACCAGATAGGCGGGCTCGAGCGTATTGGGGTGTTCTTCGATAAAGCCAAGCCAGCCCGTGGCAAGCCACCCGGCTGCGACGCAGGCACCCACGAGCGTACTGGTAATAATCCCCCGTGTGGCAAGGCGCGGCCCCCTATGAAAAAAAACAAACCAGGCCATCAGTGCCACGAGCCCGATGGTGAGAGCCAGGCGTACGCGCTCGGACGTTGCCTGAAAGGCAAAGGCAACGAGGCTCGTGAGGTCTTGTCGGCTGGGGAGGGTCAGGAAGATCTGCTCTACGGTCTGGCTCCGGGCAACGCCGGTGATGCCACGAATGGTCATGAAGGAGGCCAGGGCCATCACCAGAAAAACCACGAGCGCCTTGAGGCTACCCTCCCCGAGCCGAACCAGGGTGCGGCTGCCACAGCCTGAGGCCAGCGCCATCCCAAAACCGAAGGTAAGGCCCCCGAGAATATGAGAGAGCCAGAGTAGGCGGCTACTGGTGTAGAAGCTGTCCTTGTCTTGCAGAAATCCTAGACCAATGGCGGCCTGGCTCAGGCCGATGGCCACCGCCAAGGCCCATACCCAGAGACGCATGCGGCTGTTGTTGCCCATGAGTACCCAGTCGGAGAGCGCCCCCAAGGTACAAAAGCGCCCCGTCTGCATGGAGGCGCCAAAGACCAGACCGATAGACAGCCCAGACCAGACCACCCATGCACTGAGGGCCTCTACCTGGACGATGTCGGTCATTTACTGCCGGCGGTAGGTAATGCCTTGAGCCGCTGGGTCGCAGTGCGTGCCGCTGCGGAACCAGGGAACCGCTTGGCCACCGAGGCAAGCGTGGTGCGGGCCGCTGTGGTCTGGCCAGATTCTGCCTGGCTGGCTGCAAGCGTCAGCAGCCCATCTGCGGTGCGCCCGGGGTTTGGATGGTCTTTGGAGAGTCGGCTAAGGGCCTGAATGGCAGCGGGGTAGTTCTTGAGCGCGTAGTAGGCTGAGCCCTCAAAGCTCAGCGCCCAGGGGGCGAGCGCGGAGACCGGAAACCGGGAGGTGAAGTCACTAAAGGCGGCTGCGCCCGCCTCAATGGCACGCGAGGCTAGCAGCGACTGGGCCGCCTCGAACGCGGACTTCTCGGCCGCCGGCACCATGAGCTTCTGATCATCAAGCACCACTGCCTGGGGCTCCAGAGCCGCCACCCGGCCTGTGAGCGCCTGCAGCTGCGCTTCGAGAGGCTGAGCAAACTTACGCTGCTGCTCCTCGCTCACCTTGATCTGCTGGGTGAGTTGCTCCAAGGCACCACGAATCTGGGCAATATCTTTGCGGAGAGATTCCGCGGTGCTAATGCTGTCGAGCTGGGCTCTGGAAAGACCCTCTACCCGCGCGTTGAGGCCCGCCATCTCGGCCTGGCGCGTCTCGATCTGGCTCTGTCTGGCCTCGATTTGCGTGAGCTTCGTGCGGATATCGATGATAGCCCTGCGGGCCTCGTCATCGGCGAAGAGTTGGGCCTGGGCCGAACCGATGCACGCAGCGGAGAAAAACGCACCGATGAGACTCAGGAAAAGGCTATGACGGACAGATGTGGGGAGGCTGCGTGCGCGGTTCATGGGGGATTGGGGCGTTGGGCTCTGAGGATGGTGTCTAGTTTCTGAAGAAGACGTCTGCACGGCGATTCTCGGCGCGGGCGGCCTCCGTGGTATTGCGGTCACGGGGTTTTTCCTCGCCATTACTTACGGGTTCAATGCGGCTGTCGGGCGCGCCAAGAATGCGCAGCGCACTTAGGACGGCCTCGGCGCGGCGTTGTCCCAAGGCGATGTTGTACTCAGAGGTGCCCCGGTCGTCGGTGTTGCCTTCAATGACCAGTCGCTGGTTTGGATAGGTTTTGAGAACCTCACTTATCTTCTCCAGAAGTGGCTGGTAATCGCGCCCCACCTCCGCGCTATCAAAGGCGAAATAGATAGACCCGTAAGACACCCCGTCGGGACCCGCAAGCGGCTGCTCGGGAAGCGGCTGCCCGGGGATGGTGCCGGGCGGGACAGTAGTCGATCGGCTGGGGTCTATGCCTTGCTCGGTGCGCACGCTACCGGGAACGACTGTGGTGCTTGCAGCGGTGGCGGGCGCGGAGCCAGTCGGCTGACCGGCCTCATTGCCCCCGAGGATGGGGGCGGGTTCTTCGAGGCTGACACTTGAGCAGCCGGCAACCACCGCGGTGGCGAGGGCGGCAGCCACGAGTTTGAGGTGTACGGTCCACATAGTGGCAATCTCCTTGGTAAAGAGCACCGCTTAGGGAATTCGGCCCCAGGCGGGGTTGCGAATACCGGCAGTGTCGAGGCTGATACGGGATCGAACGCGGCCGTCGATGGAGGCCGCAGACAGAAGGTCTCTGCCCCCCACACGGCTGGAAAAAATGACCCATCGACTGTTCGGGGCGAAGCTCGGCGAGTCGTCTTTCGGACCATTGCTGACGACCACCTCTTGCCGTGTTTCCAGGTTCATGATGCAGATCACGAAATTGCCGTCGCGGCGCGCAACATAGGCGAGCTGTTTGCCGTCGGGGCTGACCATGGGCCGGGCGTTAAAGCCGCCGGTAAAGGTGATTCTCTCGGGGCTGCCAGACCCATCGGATCGAATGCGGTAGACCTGCGGGCTGCCGCCTTGGTCGGAGGTGAAGTAGATGAATTTTCCGTCGCCCGAGAAGGTGGGCTCGGTATTAATCGCCGACGAGCGGGTGAGGCGCTTCAGGTTACTGCCGTCGGGGTTCACGGTATAGATCTGCGAGACCCCGTCTTTGGTAAGTACCACAGCCAAATACTTGCCGTCGGGCGACCAGGCTGGTGCGCTGTTACTACCGCGTTGGTTGGCTGCGACTGTGCGCTTGCCAGTGGCGAGTTCGTGCACATAGACCACGGGCTTGCCTGTCTCAAAGGAGACATAGGCGAGGTACTGCCCATTGGGGGACCAGGTGAGCGAAATAATCGGCTGGCTGGACCGCAGCGCGGGTTGCGCATTCTCGCCATCGGAGTCGGCGATGGTGAGCAGGTGATTGGCGCCTTCTTTGCGCACATAGGCAAGCCGCGTGGAGAAAAATCCGGGCTCCCCAGTAAGCCGTTCGTAGATGTAGTCGGCGATGCGGTGGGCGGAACGTCGCGCATCGAGCGTCGATAGGGGGCTGGTGAGGGCGAGGCCCCCCAAGTCTTCCGACTTCAGCGTATCGAGAAGACGAAACCGCACTTCAATTTCGTTGGCCGATGTGCGGGTGAGGCTTCCTACCACGAGCGCATCCGCACTCTGCGCACGCCACTGGGCAAAGAGCGTGGCATCCACCGGCGTGGCCTCAGACAACGGTGGATTCTGAGGCCCGATGGGCAGGAGGCTAAAGGCGCCGGTTCTTCTCAGATCGGCCGCAACCACCTCGACGATAAGATCGGCAAG